>CAZFLK010000135.1:0-16026 GCA_964519245.1 uncultured Verrucomicrobiota bacterium
CCATCCGGCAATAAAGAAGCGCTGTTGGCAGCGGAGTCGTGGGTGGCGCTGGCATGGAATGAAAGGCGCTGAAGCGCGCGACAGCGAATCGAAAAGGCGGTGGGGCGAGACTCCGTCGAGCCCACTTCAACACCCCGCAGGGGTGAAAGCGGCGAAGGGAAAGCGCTGCAGGTGAGCCATAGCCGACCCCGTGAGCAAGAAGACCTCTTTTCGTCCCTTGGGGACTTGGCATGGCGCCACCCGTTCACGATCGCCCCCCAGAGACGCAGACGAGGTCACGAGGCTCACTCATCACCGACTTATGAGGGAGAACAAGCCTTCTCACGTCAGCTGCCACCCTCGTTTAATCGCACGCCCGGAAACACAGGCGCTCAAATCTCCCGCTCGCGCAAGGCTGTCTTGAGAATCTTGCCCGTCGCATTGCGCGGCAACGATGCCACCGCCACGATGCGCCGCGGGACCTTGTAGTCCGCGAGCCGCTGCTTCAGAAAATCCGTCAGGGCCTTCGGATCGATCTCCCCGCCCTCATCCGGCGCCACGAAAGCCACCGGCATCTCGCCCTTGCGCGGGTCCTGCTTGCCAATAACCGCCGCTTCCTTAATTCCCGGGAACTGGTAGATCACTTCTTCAATCTCGCGGGGATAGACATTGATGCCGTTGACGAGCAGCATGTCCTTCTTCCGGTCGGTGATGAAGGCGAAGCCGTCATCTCGCCGATACCCGATATCCCCGGTATACAACCAGCCGTCGCGAATCGTCTTCTCTGTCTCGTCCGGCCGATTCCAATACCCGGCCATCACATTGCCCCCCCGGACACAGATCTCGCCAATCTCGCCGTCGGGCAGTTCCTCGCCGGCTTCATTGCGAACCGAGACCTCGACATCCGGGATCGGCTTGCCAATCGACCCCGCGACCCACGGCCCCCGCAGCGGATTGAAGCTCACCACCGGGCTCGCCTCACTGAGCCCGTAGCCCTCAATCAACGGAAACGGGAACTTCTCGTTGAAGGCGTTCAGCGTCTCTACGGGCAACGGCGCCGCGCCGCTGATGGCGGCGCGCAGCGGCAATTCGGCAGGCACGGAATCATGCAGCATCGCCCGGAAAAACGCGGGGATCGCCGGCATCACCGTGGCCTGATGCCGGACAATTTCCTGCATCACGTTCTTCGGCGGATGCAGGGAGCGGATCAAGACCACCGAGCCGCCCAGCGCCAAGGGCAGCAGGTTGCAAACCGTCAGCATGAAGCTGTGAAACATTGGCAGCAACAGGACGAACCGATCCATTTCCTCCGCCTCGAGAATCTTCCGGCAGCTCTCGATGTTGTGCAGGAGATTGCCCTGCGTCAGCATCGCGCCTTTCGGCCGACCGGTCGTTCCCGAGGTGTAGATGATCACCGCCAGGTCGTCGCCTTTCCGCTGGTCGGGCCCCGGCGCCTCGGATGCATTCTTGATTTGGCCGAACGATTCCACCTTCAGAATCCGCAACCCGGGCGCCGCATCCCGCAATTGCCCCAGAGTCTCGTCCATCGAGTCGTCCGTGATCAAAAGCCCGCATCCCGAGTCGGCCAAGATGTACGCCACTTCATCCGGCTTCAGGAAATTGTTGATCGGGGTCGCCACACCTCCCGCTTTCTGGATGCCGAAAAATGCGGAAATGAACTCCGGGCAGTTCCTCACCCAGATCCCCACCCGATCGCCCGGCTTAATTCCATGTTCCGACGCCAAGGTCGCCGCAACGGCGCTGGATTCATCATGCAGATGCCCATAACTACGAGTGTCGTCGCCCCAGAAGACGGCGGTCTTGTCCCGATTTCGTTCTGCGGTTGCCGAGAATACGGATGCGAGGTTCATGCCGGGGATTATGCTGCCGCGCCTCCGACTGCAAAGCGGAAAAGTCCCCGAACCCAGTCGGGTCGCGACGCCCCGCGCGACGCCGATTCCTTTTCTCACCCTCGACACCAACGCTCGATCTGGCGTAGTTTCCCGCGATGATCGATACCGATTCCGCCCTGAATGCCTGGCTCCCCCGGCTCCAGGCCGCTGACTGGGTGGCCTTGGACACGGAAGCGGACAGCTTGCACGCCTACCCGGAAAAACTCTGCCTCCTCCAGGTCAGCACCGAGGGCGCCGACGACCTGATCGACCCTCTCTCGGACAAGATCGATCTCGCGCCGCTCTGGTCGGAGCTCAAGGGCCGCGAACTGATCTTCCACGGCGCCGACTACGACCTGCGTCTCCTGCGCAAGGACTTCGATTATTCCCCGTGTTCCGTGTTCGATACCATGATCGCAGCCCGCTTGATCGGATGCGAGAAGTTCGGACTCGCCAACCTGGTTGAGCAGTTCCTGGGGGTCGCCCTCGAAAAGGGACCGCAAAAAGCAAACTGGGCGCGCCGCCCACTGACCGAGCGCATGGAGGAATACGCGCGCAATGACACCAAGTTCCTTAAAACGCTGTCCGATCTTCTGCGCCAGGAACTGATCGCCAAGGGAAGGTTGGAATGGCACGTCGAATCCTGCGCCCGACTGTTGCGCGACTGCTCCAAACCCGTCGAGCCGGACCCCGATGCGGTGTGGCGAATCAAGGGCAGCCCCAAGCTATCACGCCGCGGCCTTGGCATCCTGCGCGAGGTCTGTAAGTGGCGTGAAGCCGAGGCTCTCGCCGCGAATCGCCCACTGTTTCATATCATGAGCCCGAAGAGCATGCTCGCCCTCTGCGACGCGATCTCGGAGGAGCGTCCCCATGCCGAATTCATTCCCCAGCGTTTCTCCTCCCGACGCAAGCGGGCGCTGAACGACGCCGTCAAGCGTGGCGTCGATGCGCCCGAGGGCGAACTTCCGCGCCACATTCGCACCAAGGGCAAACGCATGACGGCGGCCCAGAAGCAAAAGGTCATCGAACTTCAAGCCGTTCGCGACGAACGCGCGAAGGAACTCGGAATTGACCCGACCCTCATCGCCAGTCGGGCCGTCATGACCGCCCTCGCGGTCGACTGGGACGCCGCCGCAGAATCCATGATGAAGTGGCAGCGGGAGCTGCTGCAATGAATCGCTGACGCGCCTCAACGACTCTTCAGCAGATCGAACAACAGACCCTTGACCGCGTCCTCCGCCTTCATCTCCCTGACGGCGTACTCGACCGGTTTCCCGGGCGTCCAATCAGCGCTCCCTGCCTTGGTGACCGGATAGCTGAAATAGGCGGCGATCTGGACCTTGTGCTTGTCGTTGGCCCGCTCGCCAAGGTGCTTGAAGAGGGCATCCTCCAGCGTGGCTTTCACCTCGCGTTCCGAAAGCCCGCCCGACACCTCCACGGAAACCACGTAGACATCCCGACGCGTGGCGCTGTTCACGAGCTTGAACGACTTCACATACTGCTTGCTGAACTGGCGTTTTGGAAGATTCTGGGATTTCTTGATTCGGGCCTGTTCCGCCAACGCCTTCTGCCGCCAGGGACTGTTCTGGTTGCCCTTGGCAACCTCACCGAACTCAGCGATCGCCTCGTTGCCCGGCCCCTTGAGCTTTTCAACCGCCTGCGCCTTCAGGAACCGGGCCTCGTCATACCGGGGATGCTTCACGTGGGCCGGACTCATGGCGGCAACGGTGTCGATCGTTTTCTGCGGCTGATTCAACTGATTGAGTTCCAATGCGGCCGCTTCGACCAACGCCTCCGGCGCCAGCCGGGCCTTGGGATGCGCCTTCGCAACCTCGTGATACTTCTTTGCCGCCGCATCGTACTTTTTCCGATTCTCCTCCCGACGCGCCTGCAGGAAGGTCAGCAAAGGCTTGCCTCCAAAATCCGAGTTGATCTCGATGAAGTCCACCAACTCGGCCGCCGCCTTCGCCGCGGGCGTTCCCTTGTGATGTTTGACAATCTCCCCCAGGGCTTGGCGCGCGCCGGGTACGTCCGCCACTTGGAAGAGATAGATGTTCGCGGTGTTCATCCGCGCCTCAGCCGTCTTGCTGTGCCCCGGGTTGTAGTGCACGAAGCGCTTGTATTCCAGCAGCGCGAAGGCGGCGTCGCCATCGGTTTCCAGCTGGCGGGCAAAATTGAATTGCTGTTCGGGCGTCTGCGCCGAACCGGCGATGCAGGCGGCGCCGAGGAGTAGGGAACAAAAAATGGATCGCTTCACATCGCGGAATGATAGCGCCAACCAACCCGTCGTCAAAAACTCAATGCCGGCAACTGGGCCCGGGTCATTGCTTCGGCTTGGGAGCCCGGATCGCCATCGGGGTCGCCCGTCCCTTCATCCGGATGACCACGGCGTCCGCCGTGATATCAACCACCTCGATATCCTTCCCGCCAAGCGTCAATTCGTAGCCTTTCCCCACCAAGTGATTCTTGCCGTCGGCTCCCGCGATCATGGCCGTCCGTCGAGCGTCTGTCCCGATCAGGCTGATCACGCGGAATTCCCGGGGCGCCGGAGCATAGCCGCCGTCGTCAACCGGGTCGGACTCCGGCTCGGGCTCACTTGCCATCTCTTTCTGCGCTTCACCTTCAGGTTTCTTGGCCGTGTCGGGGTCCGCCGGCTTGTCGGCGTCATTGCCGCCATCCGCTTTGGCGTCCGCGCTGGGTTCCGCCATGGCCGCATCGCCGGCTTTGGAGCGCTCGCCCGCCTTTTCGGCGACGGCCTTGACCTTGTCCATCACGCCGCCCCAGGCGCCGCCGGCGCCTTCCTCGGCCTTCGGAGCGGCTTCGGCGCCCTCCCGCTCCATTTCCATGGATTCCGCATCGACCGCCAGGGACTCCATCTCGGCAGTCAACGCCGTCACCCGGTAGCCCACATAGGAGCTGGAGCCAAAGAATCCGGCATAGCCCAAGACCGTGAGCAGGAACAATTTCTTGTACTCCAGCCGATGCTTCAAGGCATAGACGCAGCACACCAACCCGGTCAACGGCGTGACACAGCCCAACACATAGACCAACAGCAGTATCCACCCCCAACCCTTCTCATTCTTGAAGGCGATGGAAATCCAGGGAATGGGTATAAAGAAGACCAACGTGGCGGCGACGCCCCAGCCCACGATCAGGACGACCGAATCCTTCAAGACTCCCAGAAACTTCTCAATCCACTCCTGCTGCTCGGCGGTGAGTTGCCCGGCTCCCCCCGTTTCAGAACCCTCGGAGGCTGCGGCATCATCGCTTGCGGCGTCGTCCTGTCCACCCGCTTCCTCGGCGACCGGCGCGGCGGGACCTGCCTCCTGCCCGAAACCAAGATTGGCGGCAAGACACAATGCCAACGTCAGCATCACGGCCAAACGCTGAATCTCCCCGCAGAAGAAACTCCTGGAACTTGCGCCCCTTGTCCCCAATTCCATATCAACTGTTCTCATGACTTGTCTTGCCTGCAGCTTCGCTGTGTTTTCCGCCCCGTGGTTTTCCAGCCCCCCCTCGTCCGCGGCCGGATCTTCGTGACTTTTAGATCACCCGCATCCCGCTCGCAACCAGATTCACGTTGAAGAAAGCATGGCCTCCTGGTCTTCCTCGGTCCGGACGCCGCGCGTGGGGAGGCGGTCAACTTCCCTCTGACCGCAGAATCTCCAGGGGCGGATGTGTCGCCACGCCACGATTTCCCAGGAGCCCCGTGACCACGGTCATCAACGCCACCACCGCCAGGGCGACAATCAACGGCGTCAGAGCCAGCGAATACTCAACCTTGAACACGAACCTCGACAACGCCCAACTGCCTCCGATCGCGAGAACCGCGCCAGTCATTCCGGCCAAGAGTCCCAGGAACAGATACTCCGACAACAGCACGCGCTGCACCTGCCTGCGGCTTGCTCCCAGCGTCCGCAATAGGATGCTCTCCCGAATGCGCTGAAACCGCCCGGTCATCACCGTCCCCACCAAAACAAACAAGCCTGTCGCCACCGTGAACATCGCCATGAACTGAATCACGTACGTCACACGGTCGATGATGCCGTCGATGGTCTGGATAATGAACGTCAGGTCAATGGCGGAGACATTGGGAAACCGCTTCACCACCTCGCGTTGAAGTTCCGCCGACTCCTTGCTGTCCGCCACATGGGTCGCAAGGATGTGCTGCGCCGGCGCGTCGTCGAGCGAACCCGACGGAAAGACCACAAAGAAGTTCGGCTGCACCCGCCGCCAATCCACCTTGCGCAGGCTCGTCACCTTGGTTCTTATCGGCATGCCCTGCACGTCCCATTCCAGTTCGTCGCCCAGGGTCACGCCCAGGTCCTCCGCGATCCTTTCCTCGACCGACACCGGAATAACATCGTCAATGCCGCCGCGAAACGCGCCATGCAATTCCCCGGCGACCAACTCCTCCGAATCTTCAAGATGATTGCGGTAGGTGGAACGGTATTGCCGCTCCACGACCCAGCGCGGCACGCCTTTGCCGCGCTCGGCTGCATCCCGCCCCGCCTCATCGCGTTCCGGCCCGCGCCCGCCCCCCTTGCTCCGCGGCCTCCCTCGGCGCGTCGGCAACTCAGCGACCGGCGTGCCTTTGACGCCCGCCAACTTCATGTTCACGATCGACACGTCCTGCAACAACGGAAGGCCCATTGATTCCATGACCCCGACCACCTCGCCTTTCTGATCCGGGTAAACCTCGAACAGGATCGCGTTCGGCGTGTTCGCCTTCTCCATCGGAAACAACTTGGTGACCAAGACGTGCTGGGTCAGATACAGCGACAGCACCAGAAAGGTCCCCAAGCCGATCGACACCATGAACAAGACCGTGCGGTTGTGCGGGCGATACAGATTGGCCAATCCCTGCCGCCATACGTATGGCAAAGCCGACGGTATTGTCCGTCGCACAATCGAGACCGCCAGCTTCGCGAACAAGGCCAGGAATGCGAGGGACAGGCCGATCCCCACGGCAAAGCCAACGCCGATCTCGAGCCGCTGCGTCTGCGAGATCGCGAAAGCCAGGACCGCCCCGCCAATCGCCGCATAGACCAACGCCAACCAGGGATCAAACCGGCGGACCGCCCCGTCGGCGGCTCCACCTCGAATCGCCGTCAGGGGAGTCACATTCCGGACCGAAAGCAAGGGGGCCAGGGCAAACAACAGGGAAACGCCGAACCCGATTCCCATCGCCTGAAACACCGCCGGCCAGGCCACCGAAACCGCAATCTCAAAGGGAACCACGCCCGCCACCGCCGAGGGCAGCAAATACTGCACGACAAGCCCGAGCGCCGTGCCGCAAAGCGTGCCCGTCATTCCCAGCGCCACGGTCTGAATCAGATAGATGGCAAAGGTCTGCTTCACGCTGCAGCCCAGACACCGCAGGACCGCGATCGTCGCCAACTTTTCTTTCACGTGCACGCGAATCGCGCTCGCCGTGCCGACCGCCCCGAGCAACAAGGCCACAAAACCGGTCAGATTGAGAAAACGGTTCAAGTGCCCGAGCGTCCTGCCCAGTTGACGCTTGCGCTCCTCCACGGTGTCGAATCGGGCGCGGCCCTGGATCGCATTGGTCGCCGCCGCCTTCAAACTCCCGACTTCCATGCCGTCGGCCAACTTCAGATAGGCGTGATGGCGGGAAAGGCTGCGCGTGCGCAGCAACCCCGTCTTCTCCAGATCCGCCATCGGAATGAAGACCGTGGGAGCCAACATCTCGAAGGCAATGTTCGCTCCCGGAACATCCAGGAGACTCCCCGCCACCGTCGTCTCCCATTGCCCCAACCGGACCCGATCCCCCGGCGCAACGCCAAACTGCTCCAGCACGCTCGCCTCGATCAGAACGCCGCTGCCCTTCCGGAATTCAACCGCCGCCGCCGCGGGCTCCGTCTTCAGTTCGCCATAGAACGGGAACGCCCCCTCCACCGCGCGAACCTGGATCAACCTCGACGACTCGTTCTTGGGAAAGAACACCATCGAGGAAAAGCTGGTCTCCCGGGCCAACTCGCCGTCGATCGCCTCCAGATCCCGCCACTCCTCCTCCGAATAGGGCTGCCGGGAGCTCACCGCGAGATCCGCGCCGATCAGGGTGCGCGTCTGCAGGTCGACGTTGCGCTTCAAGTTGTGACCGAAGGAGCCGATCGCCACCAACGCCGCAATGCCGAACATGATCGACGTGGAAAAGAACAACATGCGCCGCCGACTGCTCCGACTGTCCCGCCACGCCATCCGCCACACCCAGGGCTGCAACAACAGCAGCGCGACCGACGCGGGCGGACGCCGGACGGCCGCTTTGCCAACACTCTGATTCTGGGAAGGCTGCTCGGTCATCTCGACAACCACCGTAGCGCAGCCGCCCCGGCTGCGGGTTCCTGCGGCGTCTCGCCGCGAGAAACAGACACACAGGCGCGGACATCCGCCGCCCCCGCAGGCGAGGACGCCCGCGCCACGGCATTCGCCGGCTTCGCCAAATGGCACATCACTTCAGTCATCCTTTCGCCTCCGCGACGCGCCCATCGCGCAACCGCACAATGCTGCCGGCTTTCTCCGCCAGTTCATCGTCGTGGGTCACCAGGACAATCGCCGTCTTCAGGGACTCGTTCAGTTCGAACAGGATGTCCACGATCCTTTGACTGGTCTCCCCATCAAGATTGCCGGTCGGTTCATCGGCGAAAAGTATCCGCGGTCGATTGATGAACGCGCGCGCCAGGGCCACCCGTTGCTGCTCGCCGCCGGATAGCTGATTGGGATAGTGCCCGACCCGCTTCTTCAACCCCACCCGCTCCAGGAGTTCCTCCGCCTGTTTCCCCACCCCGCCCTCGCCGCGCAACTCCAGGGGCACCATCACGTTCTCCAGCGCGGTCAGGGTCGGGATCAACTGAAAACTCTGGAACACAAACCCGACACATTCGTTGCGCAGACGCGCCCGGCCGTCCTCATCCAGCGCCGCCAGGTTGGAACCGTTGAGATGGACGCTGCCGGACGTCGGCGTGTCCAGCCCCGCGCACAATCCCAGCAGGGTCGTCTTGCCGCTCCCCGACGGACCGACAATCGCGCAGGTCGCCCCCTCCGCCACGGTCATGTCGACGTGATCCAGCACGGTCAGCGCGGAACCGCCGCTCGGATAGGTCTTGGTCAGGCCGCTCGCCTGCAAAATGGGCTGGGAACTCATGAGGCCCGATATGTGCCCTCATTCCGCGCCGGGGTCAATCCGCAGGCCTGGAAAACACACCTGAACTCACAACTACAGTCGCACCAAACCATCCCGACCCATCTCGCCGACCACCTCATGAACGCCGATCCGGCTACAGAAAACGACGTCCTCCCGAAGATCCTCCATGCCCAACAATCGCCGGCCGTTGGAGCCATGCGCGATTCTCGGCTCCGTTTCATCGCCGGCTTCCTCGCGATAGAATGCGCGGACAACCATGGCCGAATCGCTCAACTCGATCGCATGCCCCCCCGCGACCAAACCCTCGACGATCCCGCCCGCGCAAAGCGCGTCCTCGCTGGCGCAGTTTTCGCCGGTCCCTGCGCAAACCAATAGGACTTCCCTCGGCGCGGCATCGGCCAACTCCGCGACCACGGCCGGCAGATTCAGAAAGGAACCAACCAGAATACGGTCGGCTCCCTCGCAGGCCAGCAAAGCGCGGGTGCCATTCGTCGTCGTGGTGACGATCGTCCGCCCTTCAATCGCCGCCCGGGTGAACTCCCTCGGGGAGTTGCCCAGGTCGAATTCCGGGCCGCCGCTGATTTCCGAAGTGATCCTCAATCCCTCCCGCTCGCCGGCCAGCAACCAATCAGGATTCCCCGACCGCAAATTCACCGCTTCCCGGACCTCGCAGACCGGCGCGATCGCGGCGGCGCCGTTGGCCAAGGCCTCGGTCATCACACTCGTCGCGCGCAAGACGTCGAAGACGACACAGGTCATCCGGCTCAGATCCCGCTTCGCCAATCCCGCCTGCTCCGCCGGCGTCAACAACACATCAATCCTCATGCGCCGCCGATTGTTCCTGCCGGGGCGCGACGGCGCAACGCCGCAGAACGGAATTCAGTCCGTTTGTTGCGCGTGTGGCGGTTCCAATCCCGGACTGGGCCGGCTCCCTTGGCATCGACCTGTCACACAAGCCGGCGGTTTCTCGACAAGGGAATGGAGACAAATGCATTTGATTCCCTTGTCTTCATTCCCTTGCCTTTTGGGCTCAGGAACGTCAACCCCGAATTGGCGGTTAAAGGGAATCGTTCACACCAGCGAACCGGATGAGCCCCGGTCTACGCCCTTCCCGCCTGCTTCCGCATGTAGTGAAACAAATACTGCTGCGCATAACCGCCGTGCGGCCCAAAATAGGTCATCGAAAACTCCTGTAGTCGCTTCGGGGTCACCTTCCGCTTCCGGGCAAAATAGAGTTCCTTCAATGCCTTCAGAATCCAGACATCGATCGGAAAGGCTTCCTGATGGCCGCCCGCAAACAACAGCGCGCAATCCGCGATCTTCCGCCCCACTCCCGGCAACTTCAGCAACTCCTCGCGCGCCTCGCCGCAGCCCATCTCTCGCATCCGATCCAACTCCACCTCCCCCTCCGCAACCATCCTGGCCGACTTCAGGAGATAGGGCGCGCGGTAGCCCAGCCGACATTCGCGCAACGCCTCCTCTGACGTTTCTGCAAGCCGGGCAGCCGAGGGGAATGCAAACGCGGAGCGCGGACATCCTTGTCCGCGCGATTCCCCCGAGACGACCGGCTCGCCAAACCGCTCACAGATCAACGCCACCATCTGCCGGATCTGGGTGATCTGCTTGTTCGAGGAAAGAATGAACGAAGCCAGGCACTCCCAGGGATCCTGCAACAACAGCCGTAGCCCCCGACAAGCCCGCACCGCCTCCCGCATCGGCTCGTCATCCGGGAAGGAGTCCGTGACCGCTTTGATATCGACCCCAACCTGCAGATATTCCTCCAGCCATCGCCAATCCGAGACCGGCTCCGCAACCCGCGCCTCGATTCCCTTGCCAATCTGCTTCACGAAGACCCACCGATTGTCGACCACCGCGGACCAACCGTCGCCTTCCTCAACCCAGCGGAAGGCCTGCCCGGAGTTCAGGGTCGCGGCGAGATCGTAATCGCCGACGATGAAGATCTTCCTACTCGTCTCAAGGCTCATGCGGTTTCAGTCCCCGACAATCGAACAGTTGAATCGTCCGAAACTGACGCCCCCGGTAATGGACATTGGTCAACCCCAGGCTGGTCACCGATTCAAACTCCTCCAACAGGCGCTCCGGAGCCGGCTCATCCACCGGAATCTTCCGCGCGTAAATCGCGTTCATGCCGGCCATCGCCGAATTCGTCCGATACGTCGGCCAGAAAAAGAATTGGTTCTTGGGAACATCCGCGCTCTGGTAGTAGACCAACGGCTCGTCCTCTGGATCGCGCTTCGCCTCGTCGATGTAGAACGACATCAGCCCCGAGATGCCGTAATGCCCGCCGATGATGAAGGTCGGCTTGCCGCTCTCCGCTTCAACCCGACCGCGCTCCGCCTCCACGATCTGCGCCGTCGTCCGCCAGGCCCGCACGCGCCGCAGCGGATCAACCTTCGCTGGCAGATAATGACCGGTCGCCTTCTGGACCAGGTTCGTGTCGTGCAGAAGAATCACCGGAACCGCGCCCAGGATCCAACCCGCCGCCAGCCACTTTCCGACCTTCGGCATTCCGTCCCGACTGCGCCGCTCCCAATAGATGGCCGCCAGGCAGAACATGGGCACAATGCTCGGCGCAATCCAGTTGGGCTGCACCCGCGATCGGAAGGTGTAGCAGAAGAAGAACAGGAACAATGGAACGCTCATCGAAAAGAGAAACACCAGCAACTGATCGCCCCGATGCTTGCGCCAAACCGCGACGCAGGCCCAGATCGTCGCCAGAAAGAAAACGGGATTCAACAGTCCGATTTCTGCCAGGGCAAAGTCCCAGATGAAGTTGGGCTTGAACTTCCAGGCCCGATCCAAACCGCCGCGCTCCCCCAGGTGCGTCACCGTAATCCAGTCGTTCTGCGCATTCCATGCCAGGACCGGCAGGGTGAACAAGACCGCCACGCCCAACGCCAACCAAGGCCCGCGCTTCCGCAAGTGCGCCCGCGCCGGCTTCCAAAGGATGAAGAACGCCGCCCAACACATCAGGTTGAACGGCAATTGATACTTGCTCAGAAACCCGCACCCCATCCACACGCCGGTCCACCCCCAATGTCGCAGGGAATCCTCCCGCATCGCCCTCCAGCCCGCCATCAATGACAGGCACCAAAAGAGCACATTCAACGGATCGATCGTCATCAGGATCGTGCCCACCCCGAGCAAGGGAGTCGCCAATGGAATCAGCAACATCCAGACCCCAACCCGCAGATTCACCTCGCGCACCAGAAAACGAAAGACAACCAAGGACAGAACTGCTCCGATCAACGGTGACAGGAAACGCACCCCAAACGCGGTGTCGCCCCAAAGCGACGTTCCAATCCATTGCGCATAGGCGATGAACGGCGGCTTGCTGTAATAGGAAAGCGCCGGATGCTTTGCCCACAACCATTGGTAGGCCTCATCCTCGCTCAACTCGATCTTGTCCGCAGCCAGGTATCCCCATCGCGCCAACAACACCGCCGCGATCAGCAAATAGGCCAACCGGATCCAGTGCTGCTCCATCAATCCCCTTCTCTCGTCACCGTATTCCTTTTCCTCCTTCTCGTCCTCGACGTCCTTCTCCGGCCGCAACTCTCCCTGCCCATCCGGCACAAGCCTCGGCAACGCCGCCTGCCAGATGGGAAACCACTTCCCGCCCGCGACCTCCCACAGCCGATGCAACCCAAGGCAAATGACCGATGCATAAACGACGCCCAACGTCGCCCCGACCAACACATCACCCGGATAGTGAACCCCGAGATAGACCCGTGAGAAACCGATCAGGCAGGCCATCGGCAGCATGAAGCGAATCGAACGCCGATAGAAAAGAAACGCCACGGTCATGGCTGAAAACCAGTTGGCCGTGTGGGACGATGGCATGCTGCCGCTCCCTCCTTTGCCCACCAGCACAAGCGCGTCGGGAATGTCGTTGAAGGGACGCAAACGACCGATGCCCTCCTTCAGGGAGTTGCAGATGAAGCCATCGCCAATCGCAATCACGACCAACGTCATCCCCACGAACAAACGCCCCCGGACCCCGCCCTTCCACACCAACCAGACCGCCAGCAGGATCACGCTGGGAATGAACAACTTGTTCCAACTCAGAAAGGGCATGAACCAGTCGAAAAGCGAATTGCTCAACGCCCGGTTGAAGAAGCGAAAACCCGCAACATCCAATGATTGGAGCCAGTTCATAACCCCAAGTCACAGGAACAACCGCATTCGGAGCGCCGAGCATTGCTCGGCATGGGGGGCACGACGACAGCAATGCCGAGCAATGCTCGGCGCTCCGCCCACCGGAGATTGGCGGATGGTTCCCATCAATACTTCACCAGCGACATCACATTCGCGTCGCCCAGCAGTTTGCGCCCCTCCAAGGCCTCCAGTTCGATCAAAAAACTCACCTCCACCACGCTCGCCCCAAGCTTGTCCAACAAAGTCAAGGCCGCCGCCGCCGTCCCGCCGGTTGCCAGAAGATCGTCCACCAACAAGACCCGCGACCCCTGCGACACCGCATCCGTGTGTATCGCCACCGTGTTGGAGCCATACTCGAGATCGTAACTTTCCTCGTGGGTGTAGAACGGCAGCTTCCCCTTCTTGCGCACCGGCACGAATCCGACGCCCAACTTCAGAGCCACCGCCGCCGCAAAAATGAACCCGCGCGCATCGATGCCCACCACCGCGTCGATGTCACTGTCCGAATGATGATCCGCCAGCAAATCCACGGCGCCGGCAAACAACCGCCCGTCCGCCAGGACGGGGGTGATATCCTTGAACTGAATTCCTGCCTTCGGAAAATCGGGGACGTTGCGGATGGCCACCCGGATCTCCTCCACACTTACTGGGTTGTCACTCATGACCGCGGATGGAAATCGCGGCGCCACGGGCTGTCCAGCTATTTCCCCGTTTTTTCAATCTTCTCGATCATCCGGCGCAGTTTGTTGAGCGCGATATTCTGGATCTGCCGCACCCGCTCCCGGGTCACCCCGAACTTCTCGCCGACCTCCTCCAGGGTCTTCTCATCCTCGCCATCCAACCCGAAGCGATACCTCAGAATGGTCGCTTCGCGGTCGTTGAGGGTCTTGATCATCTCCTCCAGCATCGCCTTGACGGTCTTGTCCTCCAGTTGAACGTAGGGCGTCTCCGCCTTCTCGTCCTCAACGATATCCGAGTAATTGCTGGAGTCGCCGTCATCGCCCAACGGCGCGTCCAGCGAGGCCGGGCGAATGGCCGCAGTGCGCATGGCCGCCACCTTCGCCGGCGTCATGTCCAACTCCTCAGCCAGTTCTTCATCGGTCGGCTCACGCCCCAGGGCTTCCTGCATCTTCATCGCCAGGCGGCGCATCTTGGAAATCTTGTCCACCATGTGCACCGGCAATCGAATCGTCTTGGACTGATTCGCCAACGCGCGCTTGATGCTTTGCTTGATCCACCAGGACCCGTAGGTCGAGAGCTTGCCGCCCTTGGCCGGATCAAAACGCTCCACCGCCTTCATCAGACCGATGTTCCCCTCGCTGATCAAATCCAGCAGCGGCAGGCCGAGCCCGTCATAATCGTGCGCAATCTTGACCACCAACCGAAGGTTCGCCTTGATCATGTGCTCCCGGGCATCCTTGTCGCCCTCCTTGATCCGGGCGGCCAACTCAATCTCTTCCTCCACCGTCAACAGGGGCACCTTGCCAATCTCACGCAAGTAGAGCTTGATCGCGCTCGGCGTCTCGCGCGTCGTCCTCGGTTCGTCCTCGGTGGACGTCGAAATCTTCTTGGTCTTTGGTTTCGGGTCGGCCATGGCGTCGGGCCGGGATTAGACCAGCGGCGACTGCCAGAAAGAAGTCAATTCTGCGCCAAAATCCCAAATTCCGTAGTCTTTCGTATTGGCGTAAATCTGGAATTCGAGCATGTTGTTGAAGCCGCGCTTTTACCGGTCCAAGACTATGACAGCCCCAAACGACTCCAACGACAACGAGAAGCCCCTTCCTCCCGAAGGCGCCGGGAACGCCGACGCCAGGGCGGAATCAATCCCCGAGAAACCCGGGGATTCCCCGCAACCCGGGAAGGGACCAAAGCCCGGCCTCAAGAAAAAGCTGCTGATCGCTGCGGGATGCCTGCTCAGCCTGTTGGTGGTTTTCTACTTCGTCGCGACCAGCGCCTTCTTCGTCAGGTCTGTGGCCCTCCCCAAGGCCGGCGAGATCCTTGACGCAAAGATCTCCCTCGGCGACGCCTCCATCAGCCCCTTCTCCAGCGTCCGATTCGATTCGCTGGAGGTCGCGGCCAATGGCGAGGAACCGGTCGCCAAGGTCGGCTCGATCTCGGCCCGCTACAGTTTGATGGACATCATCGGCGGCAACATCAACGTCCAGGAAGTCACGGTGGATTCGCCGGAGATCCTGTTGATCGTCAAGGAAGACGGCTCCACCAACCTCGATCCCATCCTCAAGGCCCTGGAATCTGACGAACCTCCTCCGCCCGCGGGACCGACCCCCAACCTGGACATCAGGAATGTCGCCATCAAGAACGCCTCCATCAAACTCGTCCAACATCTGCCCGGCGGCGCCAAGCAAGTCGTCGAAATCAAGAATGTGAACTTCGATCTCGACCAACTCGGCAACGGCAAGTCCGGCAAGATCAACCTCGCCGCGGCCCTAGGACTCCAAACGCCGACCGACCAACTCTCCGCCGACTTCAAGGGCGGATTTGATGTCGAACTCGGGGCGGACCTGATGCCGACCCTCGTCTCCGGCAAGACCTCGCTCGGCATCGCTGACGCAACCGGAGCCCTGGAGCAGGCCAAGGGCCTCAACTCCGAACTCGCCGTTGCGCTCACGCCCACGGAACTGAAGGAAACCTCGCTGAAGTTTTCCCAAAATGGCCGGCAACTCGGACAGATCAGCGTCACAGGCCCTTTCGACGCCCAGAAGCTCTCCACCGACCTGACGCTCGCCATCGAGTCCATCGACAAGAATGTCCTGAATATCGTCGGCTCCCTCGCCGGGCTCGACTTTGAAA
>CAZFLK010000136.1:0-10576 GCA_964519245.1 uncultured Verrucomicrobiota bacterium
ATGTTGTCGCGAGGGTTTACACGGGTGCGACCGCTGATTTCAGCGCGATGACAGCGCAAGGCCCAGAGGCTGTTGCTGTTCTGACCGGCTCTGGCGCTGGCTTCATCCAAGCGACCGGGCAAGCCAACGGTGGATTGATCGATGTTTCCGGTACTTTGCCCGGTGACATGGTGTTCTACTCGATCGCGGCTTGGGACACTACGACTGGCGCAACCTTTGATTCCGCGACGGTTCGTGGCAATTCGACGCCTGTGGGCATCGCATTGGGAGGCACTCCTGCATCCGGTCCGGCGGTGACCGCTTTGAATGTTAACACGTTCGACACCTTCCAGCTGCAGGACGTGGGCATGATTCCCGAGCCCTCCACGGTTGCGTTGGGCATCATCGGTGGATTGGCACTTTTGATGCGCCGCCGCCGTTCCTGATTGTTTCCTGATTCCGTTTGGCCGCCCTGTGAGTGCAGGGCGGCCTTTTTTTGTACCCGCCTTGCCAAGGAGGGGCGACATTCCTGTCGCCCTGCCGGCAACGCCGTCACACGGGACGAGCGGCATGCCTCATCCCTCACCCCGCACCCACAGCGTTCCCGATACCCAACGTCTCACCCTGGTCCTTCCAGGGCCACGGCGACAAGAATGTCGCCGTTCCTTGCATACGACAAGCGCCCGCCTTGCCGAGGAGGGGCGCGACAATTTTGTGCAATGTTCCGGCCCAACGGGCCAACCCTATGTCAGCCCAGGCCAACGGCCTGGGTAGGCGAGCAAAAAAAATGAGCTCCAAAGGGGCGGCCCTGTCGCTCGCCGACAGCGCTATAGGGCCGCCCCTTTGGGGTTCAGGCTTTATTGAACCCGTTTCCCAGGGCGATGCCCTGGGCTGACCTAGGATCGACTCTTCGGGCCTTCGTTCTGCACAATTGTGACGTACGCCCGCCTTGCCGAGGAAGGGCGACATTCCTGTCGCCCGGCCGGCAACGCCGGCACAAGGGACGAGCGGCAAGCCTCATCCCTCATGCCGCACCTACAGCGTTCCTATTACCCAACGTCTCACCCAGGTCCCTTACAGGGCCACAGCGACAAGAATGTCGCCGCTCCTTGAACAAGACAGGCGCCTGACTTGAGCTGCCGCCACAATCTGTCGACAAGCGATGTTGACAGGTCGTCGTTTGTAATGGAGTATCCCGGCCTCTTGCGGTCCGTTCGTCTAACGGTTAGGACGCGGCCCTCTCAAGGCTGAAATACGGGTTCGATTCCCGTACGGACTGCCATTCCACTTCTCCCGCAAGCCCTTCATTTCGAGATTGAGCGTTGGCCTGCTTTCCGGAACAATTCCGCGCCTGCAGAATCGTCAGACTTGATTTGTCCAACTGAGCTCATGCGTCCCTTCCAGATCATATTCAATCCGACCAGCGCCTCCGAACTGGCGAAGATGCCGAAGGATCTTCAGCTTCAGATCCTGGGAGACTTTCGTGGGTTGCCCAAGGAAGTCATGAGCACGGATCTGGAGGGCTTCGGCAAGTTGGAACGGGAAGGTCGGACTCTGTATCGCTTTCGGTTGCAGGATTACCGGATCTACTTTGAGAAGCATGAATTGGGCGTGGTCGTGCATCGCATTCTCACCAAGAACACCTTGAAGGATTACCTGTTCCGGAATCGCATTTCCACCAAGGAAGACGAGACGTTGCAGGACAATCCCAAGTTCTGGGAGTTGATCGAATCCGCTCGAACAGCGACGGTGGAGTGAGCCTCCTGGATTTTCCGGGCTGAAGGCCCGGCCGCGCAAAGGGCAGGCCTTCAGGGCTGTCATCACGGGCGGCGGATCGAATACGGCCTGAAAGGTCGTGCGCGCCATTGGCAAGGGCGCCGCGCGCGACCTTTCAGGCCGCAGCCTTCGATCGGTCATAATACCCGGGGCTCGAAGCCCCGGGCTTTGTGCGGTCGGGCCTTCAGCCCGGGCGATTGGTCATCCCGCGTCAATCATATCCCGCGGTGGCAGGCGTTCGATTCCAGGGCGGTTGGTTCATTTTCTCTCGATGTCCTTCACCAAAGCCTGTTGCTTGTCGCTCAGGTGCTTGACGACCTCCGGATGCTGCTTGGCGAGGTTGGTGAGTTCCTTGATGTCCTTGGACATGTCGACGAGGTAGAGCTTGTCGTCCTTGCCGAGGGGCGCCATTTCGCTGCGGTCCTTGGGATTGCCGAGCAGTTTCCAATTGCCCTCGCGCACGACCCATTGCGCGTTCTTGCCCTTGCCGAGCTGCCAGAAGAAGGAATCGTTGTGCGGGCTGGGAGCTGAAGGGGAATCGATCACCTGCAGGATGCTGCGGCCGTCAAGTTTCCGTTCGGGCGTCCTGATGCCGCAGACTTCGGCGATGGTGGGCAGCCAGTCGCAGCCGGTTACCAACTGGTTGCGCACGACGCCCTGCGGAATGCGGCCGGGCAGGGAGACAATCGATGGCACCCGAATGCCGCCCTCGAACAAGCAGCCCTTGGCGCCGCGGTAGGGTCCGGGATTGCCGCCGCCGAAGAAGGTGCGCTCTTCCGTGGAGTGGCCGTGGTCCGATTGGAAGATGATCATGGTGTCGTCGCGCAGGCCGAGGTCTTCCAGCCTCTGCAGGACGTCACCGATCATTTCATCCATGGTGGAGACGAAGGCGTTGTACATCTTGCGGGGAGCCTCCAGATGCTCGTAATGCTTGCGCCACTTGGCTTTTCCCTGCAGCGGATAATGGGGAAAATTGATCGCCCAATAGATGAAGAATGGCCTCTTCTGATTGCGTTCGATGAATCCCTTGGCTTCGCGGACCATGGCGTCGCCAAAAAAGACGCCGTCTTCCCAGATCTCCTCGCCATTGCGCCAAAGGTCGTGGCGATTGGGGCCAACCCAGTAGAAGAAGTGGGAGTAGTTGTCGATACAGCCTCCCATGTGGCCGTAGGAGTAGTCGAATCCCTGGCCGTTCGGCATGGTTTCCGGGGTATAGCCGAGATGCCACTTGCCGATGTGGCCCGTGGCATAGCCGGCTGCCTTCATCATCTCCGCGATGGTGACCTCGGTCGTCGGCATGCCGGGCACGCCTTTCTTGGAGGACACATTCCCGGGCACGCCGGCGCGATAGGGAAACCGACCGGTCATCAGCCCGGCGCGCGAAGCGGAGCAGATGGCTGAGGGCGCGTACATCTGGGTAAAACGGACGCCGCGGGCCGCGAGTTTGTCGAGGTGCGGGGTGTCCAGATCCTTGGAGCCGTAGCAGCCCAGATCCACGGCGCCCTGGTCATCGGTGTAAATGACGATGACGTTGGGCTTTCGCGCAGCGGCGGCCGACGTGAAGGCGAAGGCGATGGAAGCAATGAGGACGAGCCGAAGCAGAGGATGGTAGGCGAGACTTTTCATGGGTTCGAGGGATTCAGGTCTGGCGGGGAGCATAATCGTTCGCGGCGCGTGGGCGAAGTCGAATTCCCGCCTGCCGAGGCGCGGGTCCGGTATGAATCATGATCAGTCCGGCAGACCAGGGCCTTTGAGGCGGCGGACGCCAAACATGGAGCGGCGAGAAGTCACATCAACACGACGATCCACTGGCCGGCGATGGTTGCGATGACGCTGGCCACGGCGTAGGCGGCGGCATAGCTGATGGTCACTTCATTGGTGTCGGCAGTCCTGCGCAGCGTGTGCAGCGCGGCGGAGGAGGTCATGCCGCCGCAGACACCGCCCCAGGCGCCCAGCGGCCCAAGTTTGAATGCCTTGGTCGCCAGGAGGAGCGACATCAGCACGGTGACGGTCATGATGACGCCGGAGCCAAGGATGGGTATCAGCGGGGCGACCTCCATGCCGAGGTGGAGTTGATGTCCCGCGGTAATGCCGGTTTCACCGATAAAGAGGAGAATGCCGAGGTCGCGGACAAATCTCCGGGCGGCCATGGGCACATGGGTGGGGTAGGGGCCGATGTGCCGGAGCCATCCGAGGGATACGCCGGCTATCAGCAGGCCGGTGGCTGAGCCGATCTTGAAGTCAAGCATGGCGGTTTCCAGATGGATGGAACCCAACAGAAGCCCCAGCAAGATGCCGCCGGTGTAGATGGCGATGTTGGCCTCGATGTCATCGGGCTCGAATCGTCCCAGGATCCTGGCCGCGGCCTTTGCGTCCTTCGGGGATCCGACGATCTCGACGATGTCGTTGATCTCGAGCTGCAGCTCCGCGTCCGGGTCAATCCACTCGGATCCGCGTTGGATGCGTGCAATGACGCAATGATGTCGCTGAATGAGTTGCAGGGCAGATAGTGGTTTTGCACAGGCTTCGGCGCGGAGGACCTGGATTCGCTGGGGCGGGGGCTGGTTTCGCCAGAGTTCCTCCGCGTCGATCTCCGGTCCGACCAGCCGTTCGAAGCGTCGGAGTTCGTTCAGTGTTCCGGTTGCAAGCAGGGTGTCTCCGACGGTCAGCACGGTGTCGCGATTGGGAATGGCCGCCTTGCCGGCATGCAGCGTTCGCGTGATGACGCAGCCGGTGGAACTGGTGATGTTGAGATCCTTGAGCGGCAATCCGGCAACGGCGTCGCTTTCCACGAGAAAGGCGCGGGTCGCCTCGTGTCCGCCTCGGCGGGCGGGGTGATTTCCGGTCGGGCCGGCTCCGCTGTTCGGCGAAGTTTCGTCGGTCAAATCCTGATGGAGCCACCGGGGCAGCGTCTGAATGATGACGACAAGTCCGGCGAGTCCGAAGGGATAGGTCAGGGCGAAGGCGACTGCGAGTCCGGCGGCATTGTCGACGTACTTGGAGGCGGAGGCGTAGGTCGGCGCGCTGGTCAGGGCCCCGCTCAGCATTCCGGCGACCGTCTCGGCGTCGAGCTGGAAAAGTCGGCCAAAAAGCAGGGCCATCACGACGGCGATGACATTGACGGCGACCCCGACCCCCACGTAGCGCCAGCCATCCTGGGTGCGGAAGCTGGCGAAGAATCGGGGGCCGGCCTCGAACCCGACGGAGTAAATGAAGAGGACGAAACCGAGTTCTCCGATGGTGATGGCGGCGGTGGAGGAAGCTCCGCCGTGTTCAAGGGAAAGTCCGCCAAATCCCAGCGCCAAAGCTGTGAGCAGGGCGCCGCCGGCGGGACCCAGCGAAATGCCGCGGAACTGAAGTCGACCGATCGTGTAACCGACCGCCGTGACCAACATCAGCCCGGCCAACGGGAGCCGGTTGATATGGTCAATGAGCGCAAACACGGAGGTCAGAGATCAGAGGTCGGAGGTCGGAGGTCGGAGGGCAGAACCCAGAACCCAGAACCAAGAACCAAGAACCCTACTCACCCCAGTTTCCAGGGGCGGCGGTAATCGACGCGGAGAACTTTCTCTGCGTCACGGTCGTCGATGATCCGTTCCTTCTTCGGGTCCCAGTTGATCTTGCGGCCGACGGTTGCGGAGACGTAGGCGAGGTGGCCCGGGGTGATGGAGCGGTGTCCGGTTTCGGCCGGGCAGATGCATTCCGTGCGCGTCTTGACGCCGTCGATGAAATTGCGTGTGTGATCGGCGGACTTGTAGGCGCGTTTGGGGCCGCGGTCGAAGTCCTTGCTCAGCCAGGCCTTGTTGGAGGCGTCGAGTTTGCCGCGATTGACATAGACCCAGCCATTGTCGCCGATCCACCGCGTGCCCATCTCGTTCTTGGACGACATGGTGATGGTGACGCCATCCTGATAGACGCTGCGGACCGTGAAATCGACGGGGGTGTTGTAGAGGGGGGTGGCGGGGGCGGTGAAGCCCATGGCTTCCACGGACTCCGGCCCGGTCTGGTCCAGTTCAAGTCCCCAGTGGGCGATGTCGTTGTGATGGCCGATCCAGTCCATGAGTTGGCCGCCTCCGTAGTTGAGATGCCAGCGCCAGTTGCGATGGACGAGGCCGAAGTTGTAGGGGATCTTTTCGCTCGGGCCGCACCAGAGATCGTAGTTGAGGGTATCCGGAACCTCGGTCCGGTCGGTGACGCCCTGGGCCTGGTCATGCCCCTTGGGCAGGCCTACCTGGACTTCGCGGACGGCGCCAAGATGACCGTTCTGCACGAGTTCGACCGCGTGGTGAAAGTTGGCGGTGGAGCGTTGTTGGGAGCCGGTCTGGAAGATGGCCTTGCGCTTGGCGACCTCGCGATAGAGGACCTGGCCCTCGCGAAACAGGTGGGTGACCGGCTTCTCGCAGTAGATGTCCTTGCCGGCCTTGAGGGCGGCCAGGGCGATCAGGGCGTGCCAATGATCCGGCGTGGCGACGATCACCGCGTCGATGTCCTTGCGCGCCAGCAACCCGACAAAGTGCTCGTAGGTTGAGCAGTCATTGTTGCCATAATGTTTGTCGACCAAGGCCTTGGCAGGTTCGGCTCCATAGGCGCGGCCCTCGAGCTTGTCGCGGTGGTGGTGTTTATCGACATCGCACACGGCGAGCACCTGCGCGTCCTGCTGCTTGAGGAAAGAATTCATCACGGCCGTGCCGCGCCCGCCGACGCCGATGGCGCCGATCGTAATCCGATTGCTGGGCGCGGCCTTGTCCGCGGCGCCGAAAACCGTGGCGGACGGCAGAATCATCGGGGCGGCGATGGCGGCGGCGGAGGTTTTGAGAAAGTTGCGGCGGTTGGTCTTGGAGGGGTTCTTCATGGCAATTCGATCAGGTCCTGCAGCGCAGGCGGTCGGTCGTGGTTCATTTGGAATCAGATGGTGGAAAGATCAGGAAAATGGGCGCGGTTGGCAACCCCGGAGCCAGGGCTTGCGGGTATCATATGACTCGGCATGTCGTTGCGAGCGCAGGTTGGATGACCGCGCGTCGCTCCGCCGTATGGGCCGGTTTGCAACACCGATCCGCAGGCGCTTGGCGGAGCATACGAGGAATTGCTGCGGGCGTCGGCTTTTGCCAACATGCCGGCAGTGACATCGAACCGGATCAAGGCCATCGCGCATCCATTGCAGCACGCGCTGAGCGTCAGTTTCTGTTTCGTGTCGGCGATTTGCGTGGTTTGGCTTGTCAGTGTGGCGGTTGATCGTGCCTCCGACCGGTTCTCGTTGCTCTATTTCGGCATCTGGCCGCGTTCCTTGAACGGGCTGATCGGAATTTTTCTGAGTCCCTTTCTGCACGGCAACGCGATGCACTTGTGGTCCAATGCCGTGCCCTTGTTCGTGTTGTTGACCCTGCTTTTCTGGAACGTGGGATATCGACCGACGCAGACCCTGGGATTGATCTGGCTGGGCAGCGGGGTGGGCACGTGGTTGATCGGCGGGGGCGATGAACTGCATGTGGGCGCCAGCGGCCTGGTTTATGGTCTGGTCGCCTATTTGGTGGCGGCCGGGTTTCTCATGCAAAGTTGGCGCTCTGCGGCGGTGGCGGTGGTGGTGTTCTTTCTCTATGGCGGTATTGCCTGGGGAGTCTTGCCGACCCAGCCGGGCGTGTCCTGGCAAGGGCACTTGTGTGGCGCTGCGGCGGGTGTTTGGGCCGCGCGCAAGGCGCACCGATGAGGGTTCCTCGTTTCTTGTTCCCCGTTCCCCGTTCCCGGTTCCAGCGCCACGCTTGAATGGGGCTAGGGTTGTGGGCGCGGGGCGTTCTGGAAACCTGCGAATGCCTGCTGCAGTTCCGCGACCCGGGTTGGTCGGTAGTCTTCCCGTTCCGTTCTGCCCCAAACGGGACCGGGCCAGGCGTGGTCGTCGACTCGACGGCCGATGACATGGATGTGCAGCTGCCGGACGATATTGCCCAGCGCGGCGACATTCAGTTTCTCAATCGCGAAGGTCTCCTCCACGAATTGCGACACCAGGCGAATCTCCCCGGTCAGGCGCGCGTGGTCCTCGTGCGAAAGGCGGTGAATTTCGACGGCCACGGTCTCCGGGACGAGGATGAACCACGGCAACAGCGCATTGTTCATCAGCAGGAGATGCGACAGGTCGAGTTTGGCGATGAGGTGGCAGTCGGCTTGCAGTCGGGGGTCGATTTGGAACTGGGGCATGGTTATCTGGCGCTGGCCGGGGTTGAGGCGGCGAACGGAATCGGGCGGGTTGGGGCAATGACAATCATTCTCGTCCGGCGCGGCGTTCCCATGCAATGCTCAATGAAGCATTCGAGGGCGCTGCATGAATCCTTTTCACTCCACGCCAGTTGACTTCGCCACGCCAGTCAATATGGTCGTTGGACAGTTCATCGATTGTCTATGGAGTCCATTCTAAAAACATGTCAGGGCATGCAGGAGCGGCGTTTTGAACGCGGCGATGTGGTCTTGGAGGAGGGCAACGCGGGGGGCGCGTTGTTGATATTGGCGGAAGGCAGCGTCGAGATTCTGAAACAGGAGTATCAGATCAATACGGTGGAATCGGCCGGATCCATTTTTGGCGATGTCTCTGTTCTTCTTGGTTTGAACCACATGGCCACGGTCAAGGCCTTGGAGCCTTGTCGTTTTTACGTCGCCGTCGATGCGCTTGAGTTCCTGAAGTCGAATCCCGAGGTTCATCTGCATCTTTCCACGCTCTTGGCCAAGCGGTTGAATTCCGTCACGAATTATCTGGTTGATTTGAAGAGCCAGTTCGAGGACCGCGACGATCACCTGGGGATGGTGGATGAAGTGTTGGAGAGTCTGTTGCACCATCAGGCCGACAAATCGACGCCGTCGTCAGCCGGCGGCATGTGAGGCCCTGGTCAACCGGCGGCAAGATCGATTTTTTCGTCCGGCCGTTCGAGGTGGATCAACTCGTTGGCCATCTGGGAAAACCAGCAGGCCGTATTGGCGTCCGTGTCCAGAGCGATGAAAGCCGGCGGCGCTCCCAGTTGGCGTCCGGTATTGAAGATGATGGTGTCGCCCATTTGTTCGACCCAGGATCCGCCATTGCGGAACGGGGCTTGATGCACGTGGCCGGAAAGGACGATGTCCGGTTGATATTCCGCAATCCATTCGCAGAGCGCTTCATCTCCGAAATGTTGTTTACCGGTCCAGCTTGTCCGGGTCCCTTGCGGAGGAGAATGGTAGACCCAGATCCATTTCCCGGGGCGTTCCGCCGCGTCACGCTTGAGTTGTTCAGCGAGCCGTGATTTGGCGGTTGGGCCGTCCCACCAAGGGCAGATGCTGAACATGACACTGTCCTTGGTGAAGCGGTCGCCGTCGATCAGGGTTCCGGGTTCGCGCGCTTTCTGCAACCAGGTGGCGATGCCCTCGTCGTTTGCGTCGCGTTGGTTGGTGTCGTGGTTCCCTGAGGAAACCAGCAGATGCTCCTTCGGTTGGATGCGTTTGAGATACTTGAGCACAACAAGAATCTGGGTGTCGAGATCCACGGAAGAGGCGATGTCCAGCAGGTCTCCGGCGATAATGGCCAGGTCAAATTTCTTCGCGGCGAGGCTGACCCAGTCAAGCTGGGGAAGCGAATAGTGGAGATCGGCTACGAGGAGGCACTTCATGCTTGGTCATAGGATGCATACTTTTTTGCGGGGCGTTTCACAAGTGATTCACCATGAAAACAATTCATGGTTTCGCGCCCTTGATTCCAAGGGCGTGATTTCACTGTGGGCAAAGGAAGCGTCGCTTACAGTCCGACCCGGTCCATCCAGAACGGAATCCAGACGGGAATGGTGACGAGGCTGACCAGGGTGGTGGCGATGACGACCTGCAGCGCGCAAATGACATCACCGTCGTAGCGCTTCGCAAGAATGATGGGGAACATGGCTGAAGGCATGGCGGACTGGATGAGGAGAACCTGTTTCAGTTCCGGGGAACCGGGAACGTGCCGGGCCAGTTGCACGAACAGAAAACCCATCAATCCGAGTCTCAGAACGACCGCCGAGCCCATGATGCGGGGACTGATGGCGGAGCGGAAATCGCTCAACTTGTCCGCCAACGAGGCGCCGACGAGGATCAGTCCGATCGGGATGGCGCACCGGCCCAGCATCCCGGCTGTTTTCATGACGAAGGCGAGGTTTCCGGTTTCGTTGGAAGCGAGGGAACCGGCATTCTCGGCGCCGAGCAGGAAGTTCAACGACAGTGTGGCGACAATGGTGAAGAAGGGCGCATTGATGGCCTTGCGCACGCCGTCCTTGATGGATCCGCCCCGCAACGTCATCAGGCCGATGGTCCACACGGCCATTTCCGCGCCGGTGATGAAGACGAAGAGCACGCCGACAGTTTTCTGGCCGAACAGAGAGGCGGCCAGCGGCAGGGGCACATAGCCCCAGTTGAAGATGCCCATGCAGGTGGCGAAAGCCCGTCGGCTGCGCAGGGATCGGACTCCGGCGGCGCCGGCGCAGGCGCGTCCGACCGCGAGCCCCAACGCGATCGTGACGAAACCGCAGAGCGGCGCGAGCACGACGTTGCGGATGTTCAGCAAGGCTTCATTGCCCAGAACCGACTGGAAAATCAAACAGGGGATAAAGACATTGATCAGGACCTCCAGGAGGTTTCGCTCCGTCTCGTCCGAGATCAGGTTTCTCCTGCGGATCAGAAAGCCGATCGCCGCCACGCTAAAGACGGGGAGAACAGCTTGCAGGACTGTCTGGAATTGATTCACGGAAGAGGGTGGACGGAGTGGTGGAGAGGTGGAGTGGTGGAGTGGTGGAGAGGCGGAGTGGTCCGCGCAACGGGGGCGGTCTCTGCTATTCGA
>CAZFLK010000136.1:10676-15943 GCA_964519245.1 uncultured Verrucomicrobiota bacterium
TGGTCCGCGCAACGGGGGCGGTCTCTGCTATTCGATCCCCACGTCGTGTGCCTTAACCTTCGCCGCGGCAGAAAGCCTCGACCAACGTCAGGATCTCGATGCGCTGGATGCGTTTCAGGAGTTGGGATTGTTCGGCGGTGAGCCGTCCGCGTTCGGCGGCGGCGCAGGCGTCGACCATGGCGTCGCTGTCCCAGCTGTCGTTGCGGATGAGTTGGTTGCGAAGGTCCGATTCTCCGGCGTCGTCCAGCAGGGCGGCGACCTGTTTGGCGATGGCGGGAAAGGTCGGGTGGTTGCCGGTGCGGTGGAACCAGTATTTTGCGTTGGAATAGTCAGGTTCGCGGCGATGCATGATGCCGTGCAGGAAGCTGCCGCTGGCGCTGGGCAGGTCTTGTGAGAGCGTGTGCGAGGCGTCGAGATGGTCGTGCCAGAGCAGGGCGGCGCTGAGGATCGGTTCGCGGGCTGCCTCGGGAATATCCGCGTCCGCCATGGCGGCGCTTGTGCGGTCGCGCACGGCGGGTTCGGACAGAGCCCCGTCGCGGCGTTGAGGGCCGAGACCCGCGAGGGTTTCGGAGTTGAAAATGGGGGCGAGAGGGGCGGGGATTTCGGCTGCGCTCATGCGGGAGACGATTTGGAGAGAGGTAAGGCTTGTCAAGTGATTGGGGCGGCCGGATCGATGGGACGGCCTTATCCGAGGCCCTGGCCCTTGTTGAGGAAATAGAGGAAACCCTGATGCAGACGGTCGTAGACCGGGGAATGCGGGATCGGCTGATTGCCGATCTGGCCGACTTCCATCAGGACGCGGGAGCTGGCTGTCAGGAAGACGCCTTCGGCTTCGAGCAGGTCTGACAGGGAGGTCGTGCGTTCGGTCAACTCAATCTCTCCCATCGCCGCGAGGTCGGTGACGAAGTCTCGGGTGATGCCGGGGAGGGCCCCGCTTGCGAGCGGCGGGGTGTGGACAACCCCGCTTCGGATCCAGAACAGATTGGCGCAGGCGGTCTCGGCGACCTCATCGCGTTCGTTCAACAGGATGGCGTCGTCGTATCCGGCGTTGTCGGCCTCGGCCTGTGCGAGGATGTTGGGAAGCTTGTTGATCGATTTGATCCGGTTCAACGGGCTGTCGGACGCGATGCGGAGCGACGCTGGAAGCAGGCGCCGCTTCGGGCGATCGTCGGTCAGCGGCGGCCCGGGATGGGAGGTGATGACCAGCGTTGGTCGATCGGCGCCCTTCGGAGAATAGCCGCGCTGGCCGGAGCCGCGCGTGACTTGGATCCGGACGAGACCGTCGGTCAGGTCGTTCTTGGAAATCAGTTCGTCGACCGCCGCGCGCAGTTCGCCGGGAGTGAGGGGCGGTTTGATTCCAATTTGTTCGAGTCCGGCGAGGAGGCGCTCCGTGTGGGCGAACCAGCGCAGGGTTTTGCCCGTGTGGACGCGGATGGTTTCAAACACGCCGTCGCCGTACATGAAGCCCCGGTCGGACACCGGAACGAGGGCTTCACTTTCGGGGAGGAGACGGTCATTGAGGAAGGTGTGCATGGCAGGGGGGATCAGCGTTTCGTGGCGTCGGAGCGGCGTGACCGTGGAACGACTGTGGCGGGCAACTCCAGGGCCGCAAGGAATCCGGCGGCCTTGGCCCAGGTTTCTTCGAATTCAGCGTCCGGGTCTGAGTCCGCCACGATGCCTGCGCCGGCGTGGAACCAGGCGCGGTCATCGGCGCAGACGGCGGTGCGGATGGCGATGTTGAGCTGGCTTTCGCGATTGAAGCCGAGGTAGCCGATGCAGCCGGTGTAGGGGCCGCGGGTGACAGGCTCCAGTTCGTCGATGATCTCCATGGCGCGGATCTTGGGAGCTCCGGTGATGCTGCCGCCGGGGAAACAGGAGGCGAAGGCGTTGAAGTGAGTGACCTCGGGGCGGAGCTGCCCCTCCACGGTGGAGACCAGATGCTGCACTTGAGCGAAGCGCTCGAGGCGCAGGAGGTCGGGGACTTTCACAGAGCCGTATTCGCACACGCGACCGAGATCGTTGCGCAACAGATCGGTGATCATGACCAGTTCGGCGCGTTCCTTCTCACTGGTCTGAAGTTCGAAGGCGAGGCGCGCGTCCTCGTCGGGGTCGCCGGACCGGGGCCGCGTTCCCTTGATGGGGCGGGTTTCCACGTGGGAGCCGCTGAGCTTCAGGAATCGTTCCGGCGACGAGGATGCGATCTGGAAGTCGCCGCAGTCGAGCCAGGCGGAGAACGGAGCCGGGGAGATGTCGGCGAGGCGGCGATAGAGGTCCCAACCGCCGCGGGTCCAGCGGGTCGAGAGCCGGTGGGAAAGATTGACCTGATAGATGTCGCCGGCGCGGATGTAGCCCTGGGCTTTTTCGACCCGCTCAATGAACTGACCCCGCGTGAGGTTGGACGACACCGCCGGCGTAGGATGGTCGTCGTTTCCGTCCGTTCGATCGGGAGCGGTCGGGGTCCGTGCCAACGCGCGTTGCCATGTTGATAGGGCGCTTCGCGCGCGTCGCCGGTTTCTTGAACCATCCGGAGCCAGCCCGGTCGAGACGATCCAGGTCTTGTGGAGTTGGTGATCGAAGACGACCAGGCTGTCGTAGAATCCGACGCAGCAGTCCGGCAGTTCGAGGTCGTCGACCGCGCGTCGGTCGAGACGCGGTTCCACGAAATGTTTGAGGTCGTAGCCCCAGAAGCCGAAGCAGCCGCCGAGCGGAAAGGGGAGATCGATCTCGTCAAGGATCTCGTGGCGCGCCATCAAGGCATCCAGGGCGGACCAGGGATTGCCGAACAGATGTTGTGTTCCGGACGCCGATCGGATCTCGCAGCGCGAACCATGGGAACGGAAGGAGAGAAAGGGCCTTGCCGCAACGAACGAGTAGCGACCCTGATCGGAGTCGTGGGGATGGCTGCGCAGGAGAATGGCGCCCCGGGCGTCGCCCAGGTTTTCGACCAGTCCTTCCGGCGACGTTTCGGACTCGATTTCCTGGATGATTGGGCGCATGGCGAACAATCAGAACCGCAACAGCTCCTGCAGGCCCTTGGCGGACTTCAACGCGCTGACCAGGGCGAGGCAGATGTTCTCCGGTCGCAGGAAATCGCGCGCGGCCTGCCGCACTTGCCGGCCGGTGACGGCCGCCAGTTTCTTTTTCGCCTGGGCGGGCGGGGCGACCCTGCCATAGCCGAGGCACTGTTCGCCGAGCTCCATCATCTGGTTTTCCGTGCCCTCGAGGTTCAGATCCATCTGGCCCAAGAGGTATTCGCGGGCGCGTTGCAGTTCGGAGGTGGAGGGGGCCTTCTCCCGCAGACGTCTGAACTCGTTCACCACCAGCTTCAAGGCCTTGGGCAGGGCATCGGTGTCCAGACCGGCGGATATGGTGAGGGAGCCCACATCGTCGAACAGGCTGATGGAACTGTAAATGTTGTACACCAGTCCGTGGTCTTCGCGGATCACCTGAAAAAGCCGGGAACTCATGTTCTCGCCGAGTATGGCGTTGAGTATTCGCAAGGCATGGCGGCGCTCGTCATGTTGCGAGCAGGCGCGGATGCCCATGGCGAGTTGGGTTTGCTCGGTCTCCTTGGTCGCCAGTTTCACCCAAGGTTCGGTCTGGATCACCTCCACCGCGGGCATGCTCAACGGGTTGACCGCCCGGGGAAAACGTTTGGCGTAGCGCGACACCTCTTTCACCACGGCGTCGTGTTTCAGGTTGCCCGCTGCGGCGATGACGGTGTTGCCCGCATGGTAATTGTTCTGCAGGAAATCAACGAGGTGGCGCCGGCTCATGCGGTCCAGCGTGTGATCCGTGCCGACGATATTGCGGCCGAGCGGGTGGTCGGGCCAGAGGACCTCGTTCAGGAGTTCCTGAACATGTTGATGCGGTTGGTCGAGATACATCAGGATCTCTTCCTTGATCACGCTGCGCTCCTTGCGGATCTCGCCCACGGGAAAGGTCGAATTTAACAGCATGTCCATGAGCACGTTGAGCAGCTCGGGAAGCCGGTCGTGCCGGGCCTTGGAGTAGTAGCAGGTGTGATCCTCGCTGGTGAAGGCGTTGAGGTAGCCGCCGATGCCCTCGACGGCCTGAGAGATCTGGCGTGGGCTGCGGCGGCGCGTGCCCTTGAAGAGCATGTGCTCGATGAAATGGCAGACCCCGTTCAGCCGGGCGGGTTCGAACCGCGAACCCACGCCAACCCATATGCCCACACTGACGCTGGCACGCTGGGCCATGGACTTGGTGACGACCCTCAGGCCGTTGTCGAGTTGGGTGGTCTGATACATTTCGGAGTCGGGATTCTTAATTAAATCCGAAAAGTGGAAAACGAAATCCGAAACAAATCTGAAAGTCGTTCGGGTCGGGGTTGCTGCCGGCCATTTCTGGCGTCATTGGGGAATCGCGGGCGTTGTTGAAGCCGGGGGTGGGCGCGGGTTGGCGCTACTGCCAATTGGTCCAATAGCCGAGAACTTCGAACTCCTTGCCCGATGGTTTCAGGCGGACTCCCAGTTCCTGGCCGATGGCGTTGGTCAGGACAAAATGGCTGCAGGCCTCCTGATTGCCAATGGGAGCCTCGGTGTCGCCGAGGGCATGCGATTGGATCCCGGCAGGGCGCAGACTCAGGATCTCCAGTTGCCGGAGGAGGGTTGCAGGTCCGTGATGCAGGTAGGGCGAATGGGCGGCCCCCAGGAGTTGGTAGGCAATGGTCTGCGTGCGGGCGGAAACATAGCGCCGACGCTGGACGCGGCCCTGATGAAGGGTCCAGACAATGGCGATCGCCAACAAGGCGAGAACCGGGCAATAGACCTGCCACTTGTTCATTTGACCGACTTGGCGGCGGAAGCCTGAACGTTTGATGTCGGCGTGGCTCCCGCGTCAATTGAACGCCTTGGCGATCGTCTTGGGCGGGCCGACGCGGCGCCGGTAGCGGAGAAGGACCTCGACGGCTTCATCGACGGAATCCACGAGGGTCGCGAGTTCGATGTCGCCTTTGCTGATGAACTTCCCGCCCTCGAGGGTGGTTTTCATCCACTTGATCAGGCCGCCCCAGTAGTCCTTGCCGAAGAGGATGAGGGGAAAATGATTGATCTTGTGGGTTTGGACGAGGGTGGCGACCTCGAAGAACTCGTCGAGTGTGCCGAAGCCGCCGGGCATGTAGACGAAGCCCATGCTGTATTTCACGAAGCTGACCTTGCGGGCGAAGAAGTAGTGGAAATCGACGGGGACATTGATCCACTTGTTGCCGGATTGTTCGTGGGGGAGGCTGATGTTGAGGCCGACCG
>CAZFLK010000137.1:0-15870 GCA_964519245.1 uncultured Verrucomicrobiota bacterium
ACCGTGGTTCGTTCCGAAGAAATACTTCGACCTGTTCCCGCTCAAGGATATCCAACTGCCTCCGGGCTACGATCCGGACGATCTCGACGACCTGCCGCCCGCCGGCAAACGGCGCGGACCGAACCGTTACTTCGCGCACATTCGCGAACACGAGCAGTGGAAGCGGGGCATCCAGGGGTATCTCGCCTCGATCGCCTTCGCCGATGCCATGTTGGGCCGGGTCCTCGACGCGTTGGAGAAGGGACCGAACCGCGACAACACCATCGTGGTTCTCTGGAGCGATCATGGCTGGCACCTGGGCGAGAAACAGCACTGGCAAAAGTTCACGGCCTGGCGGGTCTGCAGCCGCGTGCCGCTGATGATCCTTGTTCCGGAAGGCGCGCCCGGCCTGCCCCGCGGAACTCAACCCGGCATCCGCGACCAACCGGTCAACTTGCTTAGCCTCTTCCCAACCTTGACCGAATTGGCCGGATTGCCGGACAAACCCGACAACGATGGCCCCAGCCTTGTGCCGCTGCTAAAGAACCCCGACGCAGCCTGGCCTCACGTCTCCCTCACCCATCTCGGCGAACCGGGCAGCTTCGGGCTCAGCGACAAGCATTGGCGATACATCCACTACCAGAACGGCGACGAGGAGTTGTATCACATCGAGCAGGATCCCTACGAATGGAGCAACCTCGCCGACAAACCCGAACACGCCGCGCGGCTCCAGGAACTGCGCGCAAAGTCGCCGAAGGAGTTCGCGCCGCGCAAGGAACCCAGCATCCAATCACTGCCGCGCTTGAAGTGGATTCCCTCGACTGAAACCAAGGCGCCGCCTTCCAAGCCGAATGGAGGAACCTTTGATGTCTTCTTCGTCAATCAGCGTTCAAAGCCGGTCCAGTTGTTCTGGATGGATTCGTCGGGCAAACCCAAACCTTACGGCGGCATCAGCCCCGGAAAGTGGAAACGCCAACAAACCCGCCCCGGCGCAGTCTGGCTGATCCGGGACGCCGACGGCAAGCCGCTCGGGCATTTCCCCGTCGGCGACCGCAAGTCACGGGCCGTGATTCCGGCGAAGTGAGTTGAGAACAACCCGGCGTCCACTCATGGGCGAGCAACGCGCGCGGCAGGTTGTTGACTTTCCGTCCAGAAGGATGCAGCGCGCCAGCCATTCCAGGACAAAGGGACGTGCTCTGAGATCAAGCAATGCCAACCTTGAACCATCTGGTTCCGCGAAACGCATTGACCCGATCCATGGCGTTACCCGAACCTCGCCCGCATGAAGCGCTGCCTGCTTTTCCTCGTCGCCAGCCTCGCCTTGTCCGCCCATGCCGGCGACAAGCTCGAGGTGACCGCGCCGCCGGCCGAACTGAACCTGCCTTCCTTCTACAGGAAATACGTCAGCGCCAACGGCTACCCGGTCGTCAGTTCGGAAAAGGTCAACGACTACGCGCTCAAGGAGGCGGCCTGGCTGATCAACATGATGCTGGCCAAACGGCCGGACGTGAAGGAGGCGATGATCAAAAGCAACTCCCGCATGATCGTCATGGCGCACGATGAATTCACCTCGAACATTCCCGAGCATTCCAAGTTGCGCCCAAAGGATTTCTGGGACGCCCGCGCCCGCGGACTCGGCGGCTCCCGCACCGAACCGGTCTGTTCCTGCGCCGAGGAGAACATGCTGGCCTTCGAGGGCGACCCCTACCACAAGGAGAACATCCTCATCCACGAGTTTGCCCACAACATCCATTACCGCGGCATGGACCGGCTCGACAACTCCTTCGACAAACGGCTCAAGGCGACCTACGAGAAGGCAATGAAAGCCGGGCTGTGGAAGGGCAAGTATGCCTCGGTCAATCACGCCGAGTATTTCGCCGAGGGCGTGCAGTCGTGGTTCAATGACAATCGCGAAAACGACCACGACCACAATCACGTCAACACCCGCAAGGAATTGAAGGACTACGACCCCGGCCTGGCCGCCCTGTGCAGGGAGGTCTTCGGCGACACTGAGCTGGCCTACACGAAGCCGACAACCCGGCTACACGGCCACCTCGAGGGCTACGATCCATCAAATGCGCCGAAGTTTGAGTGGCCCGCGCGCTTGGACGAGGTCCGCAAGGCGATCAAGGAAAAGGCCAAGGCGCGCAGCAAGGCCAAGAGCCGCCGGAAGCCGTATGTGAACTGAAGTTGGAAGACATGACACGATTGCTGATTTGGATGAAACCCGAGCGTATGCGCGCCGACAGCATTGGCGGACCGCGGGTCTGTGACCCGCAGCAACCTCCGATGACCGGCAGCCTCGATTGCGCACACACGCGCCGCTCCGTCCAGAGTTGCTGCGGGTCACGGACCTGCGGTCCCGAAAAGCCACCCGCTGAGCGCCGAGCATTGCTCGGCCGGGGGGATGGTCGCAAGACACTGCCGAGCAATGCTTGGCCCTCCAAGTTCTTGCTGTTGGCCGCGGCTCTTTTCCTAACCTGGTCTTTGGCTGCTGCCCCCTTCATCCCCGGCCTCAGCCATGAGGCCCGACTTTCGCCCTCGCAAACCGGCCAGGTCCTCCTGTCCGAACTCAACTGCGCCGCCTGCCACGAAATCGGACCAGAGGTCGGCGCCGTCGCGCGGAAGGGCGCGCCCGACCTCACCAATCTCACCGCCCGACTTCGCGCAGACCGCCTCCCGCAGCTAGTTGCCAATCCTCACGCCGCCAAGCCCGGCACGACCATGCCGGACCTGTTTTCCGGCATGACGGACATGGAGCGTAGGGAAGCCGGCGAAGCCATCGCGCACGTCCTCCTCACTTGGTCGCCCAATGGGAATTCTTCGCAACCCGTCGACGCGCAGGCCGCCGAGCGAGGTCACGATCTCTTCCACTCGGTCGGCTGTGTCGCCTGTCACGGGCCGGAGGACGACGCTTCCGATTCCGTTCCCCTGGGCGCGCTGGAAAAGAAATATCACCTGCAAGGCTTGACCGCCTTTCTCGAAGATCCCCTTGCCGCCCGCCCGGGCGCCCGCATGCCCGATCTGAAGCTCGATCACTGGGAAGCGGCGGACATCGCGAGCTATCTGCTGCGAAAGCAGTTACCCCCCGCCGGAAACACACCGGCATTCAAGACGGACAAGACGCTGGCGGACAAGGGCCATGCGCTGCTGAGGAAACACCGTTGCCTGAACTGTCATCAACCCGATACCGGCGAAGCGCGATTGCCGCTCAAGAGCGATCGACTCGATCGCGGCTGCCTTTCCGGCTCATCCGGCGCGTGGCCCGACTATGCGCTCTCCGTCGACCAACGAACCGCCTTGAAAGCGGCGCTTCACCCCGGCGGGGGCGAGTTGAACCACCGCGAGAGAGTCGCGGTCGACATGGCCCGGCTGAACTGCCTCGCCTGCCACAAACGCGACGGTGTGGGCGGACCGTCCGCGGCGCGGGACCGGTTCTTCACCACCCTCGATCCCAACCTCGGCGAGCAGGGGCGAATCCCGCCCGACCTGACCCAGGTCGGCTCCAAGCTGAAGGCGCCGTGGCTGCACAAGGTCATCGCCCAGGGCGCCGCCGCGCGCCCTTACCTGAAGACCCGCATGCCCCAGTTCGGCGAGATTGTCGGCGAGGCCCTGGCATCGGCGATCAAACGGAGCGATCGCACTCCGCCGGTCGCGATCACGCGAAACAAGGATCCCCGAGAATCGCAGAAGCACGGTTTGGAGCTCGCCGGGACCAGGGGCCTCAGCTGCGTGGCCTGCCACCCCTTTCGCGGACAAAGTTCCTCCGCCATCCAGGCAACGGATTTGGGACTGATGTATGAACGCCTGGAGGAGCATTGGTTCCACCGCTACATGGCCAATCCGCAGGCTGTCTCGCCCTTGACGATCATGCCGTCATTCTGGCCCGGCGGAAGATCCCCCCTGCCAGGGATTCTGGGCGGCGATCCTTCACTGCAACGCGACGCGCTTTGGCAATACCTCGCCCGCGGCCCCGAAGCCCGTCGCCCCGCCGGCATCCAACTCGAACCGCTGGAACTCGCGGTCGGCAACGAAGCCGTCATGTTGCGCCGCAGCTATCCTGATATCGGCAAACGCGGCATCGGCGTCGGCTACCCCAACGGCGTCAACCTGTCCTTCGACGCCGGCCAGGTCCGGCTCGCATCCATCTGGCAAGGCGGCTTCATCGAAGCCTCGGGCGTCTGGCGCGGGCAAGGCCACGGACGCGTTCGCGTATTGGGCGAGAACACGGTCAAGTTCCCCGAAGGACCCGCCTTCGCAATCTTGGAATCGGAGGATGACGCCTGGCCCGCGCCGGACGGAAAACGGTCCGCCGGCTTTCAGTTCGGCGGCTACACGCTCGATGAACAACGCCGGCCGAAGTTCGAGTATGAGTTCGGCCCAATCAAAATCCGGGATCTCTTTCTCGACCTGAAGGACGATCGAGGTCGGAGCTTTTTCCGACGCAAGCTGAGTTGGAATGCCACCGCCGAGGAGAAAGGCCTCCATTTCAGAGTCGTCGTCGATCCGGAAATCAGCGAGACCGGCGACGGCGACTATGCCATCGGAAGATCGTTGCTCATCAAGACTGAGCGCGAAGGCGTCCTGAGGTCGACCGACAAAGGCAAGGAACTGCTGCTGCCGCTCGACAACGCAAGCGCAACCGTCATCGAATACCACTGGAAACAATGAGGCCCCTGCAACACCCCCCCGGCGGCACAGCAAGCACAGGAGCGCGGACATCCCTGTCCGCGCGTTGGATGCCGATGATGAACCATGCGGACAAGGATGTCCGCGCTCCAATCGGGGATTCAGCCATTCGGAGCGCTGAGCATTGCTCGGCCCGGGCGCTGTGTTGGAAGCCATTCCGGGCAATGCTCGGCGCGCCGTTGGCCGCCTTGCTGTCCCTCGCCCTCACCGTCACCGCGGCCGCGCAGGATCTCGGCGATGAATGGGGCACGGCCGGCCGCGAGGCCGACTACTACCGCATCGTCGAACTCCCCATCCCCGAGGGCCATCACATCGAGTCCGGAAGTTTCGAAGCCTTGCCCGACGGCCGCCTTGCCATCGGCACAAGGCGCGGCGACATCTTTCTGGTCAAGGGCGCCTACGAGAAACACCCGCGTCCAACCTTCACCAAGTTCGCCTCTGGACTCGACGAGGTTCTCGGCCTCGCCTGGCGCGACGGCGCCTTCTACGTCACCCAGCAGACGGAACTGACCCGCATCGAGGACACGGACGACGACGGCCGCGCCGACAGCTTCAAGACCCTCAGCGATGTCTGGGGCTTCAACAACTACCACGAATTCGCCGTTGGCTCCGACTTCGACAATGAGGGCAATCTCTGGGTCGCGTTGTGTCTGTCGAAGTCCTACCACTCCTATGAAAAATTCCGCGGCTGGGCGTTGAAGATCACGCCGGAGGGAGAGACGATTCCCCAATGCAGCGGCATCCGCAGCCCCCTGGGCGTCGGCATGAACGCGCAGGGCGCGATGATCTACGCCGAAAGCCAGGGCCCGTGGAACGGCTCCTGTTCGCTCAAGCATCTCAAGCCCGGCGGATTCATGGGCCATCCCATCAGCTTCAACTGGTATCCGGAGGCGCCGAACATGGGGCCCGTTCCCGTGACCCCGAACACGCCTTCCCGATTGGAGATCGAACGCAAGCGGGTCAAGCAGCTTGTGCCTTATGCCGTGGTCTTCCCCTACAAGAAAATGGGGCGTTCCATATCGGGTTTCCAGGTCGATCGCACCGGCGGAAAGTTCGGGCCGTTCAAGGACCAGATCTTCATCGGCGATTACACCCTGAGCATCGTGATGCGGGCCACGATGGAGGAGATCAACGGCGTCTGGCAGGGCGCCTGCTATCCATTTCGCGAAGGACTTTCCACCGGCATCCTGAATGTGCAATTTACACCGAAGGGCCAGTTGATTACCGGCGGCACCAATCGCGGCTGGCCCGTGCGCGGTTTGCGCAACAGCGTCCTCGAACGCCTCGATTGGACCGGCAAAACACCCTTCGAAATCCGCGAGATTAACGCGCGGCCCGACGGCTTCACCCTCCACTTCACCAAACCCGCCGATCCAGAGTCCGCCAGCGATCCGAAGTCCTACCAACTCCAGACCTACACCCACTTCTATCGGCAGGCTTACGGCAGCCCGGAGGTGGACCACACCACCCCCAAGGTGACCAAGGCGAAATTGGCTCCCGACGGCCTGGCCGTCCACCTCACTGTCAACGGACTGGTCCAGGGCCACGTGCATGACTTCCACACGCCCGGTCTGAAAGCCGACGACGGCGAAGCCATCCTCCACAATCGCGCGTACTACACGCTGAACGAGATCCCGAAGAGGTGAGGCGACAGCGGAAACCCGCGATACTCCGCCTCGGGGGCATCATCGCAACAGGCGCGCTCAAGGCCAGGATTGGAATTCCCGCACAGTTTCGGCAACCGGCCTCACCGCTACCGCGTCAACCATAGCCACAACGCGACGCCAGCAAAGAAGATGAACATCTTGGGCGCGCCGACATTCACTTCCTCGTCGACTCGATGCCGTATGGCGTGGATGAAGAGGTTGATGCCGAAGAACGCGAATAGAAAACCTGAAACCAAGCCCGCAAAGGAGCCCTTGCCCACCCCCGGCCGAAGAAGGCTGACCGTCGGATCGCCAGGATCGTATCTCACTTCGATCCTGGAGTCCGCCGGAAAGGCGGCGGCCAACTTGAACGCGGTCTTGCGGTCGAAGCGCGCCGAATTGTTGGAAGGATGGAAGAACGCAGTTCCGGTGCGCGGCATGCGACCCTCCCTGTAGGCGTAGCGGACGACGGGACGAAAGTGATCCGTGTCCGGGATGCGCTCCACGCCAGACTGCTCAATGAGGCCCTCGGCGATCGGCCACCAATGGCTGCGAACGGCGTCGAAGACGGAAAGCGCGCCGAGTCCCATCATGTAGAGCCCCAGGAGACCGATAAGGAAACCGAACGTCTTGACTGAGCGATTCAGTCTCATCTGCTGCAACTCGGGGCTGGGGAAGATATCCATGAAGAAAGCCTTCAATTCACCGAATGAATTGTCAACAAACCGGGACGAGGGGGCTTCTCGGGAGACCACCGTTGACGGACGGCGCTGCTGATCAACATCGACTATCAGCCAAGGCCCGCGCTCCCGGACGTTTGGACCAGCGTCTGGCCGTCTTCAACGGATCCGGCTCCAAGTCACTTTGGCTACGCGGACGGGCGGGCCCTCGTGCGACAAGCGGAAATCAGCGCCAGAGTTCTGGCTTCAACGGAATGGGGCGTCGTCAAAACCTTGGCAATCCTTCCCGGAAGCCGCTAGCCTCCACCTCATTGATCACTGAATACGAGGCATTGAACAGCTGTCGAAGCCTCACTGCGACCTGACGAAAGAAGACCATCATGAACCGCCCCTTTTCACGACGTTCCGCCCTCAAGACCATCGGCGTGGGAACCGCCGCCATCAGCTTGACCAAGCCCTCAAACTCCCCTGCCCAACACGTCAGCGCCGACCACAGGAGCGACTGGCACACCTTGCCGGACCGCGTCTTTCTCGGCGCGGACTACTGGGCGAATCCGATGGAGGACTGGCGCATCGTCAACGGCGCCGCGGAATGCCAGACGACCAAGGGCGACCGCAACATCCAACTGCTCACCCACCAGTTCACCAATGCCAAGGGCTCATTCGAGATGGCCGTCACCATCAGCCAGGTAGAGGTGAACGGAAAGGACGGCGGGGCCGGTTTTCGCCTCGGCAACCGCAGCGACATCAATGAATACCGCAGCAACAGTTTCTCCAAGGCCAAGCTCCACGCCGGACTGGCCGCCGGCAAACTCTTCATTGGCAGAAAGTCGGTGAGCGTCCCCGGGGCGCAAAAGCCAAAGGGAGTCACGCTCAAACTTTCCGGCAAACCGGCTGGAGACAAGTGCGCCCTGACGCTCACGGCTTCAAACGCCGCGGGCAAGGAACTCGGCAGCGTATCGCAGACCGTCATGGACAGCGCCCTGTTGGGCAACATCGCCCTCGCGAACAACTTCGAGGGAAACCAGCGCAACGGACGCGGCGGACGCTACCGTTTCGAGAACTGGTCCGTCAGCGGCGACGCCTTCACCGTCTCGCCGGATCATCGCTTCGGCCCCATCCTCTGGTCGCAATACACGTTGAGCGACTCACGCGGAAAGGACGGTTTCGTGCTCAAACTCAGCGCGCTCACCGGCCCGCTCGGCAATGCCGATGACAAGGAGATCGAACTGCAGGCCGGGCGCGACGGCTCCTGGAAAAGGATCGGCAAGGCCCGCCTCGACAAAGACGCCTGGACCGCAACCTTCCGCATCGCCAACTGGAACGAAAAGCAGGAGACGCCCTTCAAGCTCATCTTTAGCCAGAAGCATCTCGACGGCTCGGTCACCAAGCACGAACGCACGGGCACGATCAAAGCCAACCCGGCCGACCGACCGCTGCGCCTCGCCGCGATGACCTGCCAGAAGGACTACGCCTTTCCCTACGAACCGGTCGCCAACAATATTGTGAAGCTGGATCCGGACATGGCCTACTTCTCCGGCGATCAACTCTACGAGAACCACGGCGGCTACGGCCTCATTCGCCGACCGGAGGAACCCGCCATCCTGAATTACCTGCGCAAGTACTACATGCACGGCTGGGCCTTCGGCGAAGTCATGCGCAATCGCCCGACAGTGGTGATCCCGGACGACCACGATGTCTTCCAGGGCAACTACTGGGGCGAAGGCGGCGCGCCGATGGACACCACCGATGGCGGCGCATCCTCCAAGGGCGGCTACATCGAGCCCGTCCGCATGGTCAACGTCGTGCACCGCACCACCACCGCGCATCACCCCGATTTCTTCGATCCCACGCCCGTCAAGCAGGACATGTCCGTCTACTACGGCGACATGGTCTACGGCGGCGTCAGCTTCGCCATCATCAGCGACCGCCAATTCAAGAGCGGACCGGAACGAGTCGACACCGGCAGCGGCCGCGCGGACCACGTGAAGGACATGGACGTCGACACCGCCCACCTGGACAAACCCGGACTGGAACTGCTCGGCGAACGGCAGGAGCAGTTCCTCGAACAATGGGGCGAGGACTGGCGCGGACACTCCCTGAAGGTCCTGCTCAGCCAGACGGTCTTTGCCGGTGTGGCGACGCACCACGGCGGATTCGACGGCTACCTCAAGGCGGATCTCGATTCCAACGGCTGGCCCCAGACCGCGCGCAATCGCACCGTGAAGATTCTCCGCAAAGCCAAGCCGCTGCACATCAACGGCGACCAGCATCTGACCACCCTCACGCAGTACGGCGCCGAGAATCAACGCGACGGCTGCTGGTCCTTCTGCACTCCCGCCATCGCCGCGGGCTATCCGCGCTGGTGGCGCCCGGACGAGATCGGCATGAAACATAAGAACCGGCCAAAACATGGACTGCCAAACACCGGTGAATTCACCGACGGGCTCGGCAACAAGGTCTATGTCTACGCCGTCGGCAACCCGGAAGTCGGCCGCAAGAAAAACCGCTACGAACTGGCTCACCAGAAGGCCAGCGGATTCGGCCTGATCACCATCGACCAGAAAAAGAAGACTTACCACCTCGAGTCCTTCAAGTTCCTCATCGATCCCACGAACGGGAAGAAATCCAATCAATACCCCGGTTGGCCCGTCACCCTCCACCAGAAGGAAATGGGCGGCGACAACGTGATCGGTTGAGGTTGATCGTTTCGGCCTGAAGGCCTGCCCTTTGCGCGGCCGGGCCTTCAGCCCGGGAGACCAGCAGATTCGGCCTCGACGTTCAAGTGCGACCGAGATGATCATCCGCCTCTCGAATCAGAGCCGCCGCATCCCCTACTCGGCCTCTGCGTCCGCCTTGGCATCGAGCGCCGATTGGCGCGATTCGGCGGCCTCGTTCTCACTCTTTCTGAAATCAAATCTCAACACAGTCCGCGAGCGGGTCTCACGATTGGAGATGTGCAACTCGGTCACCTTGAACTCCCCGTCAATTTTCCTGAATCGCTTCGGCGAGAACTGTAGCAGCTTGCCATCGTTGCTGTCGTAACCGGTAATCTCCAACGGACCGCCCGTGTCGATATCGATCCAGGAGATCACGCGGGCGAAACCACCTTGGCCCGGATTCGGATTCACACTCTCCAATTCATAGCAGGATTGCCCTCGACGGATGTCCTTGTCCAATAATCGTTGCGTCGGCCAGGTAAGATGATCGGAATGCGGATAGGCGAGGTCGATGATGCGAAAGTCCGATCCCGCAAACGGTTGAAAGACCTCCTTCCACGAAAGCTTCCTCAGTTCTCCATAGCCCCCCTCCCTTACCCGCTCCTGAACAAAGAAATCAGCGGCAACATTCCGGGTATGGCGAATCGTCAGACGCATGGCCGGCGCCGCCCCGGCCGACTCGGTCTCGTAAATCGCCCGCCATTCGCCATCACCATCAACCACGACCCGCGATTGGAATGGAATGGTTCGCGCCTCCCCGCTCCGGGGGCGGACCTCGATCGATCCGGCGACCGCGGCGTTCTCCGTGGGACGTTGCCCGAGCAGCATCCGGGCAATGCGCCGCCCCTCAATGAGCGACTTGTCATAAGAAGGCTTCCCGTCCTCCGCGCCCTGCAAGGTCATGGCCCCAAGCAGAGCGATCAGGGCGTACAGTTGGATGCCGGTTTTCATTTCTTCAGGATGGCCAAGGGACTCAGATCAGAGATTTGACGCGCGAAACTGACATCTATTCTATCTCTTACTTCAGCCGGCGCTTCGTCCCAGTCCTTGCGGTTCCGCTCCGGCAGGATGACGCGCTTCACCCCGGCGCGGGCCGCCGCCAATAACTTTTCCTTCACCCCGCCCACCGGCAACACGCGACCGCGGAGGCTGATCTCCCCGGTCATGGCCAGATCGGGACGAACGCGACATCCCGTGAGCAGGGACGTCAAAGCCATCACAATTGCCACCCCCGCGCTGGGGCCATCCTTGGGCGTGGCTCCAGCCGGAACATGAACGTGAATGTCGCTCTTCTCAAAAAACGTCGCATCAATGCCGATGTCCTCCGCATTGGAACGCAGATAACTCAACGCGGTCTGGGCGCTTTCCTTCATGATCTCGCCCAGCGATCCGGTCAGGATCAATCCCCCCTTGCCCGGCATCCTGGTCGCCTCAATGAACAGGATCTCGCCGCCCACGGGAGTCCAGGCGAGACCGATGGCGATGCCGCATTGGGCGATCCTGCCAGCCGTCTCCGATTCATACTTCGGCGGTCCCAGCAATTTCACCAACCGGGCTCCGGAAACATTGAAAACCTTGCCTCCGCGCTTCCTTCCCGCGATATCCCGGGCCGCCTTGCGCGCCAACGACGCAATCTCACGCTCAAGCTGCCGGCATCCCGCTTCGCGGGTATACTGCTCGACAATGCCCCGCAAAGCCGCGTCCTGAATCCTCGCCTGACTCCGCTTCAACCCATGTTCGGCCAACTGCCGCGGAACCAGGTGCTTCCGGGCGATCTCAACCTTCTCCCGCGTCGTATAACTGGGCAGCTCGATCACTTCCAACCGATCACGCAACGCCGGGTGGATCGGTTCCAGCCAATTCGCCGTGGCGATGAACAGGGCCCGGGACAAGTCGAATGGCAGGTCCAGATAGTGATCCGTGAACGTCTTGTTCTGCTGCGGATCAAGCGCCTCCAACAAGGCCGCCGCCGGATCTCCCCGTGAATCGCCTCCCACCTTGTCGAGTTCGTCCAGCAAAATGACCGGATTGGCGCTGTCCGCCTTGCGCAGGCCTTGAATGAACCGTCCCGGCATGGCCCCGATATACGTCCGGCGATGCCCGCGGATCTCAGCCTCATCACGAACCCCGCCGAGCGAAATCCTCAGAAACTTCCGTCCCAGGGCCTCCGCAACACTCTTGCCCAATGAGGTCTTGCCCACCCCGGGTGGGCCAACCAGACACAAGAGCGGCCCCTTCAGGGAACGCCGCAACTTGATCACCGCAAGAAATTCCAACAAACGGTCCTTGATCTTGGCCAACCCATGATGGCCGGCATCCAGAATCCGCGCCGCCTCGTCCAAATCCAACCGATCCTCGGTCGTCCGCTCCCACGGCAGGTGAACGATCCAATCCAGGTAATTGCGGATGATCGAGTGCTCCCCCGAAGTCGGCGGCGTCTGCTGAAGCCGATGCAACTCCTTCCGGGCGACTTCGGCAACCTCGGCGGGAAGCTCGTTCGCCTCAATCTGCTTCAGCAGCTCATTGGCTTCATCCGCGGCGGGGTCGCTCTCGCCCAACTCCCGTTGAATCGCCCGAATCTGCTCCCGTAGAAAATGCTCCCGCTGCGTCTGCGACATCACCCCCGCCACGTCCTTCTGGATCTTGGAACCCAGCAGGAGGACCTCCCGCTCCCGGTGCAGCAGCGGCAGCAGGCGATTGAGTCGCACGACAACATCGTTGGCGGCCAGCAACTCCTGCCGCTCCTCCAACGCCAGATTCAGATTGGCGGCAATGAGATCGGAGAGCCGACTCGGATTGTCCGTGTTCTCAGCCGTCTCCTTCACCGACTCGCTCAGCCCGGGAGAAAGCTCCACCACTTCCTCGAAGGCCTTCCGCGCATTGCGCGTCAAGGCCGTCAACTCAATGGATTCAGCGACCTTGCTGGACAGATAATTGACCTTGGCCTTCAGATAGGGCTGCTGGGAGGCATATTCAAGGATCTCGAACCGCCGCACCCCTTCGACCAGGACGCGGACGGTGTCATCCGTCGTCTTCAGCATCTTGGTGACCCTGCCCGCGCAGCCGTGCTGGTGAAGATCCTCTGGACCGGGAATGTCGATTTCCGGGCTGCGCTGCAGCACAAGCCCGAGAAAACGGTCGCCGCCCACCACGTCGTCGATCAACTGCGCGCCTTCCGGCGTGTCAATGATCAGGGGCACGATCAGACCTGGAAAGATCACCACATCCGCCAATCCCAGGATCGGCAGCGTTGCCGGCAGGGTCTTGCCAGTCCCTCGCGCGCCGGGATCGTCAACGAGTTCTGACGCCTTGAGAATGTTGATGAATTCGGTGTCCGGAGAACTCATGGGAAGTCCGCCACCCCAATCAATGACCGCGGGCCTGAAAAAGTTTCGCTGACGCGTCAGTCATCCGACACCGGAATCTTTCGCCGACGCGAACTTTTTCCCGTCGCTGGGATCTCCACCCGCAGAAACCCGTTCTGATACATGGCTTTCGCCTTGGTCAGATCATAACCATCCGGGATATCGATCACGCTCTCGAACTCCCCGTAGTTGATCTCCATGACGTGAAACTTGGAATTGGCGTCGCGCGCCTCATCAAACCGATTGCCGCTGATGATCATGCGCTGCCCGTCCACAGCCAGATCCAGGTCCTCACGCCGCATCCCCGCCAACTCGACCGTCACCACCAAGCCCCCTTCCGTGGCATACAAGTCGGTGTTCGGAGTCCAAGAACTTCCCGTCGCCGCGCCCGAGGCGGCGTCGGTTCGAGATCGGCTGAAGAAAAGGGGAGAAGGACTGGCTTTGCTCATGCCGGGGGCAGAAGACGTATTTGTCAGTGTAGTTTGCGCGATTACTTCAATAACTCAAGTCAAAAACGACCGCGCAAACTACGCGCTAATGACCCAAACGCAACCCGCTTTCTCCAAAGCGCGCCCGTTCCATCCGATTCTCGATTCCTGCCGAGTCCCGGCTATCCTCCTCCCATGCAACTCATACGCCCATTCCGCCACACCCTGCGCGCGACCTACGCCGATTGCACCGTCGGCAACCACGTCTACTACGCCCGCTACTTCAACTTCCTCGAGGCCGCTCGCAGCCAGTTCTTCCGCTCCCTCGGTCACCCGTTCCAATCTCTGGAAAACGACGGCTTCGCCTTTCCCGTCATCCATTGCGCCGGCGACTTCAAGCGCTCCGCCCGCTTCGACGACCTTCTCCACATCGACCTTTGGCTCACCTCCCTCGCGCGAATCCGTCTTGATCTCGCCTACCGGGTGGCAAACGAAAGCGACCAAATCCTGTTCGAGGGACGCACCCGGCACGCCTGCACCGACCTGCGCCACCGCGGAGCGCGAATCCCCCAACAACTCGCAGATAGGCTCAAGGACTTCCTGGCTTCGTAGGCCCCGCTTCGCCCGAGCTCGGAAACCTCCGCCGCACCCCCGCGAAAGCCCTTCCCACGACAAATGGCTCTGTCACACCCTGGGGCTGTGACACTTTGGGCAAATCCACTGTGTCACAGTCACCTAAAACTGGGACATTGTGGCGCCGCGCCCCGCCTTCAAACGCCCCTACCGCAGATGGAGTCATACGCAACCAATTTGCTTGCAACAGTTTATGAGTTAATGAACCGATTGGCTTGATGCTTGCTGTCCCATGTTCAGCAACAACCAAGAAATTTTTAAAGATATGGCAAAAGTACTAGGCATCGATTTGGGAACGACGAATTCCTGCATGGCGGTCATGGAGGGCGGCGATCCGGTCGTTCTGGAAAATTCCGAAGGCAAGCGCACAACGCCGTCTGTCGTGGCATTCAGCAAGAGCGGCGAGCGACTGGTCGGCGAAGCCGCCAAACGTCAGGCTGTCACCAATCCAGCCAACACCGTGTTTTCCATCAAGCGGTTCATGGGCCGCAAGTTCGACGAAGTGGGCGAGGAGACCAAGCGCGTCCCCTACAACGTGGTTCGCGCCGCCAACGGCGACGTCCATGTCGAAGTGGAAGTTGAAGGCGAGAAAAAGCAATACAGTCCGCCTGAAGTGTCGGCCATGATTCTCGCGAAGCTCAAGGCCGACGCTGAGACCCGTCTCGGTGAGAAAATCACCCAGGCCGTCATCACGGTTCCCGCCTACTTCAACGATTCCCAGCGCCAGGCCACCAAGGACGCCGGCAAGATCGCCGGGCTCGAAGTGCTGCGCATCATCAACGAGCCCACGGCCGCTTCGCTCGCCTACGGTCTCGACAGAAAATCCGATGAGAAGATCGCCGTCTATGACCTCGGCGGCGGCACCTTTGACATCTCCGTCCTGGAAATCGGCGACGGCGTCTTCGAAGTGAAGGCCACCAACGGCGACACCCACCTCGGCGGCGACGACTGGGACAACAAGATCATCGACTGGATCCTCGACACCTTCAAAAGCGACAACGGCATCGACCTGCGCAGCCAGCCCGACGCCTTGCAACGCATCAAGGAGGAAGCCGAGAAGGCCAAGATCGCGCTGTCCAGCTCCCAGGAATACGAGATCAACCTGCCCTTCGTCACCGCGGACGCCTCCGGCCCGAAACACATCGCAACCAAACTCACCCGCAACAAGCTGGAGCAACTTTGCGACGACCTCTTCGAGCGCACCATCGGCCCGACCAAGGACTGCCTCAAGGACGCCGAGCTCGAGATGTCCGAAATCGACGAACTGGTGCTCGTCGGCGGTATGACCCGCATGCCGCGGGTCGTGGAAACCGCCAATGAACTCGTCGGCAAGAAAGCGCACCAGGGCGTGAACCCCGACGAGGTCGTCGCCATCGGCGCGGCCATCCAGGGCGGCGTGCTCAAGGGCGACGTCAAGGACGTGCTCCTACTCGACGTCACCCCGCTTTCCCTTGGCATCGAGACCCTCGGCGGCATCTTTACCAAGCTGATCGAGCGCAACACCACGATCCCGAGCCGCAAGTCGGAAATCTTCTCAACCGCCGCGGACAACCAGCCCGCCGTGGAAATTCACGTCCTTCAGGGCGAACGCCAGTTCACCAAGGACAACAAGACCATCGGCAAGTTCAAGCTCGACGACATTCCACCCGCGCCGCGCGGTGTGCCGCAAATCGAGGTCACGTTCGACATCGACGTCAACGGCATCCTCAACGTGAGCGCCAAGGACCTCG
>CAZFLK010000138.1:0-15697 GCA_964519245.1 uncultured Verrucomicrobiota bacterium
GGTGTTCTTCGGCTGCCTGGGTGCGCGGAAGATTCGAAGTAGTTTTCACGGGTTCGCGGCTCTGCGAGCCGCAGCAACCTGCGAAAACCGCGCGCATGGAGATGTTCGCAAGCCCCGGGCAATCGAAGGTCGCTGCGGGTCACAGACCCGCGGTCCGGGCGCGCGTAGTCCCCTTGCGCCACTCACCCGTCCCCAAACGCGCATTCCAACTCCACTGCGTTTTGCAGCCGTTCCAGATACTCGTCCCGGGAAATATGTCGCGCGCCCAGTTGTGAGGTGATGGGCGTCACCATTTGAATGTCGAACAGCGCGAAGCCCTGTTGCCGCAGATGTTCGACCAGATAATGCAACGCCACCTTGGACGCCTCGGACACGCGATGAAACATCGACTCACCCGCGAACAATCCGCCGACCGAAACGCCGTAGACCCCGCCGGCCAGTTCATCGTCCCTCCAGCATTCGATACTGTGGGCATGGCCGGCCTCGTGCAGCGCCGTATACGCCTCGATGAATTCCGGTCCGATCCAATTGCCGTCCGTGCGGGCGGTGGCACAGCCCTCCATCACCTCGACAAAAGCCTTGTTCAGGGTGATATCGAAAGGCTCCCGCCGCAGTGTCTTCGCAAAGCTCCTGGAGATACGGAACTCGTCGAACTCGAAGATGGCCCGCGGGTCCGGCGACCACCAGGTGATCGGATCACAACTCCAGGGAAAGATCCCGCTGCGATAGGCGAGCAACAACCGCTCCACGCCCAGGTCGCCGCCGATGGCGACCAGGCCGTCGTCGTTCGCTTCGCGCGGATCGGGGAACCAGAGGGGCGTGTCGGTCATGGCTCAGCGCGCCTCCTCCGTTCCCTCACGCCGGTAACGGTAATAGGCCGCGCAGGCTCCCTCGCCGGAAACCATCGTCGCGCCCAGCGGATGCTCCGGGGTGCAGCGTGTCCCGAACGCCTCGCATTGCGTGGGTTTGATGCGTCCCTGCAGCACTTCGCCGCTGCGGCACTCGGTATCCGGATCGGAATGGATATCGCCGACTGCAAACTTCTCCATGGCGTCGAACAGCTGGTATTCCGACGCGAGACGGAATCCGCTTTCCGGGATCTCGCCGATGCCGCGCCAGTTGCGCGCGGTTACCGTGAAGACGTCGGCGAGCATCTGTTGCGCTCGCGCGTTTCCCGCGCGGTTGACCGAACGCGCGTATTGGTTCTCGACCGCGGAGCGGCCTTCCTCCAGCTGCCGCACGCACATGAGAACGCCTTGCAGGATGTCCATCGGCTCAAAACCGGTGACCACGATGGGAACCCCATGTTTCGCGGCGAGGGGCTCGTATTGCTCGTAGCCCATGACAGCGCAGACATGACCCGCCGCCAGGAATCCCTGCACGCGGTTGTCCGGATCGGAAAGGATCGCCTCGATCGCGGGCGGCACGAGGACGTGGGAGACCAGCAGGGAAAAATTCGTCAAGCCTTCGCGCTTGGCCTGATGAACCGGCATGGCGTTGGCCGGGGCCGTGGTTTCAAAGCCGACCGCAAAGAACACGACCTCGCGATCCGGATGTCTGCGCGCGAGTTCGAGCGCTTCCATCGGCGAATAGAGGACCCGCACATCCGCCCCCTCCGACTTCGCGCGGAACAGATCGCCGTCGCTGCCCGGCACACGCAGCATGTCGCCGAACGAACAGAGGATGACCTCGGGGCGCCGGGCGATCGCGATGGCCCGGTCGATCATGTCAATCGGCGTCACACAGACCGGGCAGCCCGGACCATGGATCAACGTGACTTCCGGCGGGAGCAGCTCGTCCAGGCCAAACTTCAGGATCGAGTGCGTCTGCCCGCCGCACACCTCCATCAGCGTCCACGGCCGCGTCACCGTCTCGCGAATCTTCACAGCGAGGGACCTGGCCGCGGCGGCGTCACGGTATTCGTCAATGAACTTCATGGATCTGGGTCGATGACGGGGTTGGCGTTGTCATGAACGATTTAACGCGATCACGTCAAAAAGAAACGCCAAACCATTTGGAAGCCGGAGCGCCGGGCCTGCGACCGACAAGCGAAGCCATGATTGAGCGGCGCGAAAGGCGGAGACGGGGCGTGAGGCTGTTGGCGTGGCGGCCGGGAGACCTTGCGGCATTGTCATCCGATTGAGTGCGTGCGTGGTTGACACTTGCGGACAGGGGTGTCCGCGCTCCGGCAAAGCCCCTCACCAACTCCCGCCCAGGGCCTGGATGAGGTTCACGCCGGCGGCGTGTTGCATGCCGCGCAGGGCGTTCTCGGCCAGGCGCGTCTGCAGACGATCACGCTCCGCGTCGATGACCTCGAAGTAATCCGCCAGTCCACTTTCATGGCGGGCATTCGCGGCGTTGGCGGCGGCGACCGCGGCGACAACGGCGGCGCGGCGGGCGTTTGCCTCGCGGGACAGACTCTTCAGATCCAAAAGGGCGTCGTCCACCTCGCGCACTGCGGTCAGCAGGGCGCCCCGATAGGTTGCCGCAGCTTCGCGCCACTGCGCCTGGGCCTCGGCCACCGATGACTTTCGTCGGCCGGCCTGGAAGATCGGGACGTCAATCTGCGGCCCGACATCGAAGAATCCACTGCCGGCATCGAAGAGATTGCTCGTCTTGAGGCTGGCGACGCCGCCACTGCCGTTGAGCGTGATGCGGGGCAGGAAATCGGCCTTGCGAATGCCGATTTGAACGGCGGCGGCGGAAAGCGAGCGGTCGGCCGCCCGCAGGTCGAAACGACGCGCAAGCAGTTCCGACGGAACGCCCGCCGGAACAGCGACGGGATTGTGGGCCGCGCTCCCATCCGCGATCTCCGGCAGCAACTCGAACTCCGAGGGCGTCTGACCGACGAGCGTCGCGATCGCGTGGCGAAGCCGGCCCAGATTGCGAATCGCGGCCTCCGTGGACGCCCGGGCGTTGCTCAGCTCCACTCGCGCGCGCGCCACGTCAATCTCCACGCCGCTGCCGAGCTCGAGGCGTGATTCCTGCAGCTTCAGGTTCTCCTCCCGCAGGCGCGCGGCTTCGCGCAGTATTCCCAGTTCGTCCGACATGGTACGCCAGGCGAAATACTGTCGAGCCAGCTCGCCCTGCAACGAGAGCAACGCGGCCTGGTATTCCAGTTCCGCCGCCTCGGCGCGAAGGCTGTCGCGCCTGACCGCGCCGCGCACCCGTCCCCAGAAATCCAGCTCCCAACTCGCGCTCATGCCGAGGCGATAGCGTTCGTACTCGGGTGTGGCAATCGGGAACAAGAGGTTGTTCACCGCATCGCGCCGACGTCCCGCGGAACCATCGGCCGTGATGGTCGGCAGGAGGGGGCCGCGGGTGACGCCCAAGGCGGCGAGGCTCTGATCGACCCGCGCCAAGCCGGCTTCGAGGTCCGGATTGGCCAACTCGAGCCGTTGCATCAGCGAATCCAGCGTCGGGTCCTCGAAGAGCGTCCACCAAGCTTCGGAGTCAACGACGGGGACGGGCTTGGCTGAATCATCCGCATGGGAAAACTTCCCGGGCGCGGATGGCATGCCCTCGCCTTCCTTGGGGCTGCGTTGTTCGACGTAGGAGGCGCAACCAGTTAGGAGAAACGCTGCGAGCAGGCACATCCCCCTGACCGCGGGTCTGTGGTTCTCTGTGTCCTCTGTGTTCAACATCGCGCAACGCCCTCAAATGGCCGGAACATCCTCCAACTCGCCGGCGTCATCGCCGTCGCCGGTCAACCGCTTTCTGGGATCCAGCGTCGCGTAGACCACGCTCAACACAGCCGGCACCAGCACCAGCGTGAAGATCGTCGACACCAACAACCCGCCGACGACCACCGCGCCCAGTCCACGATACAACTCCGAGCCCGCGCCCGGGAGCAGCACCAGGGGGATCATGCCGCCGACCGAGGTCAGCGAGCCCATCAGGATCGGTCGCACGCGCGACTTGACCGACTCGACGATCGCCTCCTGCGGGGTGTGGGCGATTTCGGGATGATTCAGGAAATTCAAGGTCTGGTGGATGATCAGAATGGCGTTGTTGACGACGACGCCGGCCAGCAGCACAAAGCCGAGAATGCTGAGCATGTCGAGATTCTGCACGGGCATGTAGTGATCCAGAACGCTCCAGGTGTGCACGGCGAACAGGCCCAGGAAGCCGCCGAGGGTGGCGAGGGGAACCGTCAACATGATGACCACCGGCGAGCTCCAGCTCTGGAACAGAACGACCAACACGAGATAGACCACAAGAAAGGCGAGGAACAGCGAGCTGGATGCCGTGCCCACGAGGCCGCCCGCGCCCAGCAGCGCGGTCTTGATCTCATTCAACTTGCCCGCGGAACCCGCCAGACCGACTTCCATGCCGGGAGCGATCACACCGCCCTGCTTCAGCTGCTCGACCATGGCGTTGACGTCATCGATCGCCGATTCCAAGGGCATGCCCGGCGGCGGCGTAAACTGCAGCGTGACCGCGCGCGCGCGATCCACATGCCGAATCTCGTTGGGGCCCCGGACCCGTTCGACCTGCGCCAGCGTCCGCAGATCAACGATGGCGCCGGTCCGGGTGGCGATCGGCGCGTTGAGGATGCCGTCGATGGGATGGTCCCCGAAGGCGTCCTGACTGATGACTTTCAAGTCCCGCAACTCGCCGTCCTGTTCGTAGTCGCGGAAGAAGAGAATGCCGTCGCCGTTCGCCTGCGCTGCGAGGCCGACATCGCGACGGGTCAATCCGACCTTCAGCAGGGCGCGATCATCGGGCGTGACGCGCAACTCGGTGGAGGGAAGCGAGAAGTTGGCGGGGTCCGGGTTGACGCTGTAGGGTCCGAACTTCTGCATCAAACCAAACATCAGGGCCTGGGTCGCGGCGATCACCTGGTCCAGATCCCGTCCCTTCAGATCAATCTTGATGGCGGAACCGGTATTGCCGCCCACCCGGAACAGCGGCATCTGGAAGGCGAAGGAAATCGCGTCGGGAGCATTGTGTCCGCCGGTCGCGTGATTCAGCAGCGGGATCAGGTCCACCACCTTCTTTTTCTCACGGGAGATGGCGCCATGGAACATCCGACCCTCGAAACTCACGAGGAAGTAGTTGTCGATCGGCGGCGGCAAGACACTGGGATCGCCGCCCGGCATGGCGGGAACCTTGACGCGCTTGTCCTCCTTCGCCGCGTCGCCCCGGGCAACGGCCTCCACGGTGAACTGATCCGGCGCCGCATCCCAGACGGGCTTGATCACCTTCTCGATGCGTTCGCCCATTTCGGTCAGTTGGTCGAGGTTGTAGCCCGGCGGCGGAATGATCATCCCGAACACGATGTTCCGGTTTCCCTTGGGCAGATAGTCCAGCGGCGGGGTCAGCGACTGGATGCCGATCACCGTGCCCAGGGTGAACACGACGATGACCCCGATGCGCAGCGCCCAACTGCGGTTGATGACGGCCACCAACCGCGCGACCAACCCGGGAAACAGATTCAGGATCCGATGCAGGAAGTCCAACGGATGCAAGCCGCGCCGGCGGCGGGACTCGTGCTCCGGATGCCCCTCTCCCGGATGCAACAATCTCGCCGAAGCGGCCGGGATGACGGTCAGGGATACGACCAGGCTCAAGGCGACCGCCGCCATGATCGCGTAAGCGATGTCCTTGAAGAGCTGCCCCGCCGTTTCCTGGATCAGCAGAATCGGGAAGAAGACCGCCATGGTCGTGACGGTGGAGGCCAGCACCGCGCCCGCGACTTCGCTGGCGCCGTCATTGGCCGCGCGCCAGGGCGACTTGCCCATTTCCAGGTGCCGGTAAATGTTCTCGATCACCACGATCGCATTGTCCACGACCATTCCCACCGCGAACGCCATCCCCGCCAGCGAAATGATGTTCACCGTGCGCCCGAGGGCCACCAGCACAACGATCGCGCCAACGACCGAAATCGGGATCGCCAGGGCGATGATGCCGACAGCGCGATAGGAACGGAGGAAGAACAGCAGCGTCAACGTCGCCAGAATGCCCCCGATCACGATGTTGCTCTGCACCAGCTTGATCGCATCCTGCACGTAGGTGGTCGCATCGTAGACCTGGACCAGCTCCAGCTTGCCATCAAGGCCCAGCTCACGCGCGCGCTCTTCCAACAGGCCGCCGGGAGCGTTCATCGCGGCGATCTCGGCCTTGATGCGGTCCATCGTGGCAATCAGGTTGCCGCCGCGTTGCAGGAGAAAATTGAAGAACGGCATCTGGAGGCCGCGCGCGCGCGCCCAGTCGGTCTTCTCCTTGTGCGTCATGGTCACCTCGGCGACATCGCGCAGGTACACCGGCCCCGAGGCGTCGCGGCGGATGATCGTGTTGAGCATCGACTCCGCGGTTTCGAATCGGCCAACCGAGCGCACGCGAATGTCGCGCTTGCCTTCGACCACCTTGCCGGCGGAGAAATTCTGGTTGGAAACGCGGATGACATCACTCAGCTGCGCCCAGGTGATGCCGCGTTCGGCCAGGGCGCGCGCATCGACGCGGATCTGCATCTCCGCCTGCCGACCGCCGCGCACGCCGACCTGGGACACGCCTTCCAGCCGCTCGAAGCGGGGCTTCATCCGTCGTTCCATGAAGTCGTAGAGCGTCGTCGTATCGAAGTCCGTATCCGTCGAGGAAAGGCCGACCCAGGCGATGAAGTCGACGGATTCGGGATCGATATCCTCAACCACGGGTTGCAGCACGGCCTCAGGATAACCCGGAACCTCGTCCAGTTTCTGGAGGACTTCCGCCTTGGCGGACTCGAGGTCCGTTCCAGTTGCAAACTCCAGCCGCACCGTGCCTAGGCCGGCCTGGCTGTTGCTGGTCATGGAAACGAGATTCTTGGTCTCGCCCAGGACTTTTTCCTGTTCCTCGACAATGTCGCTCTCGATCTCCTCGGCCGAGGCGCTCTCCCACCGGGTGGTGACGGAGATGACCACGGAATCCACCTCCGGCTTCATCTGCACGGGCACGCGCGTGAACGCCATCAGACCGCCCAGAAGGCAGAGCCCGACGCCGACGCCGACCGAGATCGGCTGCCTGATGCAGTAATCGACCAGCTTCATTGCTCCGACTTGTCTTCCCGAGCCTGAATCATCAGGCCCTGGCCGGGCATCAGGCGTTCGTTGCCTTCGACAACGACTTGCGCGCCGGCCGTGAAGGCCTGCGGATCGGCGACGTAGACCTTGCCGCCGCGTTCGAAGGCGATATCCAGCATGGCGCGGCCTCCGGAGGGCATCCCTCCCTCCTTGGCCGGCGTTTGAACGACGTAGACAAAATCGCCGGCCGCCGACCGGATCAAGGCGTCGGTTGGAAAGAGCCAATGCGGTTGGCGCCGACCGACCGGCACGATCCCGGTGACCGATTCGCCGGGAGCCAATCGGCCTTCCGCATTGGGCAGGGTCGCCACAACCGTGAACAGCTGGCTGTTGGGATCGACATCCGGGACCAGCTTCACGGAAATGGGCTTGATCAGTTCGCCGGTCGCCGAGCGACGCACGCGGAAGCCATCGCCGTTGCCGCGCAGGTCGTCCAGGTGCCGCGAGGGCACGCGGAGCCAAGCCTCGATGGGATCGACCGTGACCAGGCTCGCCACAACCGCGCCGGCCGCCGCCCATTCGCCGGGCTCGATCCGCCGACTCACGATGACGCCGTCGAGCGAGGCCTTGATGGTCAGGTCGGCCAGTTGGGCCTCGAGATACCGGATGCGGCTCTCCGCCTCCGCGATGCCGTCCCGGGCCACATCAGCTTGAGCCTCGGCGACCGCGAGCGTTCGTTCGGCGTCGAGGACATCGCTTTCAGAAACCGCCTTGCGCTTGAGCAGTCCGCGTTTCATCTCGAAGTCCTTCTCGGCGCGCTGCAGTTCCGCCGCCCGCTGTTTGGTGAGGCTCTTGGTGGATTGAAGGGCCGCCCTGGCTTCGTCGAGCTGGGCGTGGATCCGGCGGTCGTCCAGTTTGGCGATGACCTCTCCCTTTTTCACCTCGCTGCCCTCGTCGACGAGAACGGCCACCACGGCGCCCGGTTCGCGGGCGGCGATGTCCGCTTGGGAGACCGCGCGCAGCTCGCCGGTCACCACCGCTTCCGCCTGGGTCGTTTCCCGGTCCACGCTTTCCACATACACCGCCGCGGGGGGCATTTCCATGGACCCGCCGCCGCCTGGAGCGCCGCCGGCGACGGGGGCTTCCCGCATCACCTTGATGGCCACGTAGGCGGCGACAACGCCCAGGACGGCCAGGGCGAGGATCACGAGGTTGCGGGCGCCGGCCCCGCCACTCGACGCGGATGGATTGGTTTCAGAATCTGCCATGAAAAATCAGGCTGCTTGTGTTCCACGCGTCAGCTCGCATCACAAGCAAAAAAAGGACGCCAAGGAAAACGCGCGCCCAGCCTTCGCACAGGTTTGAGCTTTCACAAGGCCGGCTCGCCCCGCGCCTGCGGCCCGGAACTGCGGCGCCGCGCGAGTGGGCAACACGATTGAACCCGGGATGCGACAGCGCCCGAGCGTCCGCAACAGGCCGCCCGCAGATCCGATTCCCATGGCCCTGCGGCGGGTCCCAAGGACGGGACACGACCGCGTTCCGCCCAGTTTCGATCACGCCCCCCGGGAATCGCATGTGTTTCCCGTGCTTGCCAGCGGCCCCCTCGAGGTGAATCATGCCGGCTGGCCTGATCCATGCGTTCTTGGTTGAGGCGGTGAATCAATCGATGGCTGCAAAAGAAGACAACGATGGCGGTTGGAAGTCCGGCCTGGTTGCGCTGGCGGTCGTGGCGGCGGCGTCCGGCGGCGGCTGGTTGCTGCTCAAATCCGGCCCCAAGATCCAGCCTGCAGAGGACGTCCGCGCCCCCAGGATCGTGAAGGCGGCGGCCCTGACGCCGGAATCCCATCGAATCAGCGTCGCCGCGCATGGCGTGGTGATCGCCGCGCGCCAGCTGGTCATCGAACCGGAGGTCAGCGGTCCGGTGGTCCGGCTGCACAAATCCCTCGTGCCTGGCGGCGTGGTCAGGGCGGGCGAGGAGTTGCTCGCCATCGACACAACCCTGGCGGAGTTGAATCTGGAGGAGGCGAAAGCCGCGGTTGCGCGCTCGGAGGCGGAGCTGAAGGAGGCGCAGCGCAAACGGGATGAGGCCCGCCAGCTGGCCGATGAGACCCTGCTGTCCCGAACCGAGCTGGCGGCGTTGGAAGCCGATGTGGAAACCGAGGTTGCCGACCTTCAGCGTTTGAAGGCCGCCCAGAACCGGGCGGAGGAATTGCTGCGCCGCCACGTGATCAAGGCGCCGTTCAACGCCCTGATCCTGGAGGAGGCCTTGGAGATCGGCCAACGGGTGGATCCCGGACTCGCCGCCGCGACCCTGGCTGGAACCGACGAGTTCTGGGTTCGCGCCGCCTTGCCAATCGATCGCCTGCGGCACATTCGCCTGCCCCGCGGGAATCAGCCGGGCGCCAAAGCCACGATCGAGCTGGAGACGGGCAACGGCGAGCTGGAGCGGCGCCCGGGCCGCGTCGTCCGCCTGCTCGGCGAGATGGAGCGCACCGGACGCATGGCGAGGCTGTTGATCAGCGTCAACGATCCCTTGGGATTGGAATCGCCCGACAACGCAACGCCGTTTCTCCTCGGAAGCTACGTCCGGGCCGAGATCGACGCGGGCGTCCTCGAGAAGGCGCTGGCGATTGATCGGGCCTCCTTCCGCAATGGCGGCCGCGTCTGGGTCGCCGACGAGCGGGACGAGCTCCAGATCCGGGACGCCGAGGTTGTCTGGAGGGAAGACGAAACGCTCTACATCAAGGCCGGCCTGGAGCCCGGGGAACGGTTGATCGTCAGCCCGCTCAAAGTCGCCCTGCCCGGCATGAAGCTCGAGGTCCACGAGGACGCGCCGCCGGAGAAGGCGCCGGATTCCGGAGGATGAGCGCGCGTTCCCAATCCTCGGCCGCAGCCGGGATCTTGAGCTGGTTCGCGCGGAATCACGTCGCCGCGAACCTGCTGATGTTTGCGGTGGTGGCAACCGGCCTGATCGTCGCGCGGGGCATTCGACAGGAGATCTATCCCTCGTTCACGCTCGATGTCGTGGAGATCGAGATGGAGTATCCGGGAGCGAGCCCCGAAGAGGTGGAGCAGTCCATCATTCTGCCCATCGAGGCGGAGCTGCGCGGCCTGGATCTGATTCGCAAGATAACCTCGGTCGCGCGCGAGGGAGATGCCGACATCCGGGCCGAGTTGGCTCCGGGCGTGGATCGCAACCGCGGGCTCCAGGAGATCACCGCGGCGGTGCAGCGCATCCGATTGTTTCCGGCCGAAGCGGAGGCCCCGGAGGTGTCACTGGATGGGGGCAGGCGACGCGGCGTTCTTTACCTGTCCATCTACGGCGAACTTGACGAGCAGGGCCTGGTCAAGTTCGCCCGGCAAATCGAGGCGGGGCTGCTCTCGGAGCCGGAGGTCTCCTCGGTCGAGGTGCGCGGCATGCGTCGCCCCGAAATTCACGTGGTGATCCCGCGGGACAAGCTGCGTTCGCTGGGCCTGCGGCTGGACGACATCGCCGAGGCCATCGACGAATCGGCCCTCGATGTGCCGGCCGGCTCCATCAAGAGCCCCAGCGGCGATGTGTTGTTGAAAACCTCGGAGCGTAGGAGCTTCGCGCGGGAGTTCGACGAGATCGCCGTGATCAGCCGGACGGATGGATCGAAGGTCCTGCTGCGCGACATTGCCGAGGTGAAGGACGGCTTCGAGGAATCGCAACGGGAGAACTACTTCGACGGCCGCCCTTCGATCTGGCTGGCCGTCTACAGCACGGAGACACAATCGCCGATCACCGTGGCGAACGCCGTGGAGAAGTTCATCCGGCGCGAACAGGCCAACCTCCCCCCGAGCGTCGGGATGAAGATCACCTACAACCGGACCAACTCCTACAAGGAGCGCATCGACATGCTGATGACGAACGGGGCGTTGGGCCTGCTGCTGGTGATCCTGGCCCTGGGCCTGTTCCTGGAGCTTCGGGTCGCCTTCTGGACGGCGGCGGGCATTCCGGTCTCGATCCTGGGGTCGCTGTTCCTGCTGCCGGCGATGGACGCCAGCATCAACATGATCTCGCTCTTCGGGTTCATTGTCACCCTGGGCATCGTGGTCGATGACGCGGTGGTGGTGGGCGAGGACATCTTTCACAAGATGTCCGAAGGCATGAGCCGGCTGGAGGCCGCGATCGCGGGAGCCAAGGCCATGTCGGTCCCGGTGATGTTCGCCGTGTCGACCAACATCATCGCCTTCCTGCCGCTGTTGTTCGTGCCGGGAGAGACCGGCCGCTTCTTTTACGTGCTGCCGGCGGTGGTCATTGCGGTGTTCACGGTGTCGCTGATTGAATGCCTGCTCATCCTCCCGGCGCACCTCGCGTTTCAGAGCAAGTCGAAGTGGTTTCAGTTGTTCGATCCCTTCCAACGTTGGCAAACGCGCCTGCGGGTGAGGATCGACGACGCGATCGACCGCTGGTACAGCCCGGTTGTGCAGGGAGCCGTCCGCTATCGCTGGTTGACGGTCGGTGTGTTCGCGGGAGTCCTGCTGTTGGCCTGCGGCTACATTTTCAGCGGGCGGATCAACTTCGCGTTTCGTCCCTCAATCGAGACGCCCTTCGTCCAGGCCGAGATCGAACTGCCCTCGGGAACGCCGGTGAACCGCACGCGCGAGGTGGCCTTCGAGATCGAACGCGCCGCGCGGCGGGCGATTGAGAAGACCGGTGAGAAGGATATCCTGGTCGGCATCTCGACCTCGGTGGCGGAGAGCAGCTCCAGCGATTGTGAGGTGTCCGTAAGACTGGTCTCCCAAAGTCAGCGCCAGATCACCGGCTCGCAATTTGCGGATGTCTGGCGGCAGGAGATCCCGGAGATTCCGGACCTGGAATCGCTCTTCTTCGACTACCTCATCGGCCCTGGCGGCTCGGCGGAGATCGACATCCAGGTGTCGCATCCCGAAGTTGAGACCCTGCGTCAGGCGGCGACCGAAGTCGCCGAGGCCATCGGCAAGTATCCCGGAGTGGAGGACGTGCGGAAAGGCTTTGGACGCGAAATGCCGCAATACAATTTCGAGATCACGCCGGAGGGGCGCAGCCTGGGACTGACGGCTCGCGAGCTGGGTCAGCAGATCCGGCATGCTTTCGTCGGGGCCGAGGCGTTGCGCCAACCGCGCGAGCGCGATGAGCTGCGGGTCATGGTGCAGTTTCCCGAGCGCGAACGACGCTCCCGCGGCAGCCTGGAGGACATGCTGATCCGCGTGCCGGGCGGCGGCGAGATCCCCCTGAGGCAGGCGGCCAGGGTGATTCCCACCTCCGCTCCCACGCGCATCGAACGCCTCGACGGCTCCCGCGTTCACAATGTCACCGCCAATGTGATCCCGGGTCAGACCACCGGCAACAAGGTCCTGTCCGCCTTCAGCCGCAATGAGATGCCCGCGATCCAGCAGAAGTATCCGGCGTTGCGGTTCCGTTTTGAAGGCGAGCAGCGGGAGCAGCGGGAATCGCTGGTCAACCTGTCCTGGGGATTGCTCGGATCGCTGTTTGCGGTTTACGCCTTGATGGCCTCGCTTTTGCGGAGCTACGTGCAGGCCGTGGTTGTGTTGTTGATGATTCCCTGGAGTCTGGCCGGCGCCGTGATGGGCCATGTATTGATGGGTTTCAACCTGAGCGTCTTCAGCATCTTCGGCATGATCGCCCTGTGCGGCATGGTGGTGAACGGCGCTTTCGTCCTGGCGGTCACGCGAAACGATTACCTGCGCCAGGGCGTGCCCGCGCGGGAAGCCATCATCCGCGCGGCGCAACGGCGCTTCCGACCCATCCTCCTCACGGCCATCACCACCTTCCTCGGCCTGTTGCCGATGATCTTCGAGACCAGCATCCAGGCCCTGTTTCTCGTGCCCATGGCCATTTCCCTCGGCATGGGAACGGTCGTCTCGGCGGTCGTCGTCATGACCTTCATCCCCGCGCTGATGGTGATCGTCGCCGAGTTGAAACTGGAATCGCTGGAGGAACGCATGCAGGCCGAGGCGCAACCGGCGTAGACGAGCCGGCGCATGGAGTGATGCGTTTCCGTCATGAACCCCTTGCGCAAAACCTGCGGCTGTGGAAATCCACCGAACGCCCGCCGTGTTGAATTTCATCCGTGGGTCGGCTCTGCCATCCGTGGGGAAAACAGGCGCCTCCGAGGCGCCGGACTGAATTTGCTTGGCTCGCGCCGGACCGTCCTCGACGATCAGCCTTCACACGCCGTCTCGAGAATCGCGTCGGCCGTTCCATTTCCTGACCCATCGTGAGCAAACCAAGCCGAGAATACATTTACGGGATCAACCCGTGCTTTGAGGTGGTCCGCGCCGGCCGCCGCAAGGTCTACGAGGCCTACCTGAACCAGGCCACGCGCAACAATCCCCGCCTGAAGAAGCTGGTGACCCTGTTGGAGCGCGAGGAGATCCCGGTGAACTGGGTCGAAAAGGGGCGTTTGATCGACCTGTCGAAGAGCCGGGAAAACCAGGGCGCGGTGATCAAGGCGGCGCCGTATTGGTATGTGGACTATGAGCCCCTCTATGCCGACTCGCGCCTGCTGCTGCTGGACAATGTGGAGGATCCGCACAACGTCGGCGGCATCCTGCGCAGCGCGGAGATTTTCGGCTTCAACAGCGTTTTCCTGCCGACCAAGGGCGTGCCCGAGATTTATCCTTCCATCGTGAAGGTTTCCGCCGGGGCCTCGGAGTTCATGCAGATCGCCCGGGCGCGTTCGGCGAATCAGTATGTGAAGCGCGCGTTGGAAGAGGGCTTCACCATCGCCGCGCTCGACGCCAAGGGAACGACCTCATTGGACGATATTCAACCCGGCTCGATCGACAAGCTGCTGCTGGTCATCGGCGGCGAGGACAAGTCGGTCGGGCAGTTCATTCTCAACGAGGCGCAGATCGTCCTGCGCATCCCGCAGGTCGGCCGCATCAATTCCCTGAACGCCTCCGTCGCCGCCGGCATCGCAATGCATTCGATGGCGAAGGCGGTGAAGAACCACGGATGAACACGGATGAACACGGATGCGGCTCCGGTTTCGATCCAGTGATGCGGAAGAGGCTCGGGGGTTTCTACTGTAACGCCGGGTTGGGCAACCTCGTTTGGGATTCGGAACTTGGAGTTTCTTTGGAGCTTGGGATTTGGAGCTTGGAGCTTTCGTCCGTGGCGTCCGCAAGCAACCGACGCCCCTGAACCATCATGCGCATCATTGGCGGCACAGCGGCGGGCACGATCCTGAAGGTCCCCAAGGGCTTTGATGTCCGCCCCACCCCGGACCTGGTGCGGCAGGCCATTTTCAACAGCCTGGGCCGGTTCGTGATCGACGCCGAGGCGCTGGAGTTGTTTGGCGGGACCGGAGCGCTCAGCCTGGAGTGCCTCAGCCGCGGCGCCAGGAGCGCCGTTTGCATTGAGAAAGCCGGGAAGCACGCGCAGTTCATCCGGCAGAACGCGCGCGCCGCCCGGCTGGAAGGCGGAAACTACGATGTCCGGATCAAGGACGCCTTTGTGGGGCTTCGCCAACTGGCCGAGATGGGGCGCGCCTTCGATCTCATTCTGGCCGACCCGCCCTTTGGCGAGAAGAACGTCAACCGACGGTCCACCTCCTTTTCCCAGAAGCTGCTCGACGACGAAACCCTGCCTTCACTGCTGAAGGAAGGCGGCCGGTTGGTCCTCGGGCACACCAAGCGCGATACGCTGGAAATGATGGCGCCGTGGGAGCCCGTGAAGACCCTCAAGCATGGCGACAGCCTGTTCGAGATACTGCAAAAGGCCGCGTAATTCCCCGTTGCGCGCCTCCCGACGCCTCTTTACAGTCCGGCGCAAATGAAGAATCCGCTCGATTTCGAGAAGCCGATCATTGAATTGCAGCAGAAGCTGGATGAGCTCAAGAGTCATCCGGAGAAGGCCTCCTTGGGCATCGATTTCCAGGAGGAGATTGGCCGGATTGAGAAGAAGCTCGTGGCGACCCGCAAGACGGTCTACTCGAACCTCACTCCCTGGCAACGCATCCAGTTGGCCCGTCATCAGCAAAGGCCCTATTCCCTGGACTACTGCCACTCGACTTTTTCCGGATTCAGTGAACTTCACGGGGACCGGCTTTACTCCGACGACCGCGCGATCGTCGGCGGCTTCGCCTACCTGGGCGAACGCAAGGTCATGGTGATCGCCACCCAGAAGGGGCGCGACACCAAGGAGAACATTCTTCGCAATTTTGGTTCGGCTCATCCCGAAGGCTATCGCAAGGCGCTGCGCCTGATGAAGCTGGCGGACAAGTTCGGCTTGCCGATCGTCACCTTGATCGACACCGCCGGCGCCTACCCGGGCATCGGCGCGGAGGAGCGCCACATCGCCGAGGCCATTGCGGTGAACCTGCGCGAGATGATGCTGTTCAAGGTTCCAATTGTCGCCGCCGTGATCGGCGAGGGCGGCTCGGGCGGCGCGTTGGGAATCGGGGTCGCGGACCGCGTCCTGATCCTCGAGAACGCCTACTACTCCGTCATCAGCCCGGAAGGCTGCGCCGCCATTCTTTGGAAAGACCGCGCCGCCGCGCCGCAGGCCGCCGCCGCCTTGAAGATCACCGCGCAGGATCTGAAGGGGCTCGGCCTGGTCGACGCCGCAGTCACCCGGTTCCGCTCGCGCCCCGGGCTGCGGATCCCCCAGCTGGGCTGGAACCGGATCGAGGCGCAGGAGGGCTGCCGCCGGCTCGACTCGGGCT
>CAZFLK010000139.1:0-15601 GCA_964519245.1 uncultured Verrucomicrobiota bacterium
CGAAGGAGGCCGCTCCGCCGAGGACGACGACGCCCAGGGGCGCTGGAATGCCCGTCTTGACGAGCGGCGTCTTGTTCCAATAGATCAGAACCACCAACGAAACCAGCCCCACCAGACTCGCCCCGGCGTGAATGTCAAACATGGTGGCAATCAGTTCCGAAAACGTATTCTTGCCGTCGATCTGCTGAAAATTCATGTCTCCCATCCAATCGGGGTCGTGTCCAAAAATATGCGGAATCTGCTTCAGAATCAGGATCACGCCGATCGCCGCGAGCAGCCCCTTGATCACACTGGAGGGAAAGAATGCCGCCAGGGACCCCGCCTTCAACGCCCCCATGATGAGCTGAAGTATGCCAGCCAGAACAACCGCGACCAGGAAGGGCTCAAAGCCCCCCAACTTGTCAATCTGCGCCACCACCACCGCGGTCAATCCCGCCGCCGGTCCACTGACGCTGGTGTGCGAACCGCTGATCCAGGCAACCAGCAATCCGCCAACCACACCCGCCACCAATCCGGAGATCAAGGGCGCATTGGATGCCAGCGCGATGCCCAGACACAGCGGCAGGGCCACCAGAAACACAACCAGACCGGCAGCGAAGTCCGTGCCGAATGATTTGCGGTAATCTTCCAAGGTTGGTTGCGTATTCATAAAACTCTTCGTTCCCAACTGAAAATTGCCCGACTCTTCGCCTTCTCTTGACGCGGGAACGGACGAAGCCCCCCCGCAAATTGTTCACTGATTTTATCCGCCCAACTCGCCAACTCCAAAAAGAGCCCTATTTCCCGCCTTGTCAAGGGGCCCAGCCGGTCTGATCCTTCATCCCTTGTCTGTGGTCAGGGCCTTCTGCAGGTTTCTCCCCTTCGCCTTGGCCGTCGCCGACAACTCCTTCTTGAACGCGAGAATGCGCTCCTGAAGCTTGGGGTTCGACGCGCCCAGGATCTCGACGGCCAGCAAGCCCGCATTGCGCCCGCCGCCAATGGCGACGGTGGCGACCGGCACGCCGCCCGGCATCTGGACAATCGACAGCAAGGAATCCATCCCCTTCAGCGCCTTGCTCTCGACCGGCACGCCGATGACCGGCAGCGGCGTCAGACTGGCGACCATCCCCGGAAGATGCGCCGCGCCGCCAGCCCCGGCGATCACAACACGCAATCCCCGCTTGTGGGCGGTCTGACCATACTTCACCATTTCGGTGGGCATGCGATGCGCGGAAACCACCTTGACCTCGTGCTCGATGCCGAATTCCTCCAACGCCTCCGAGGCCCCCATCATCGTGGGCCAATCGGAATCGCTGCCCATGATCACCCCCACCAGGGGATTCGCTGCCGCTGCTTTCTTCGTCATACGCTTTGGACCTTGCTTGCCCCGGAGCCATCCGGCGAGCCGTAAATCAAGGCATCGGCCGCCTTCCGGGCCTTGGCCTCGGCTTCCGCCACATCATCGCCAAGCGCCGTCACATGCCCCATCTTCCTGCCCGGCACACTCTTTGCCTTGCCATAGGTATGAACATGGGCCCCGGCAATCTTGAGGGCCTCCGCCATGCCGCCCGGATAACCCGGCCCGTGACCATCGCCCAGGTTGTTGATCATGACCGCCGCAGGTGCCACCATCCGCGTCGAACCGCGGGGCAGATCCAACACGGCGCGGACGTGATTCTCGAATTGGGAACACTCGCAGGCCTCGATCGTGTAGTGCCCCGAGTTGTGCACCCGCGGCGCCAGTTCGTTCACCACGATCGAACCGTCCTCCAGCAGGAACATCTCGACCCCGAAGCTGCCCACGCCATCGATGGCGTCGATCGCCCGCGCAGCAATGTCCGCCGCCCGCTCCGCCACGCCCGCGTCCACATCGGCCGGGGCCCGGACGATGTGGCAGATATGATCCTTTTGAACCGTTTCCACCACCGGGTAATGCGCGGACTCCCCGGAGCGGGAACGGGTGACAATCGTCGCCAACTCCTTCACGAAAGGGCAAAAGGCCTCGGCGTAGAGCTCCCGCCCATCGGGGCCGTCCAGCGCCTTCCAGCCCGCCTCGAAGTCCGCCTCGCTGCGCACGGTAAAATTCCCCTTGCCGTCGTAACCGTTGCGCCGCGCTTTCAGGACCAACGGCAGCCCCAACGTCTCCCCGGCCGCCTTGAGATCTTCCAGCGAATCGACCTGCCGCATGGCGGGAATGGGCAGCCCCGCGCCCTCCAGCGTCCGCTTCTGGGCCAGCTTGTCCTGCACCAACCGCATCGTCGCCGAGGTCGGATAAACCACATGGCCCGCCGCCTCCACCTTCGCCAGTTGATCCGCGTCCACAAACTCGTTCTCCAAGGTCAACAGATCGACCTTGGCCGCCAACCGCAGCAGGTCCTCTGCGGCATTCCAGTCGCCTTGCAGGGACTCGGCCGCGACGTAGGAAGCCGGACTGGGAGCCGCGCGTTCGATGGTTCGCACCTCCACACCCAGGTTGGCCGCCGCCAAAGCCGTCATGCGCGCCAATTGTCCCCCGCCGATGATGCCCAGGCGCGGCGCGGCGGAGCTGCTGTCGTTGTCGTTGTTCACATCCATATCGTTATCGGAATCAGCGTTGCTGGAACTACAATCTCAAGCGCCGCTCCGGGAAGCAAATTCTTCCGTTTCGAAAATGCATTGCCGGACCGCCCCATTCTCCTTCAGATTGACCGCCATGCTGAATCCCGTTCGCAGAATCCTTTGTTTTCTCCTGCTCACCGCCGGTCTCGCGTCCACCGCGCCCGCCAAGGAACTCAATGTTCTCTTCATCGGCAACAGCTACACCGCGCGACACAACCTCGCCCAGGTCGTCAAATCCATGGCGGAAGCGGGCAACCCCGGGCTCAAGTTCAACCCCACCCAGATCATCTACGGCGGCCGGACCCTGCGCGACCACTGGCGCCTCGGGTCTCAAAACTTTGTCCGGCTCCACGAACTCACCCGCAAACAGGAGCAGGACACCATCGCCCAACTCAAGGAACACGCCCAAGACCCAGATGACAAGTACGCCAAGGCCGCGCTGAAGAAGCATCAGGATTTCCTCAAGGACTTTGACGCCCGGCCGAAAACCCGCTGGGACATCGTCGTGCTGCAATCCTACCGCGATGACCTGGAGGGTGACGACTCGCTCTACGTCAAGTTTGCGCCCCGCTTCGCCGAACTCGCCCGGGCTCAGGGCGCGCGGGTCATTCTCTACGAGACCACCCCCACCACCCAGAACGCGCGCCCGCTGGAGGCCAAACCGGCTATCGAGCCCGTCATGCGCAAGACCCGCGCCATCGCGCGCCTCGCCGCCCTGACACGGGCCAATGCCGCGCCCATGGCCTTGGTCGGCCACCGATGTCAGAGCGAGCGACCCGACCTCACCTTGCGCTTCATCAACGACGCCCACCTCAACAAGGTCATGGCCTACCTCACCGCCTGCACCCTCTGCGCCGCCATCTTCGAGAAGAGCCCGGTCGGTCTGCCGGTCGATTCCATCACCGACATCCGCTACTTCAAGAACAGCCGCGAACACAAGGACAAGGACCGCGACGGCAATCCCATCACCCGAACGTTCTCCAAGCAGGATCGCGATGACCTGCAACGCATCGCCTGGGAAGGATTCCAACACTTTCAGAAACTGCGCTCCGACCTTTGAAACCCGGCGCTTCCACGCCCCTCCACCCAACCATGACCCGCCGCCATTTCCTCCGACAGGGCTTCCTCGCCGCATCCGCCGCGGCCGTGACGCTCAAGGCGCCGCGCCCCGCCCACGCCGCCCAGGGCGCGCCCGCATTCACCCTCAATTACGCGCCGCACTTCGGCATGTTCAAGCAGTCGGCGCCCGGCGGCCTCACCGACGAACTGCAGTTCGCCTACGATCAGGGCTTCCGCGCCTGGGAGGACAATCGCATGGGCAGCCGCGACCTGGCCGACCAGAAAGCCGTCGCCGCCAAAATGGAGAGGCTGGGCATGCGCATGGGCGTGGTCTCCGCCAAGACCGGCATCGGCGAACTGAATTTCGCCTCCCGGGACAAGCAGGCGCGCGAACTCGTGCTGCAGCAGATCCGGGAAACGGTCGAAGTCTGCCAACGCGTGAACGCCGGCTACATGACCTTGGTTTCCGGGCAGGTCGACCCGCGCTGGCCCCGGGAGATCCAGTTCGCCAACTGCATCGAATTGCTCCGCCGCGCCACGGAGATCGTCGAACCGCACAACATCACCATGGTGATGGAGCCCTTGAACCGCTTCCGCAATCATCCCGGCTCCTTCCTCCAGACCGTCACCGAGGGCCACCTCATCTGCATGGCGGTCGACCACCCCAATTGCAAGGTGCTTTACGACCTCTATCATCAGCAGATTGCCGGCGGCAATCTGATCCCCCTGTTTGATCTCTGCCGCGACCAGATCGGCTACCTCCAGGTCGGCGACAATCCCGGCCGCAAGGAACCCGGCACCGGCGAGATCAATTACGCCAAGGTCTTCCAGCACGTCCACGCCAGCGGCTTCGACGGCATTGTCGGTATGGAACACGGCAATGCCATCAAGGGCGCCGCCGGCGAACAAGCGGTCGTGGACGCCTATCGCAAGGTCGACCCCAAGCCCGCTCATTGACGCGCGCCCTCCCCTCCCTACCCGCTTGATTACCCAGGTTTCCGTGTAACGTTCCTCGCCATGCTCGCCGTTATTTCTCCCGCCAAGACACTGGATTTTGAAACGCCGCCCCTGACGGACCTCTTCACGACGCCCGATTTCCTCGATCAGTCGCAGCAATTGATCGCCAAGCTCCGCCACCTTTCCGGCAAGGAGATCGGCTCGCTGATGTCGATCAGCCCCGCCCTGGTCAAACTCAACCAGCAACGCTACCGCGACTGGAGCGCCCCCTTCACCCCGGCCAATGCCAAGCCCGCGCTCATGGCCTTCAAGGGCGATGTCTACACCGGCTTCGATCTCGACGCCTTCAAGAAATCGGATTTCCAGCGCGCCCAGAAACACTTGCGTATCCTGTCGGGGCTCTACGGCGTGCTGCGCCCGCTGGATTTGATCCAACCCTACCGACTCGAGATGGGCACGAAGCTGGCCACCCGTCGCGGCAAGGACCTATACAAGTTTTGGAAGCCCATCGTCGCCGACACCCTGAACCAGGCCGTCGAGGAATCCGGCGGCGACGCCCTCATCAACCTCGCATCCAATGAATACTTCGAGGCCGTGGACAAGCAGCGGCTCAATGCCCGCGTGATCACCCCCGTTTTCAAGGACCAGAAGAACGGGAACTACAAGGTGATCAGCTTCTTCGCCAAGAAGGCGCGGGGAGCCATGTCCGACTTCATCATCCGCAATCGGATCTCCAATCCGAAAGAGCTGAGAAGTTTTGACGGCCTCGGCTATCAGTTCCAACCTGATCAGTCGCAGGACCAAACCCTCGTGTTCACCCGGCCCGAAGCCGCGTAGCCGGAAAAGGCCCAAACAACGCCAGGAGCGCGGACATCCTTGTCCGCTCGTTCCAACCCAGGGAACCAACACGCGGACACGGATGTCCGCGCTCCTCTAGCTGCCCTCGCTCGCCTGCGTCCGCGCTAGAGCCCCAGTTCTTCCAGCTTGGGCTGGATCGCCTTCGCCCAGCGTTCGTAGCCTTCGGCGCTGAGGTGCAGATAATCCGGCATGATCTCCTTGGAAATCGTGCCATCGGCGTTCAGAAACTCATTGCTGAGGTCCAGGTAATGCACACGCTCGCCATCGGCGAGACGACGAATCTTCTGGTTGATCATCACGTTGTTCAACCGCTTCAGATCATGCGGCGACTGGCCTCGCGGAAAGATGCCCAGCAGCAGGACCTTCGTCTCTTTCCGCTTCTCCTTGACGATCTCCAGAATGCGGTCCACGCCGGCGGCGACCTCCTCCGGGTCCTGATCGAAGTGCCCGGTGTTGTTCGTGCCGATCATGACCACGGCGACCTTCGCCTTGCGGCTCATCTGGTTGTTCTTGGTCAACCTCCAGATCACATGCTCCGTGCGGTCGCCCCCGATGCCCAGATTCAGGGCCTTCTTGTCGCCGTAGTACTTCTCCCAGGTCTTCTTGCCGCGCCCCTCCCAGCCCTGGGTGATCGAATCGCCGACAAACACCACGTCGAACGGCCCCTTGCGGGAGTTGGCGGTGAGCTGCTTGTTGCGGTCATTCCAACGTTTCTCATTGCCGCGCGTGGCCGGGATGACCGCGCTGTTGACGTCATAGTGCTTGCGCAAGTCGCGGTAGCGTTTCTGCATCGCCGCCAGGACGGGCGCATAGTCGGAGTTGTCGTGCACGCTGTTCATCTCGTGCGGGTCCTTCTCCAGATCGTGCAACTGCCATTCGCGCGTGCGCGGGAACCACATCAACTTGTAGCGCTCCGTGCGCACGCCGTCGTGCACCGGCACATTGTGCACCGCCGCATTCTCGTAGTAGGCGTAGTAGATCGCATCGCGCCAATCCGGCGTCTTGGCGCCGCCATTGCGGAACAGCGGAACCAGGCTCCGGCCTTGGATGTCCGCGGGAATCTCCGCGCCGGCCAGTTCGAGGAAAGTCGGGGCATAGTCGATGTTCTGGATCAAGGCCGGCGAATCCGAGCCCGGCTTGATCACGCCCGGCCAGCGGATGAGGAACGGCATCTTCAGCGATTCCTCGTACATCCAGCGCTTGTCATACCAACCGTGTTCACCGAGATAGAACCCCTGGTCGGAGGAGTAGATCACGATCGTGTTCTTCGCGAGCCCCGACTCATCGAGGTAATCCAGCACCCGCCCCACCCCGTCATCGACCGCCTGGACGCTCTTGAGGTAGTCGGTGATGTAGCGCTGATACTTCCACTGGACGATCTCCTTGTCGCTCAACTCGCCGGCCTCCATCTGTTTGATGAAGGCCTCATTGCGAGGACCATACCAGGCGTCCCAGGTCTTCTTCTGGGCGTCGGTCATGCGCCGGTATTCCCCATTGGGCAGCTTGCCAAAGTGCTTCGGAAACTTCGGCTCGCCATGAAACTTCATGTCGTGCCCCCAGAACATGTGGTTCTTGATCGACATCTCGTTCTCGTTCAGCAGTCGGCTACGGCCGCCGTAGTTGTCCAACAGCGAATCCGGCTCCGGCACGGGCTTCCCCTTGAAGAGATCGAAATGCCGCGGATGGGGGGACCAGTTGCGATGCGGCGCCTTGTGCTGGCACATGAGGATGAAGGGCTTGTCCGTGTCGCGATCCTTCTTCAGCCAGTTCAACGCGAGGTCCGTGATGATGTCCGTGCAATAGCCCTCGTAGCGCTTGCGCTGATTGTCCATCTGGATGAAGTCCGGATTGTAGTAACTGCCCTGCCCCGGAAGGATCTCCCAGTAGTTGAACCCGGTCGGGTTGCTCTTCAGGTGCCACTTGCCAACCAAGGCCGTCTGATAACCCGCGTTCTGCACCATCTTGGGAAAGGTCCCCTGCCCGCCGTCGAAGTAGTCGCCGTTGCGCCGGAAGCCGTTGATGTGACTGTGCTTGCCCGTGAGAATACAGGCCCGCGACGGCCCACAGATCGAATTCGCGCAAAAGGAATTCCGGTAGATCGCGCCCTCCTTCGCCAGCCGATCAATGTGCGGCGTCCGGTTGATCTTCGAACCCAACGCGCTGATCGCCTGCACGGCGTGGTCATCCGAGAAGATGAAGACGATGTTGGGACGCTGCGAAGCGGCATTTGCCGCCACGGCGAAGACGAGGAGGAACAACAGGACAATTCGTTTCATGAAGCGCGGAGTGTAAGGGAACAAAGGGGGCGGAAAAGCTCCAAATCCCAACGCGTCCCGCATCCCGCATCCCGCATCAAACCCCACCCAGTCCCCTGGAAACCCTCATGCTTTTCCCTGTCGGGCAGTGACCCGGCCGCGGGTTCTGCGGTTTCGCTCAACATCGGCATATCCGCCATGCGCTCTCAAACCCAAACCCCGCCAGCGCCCGGCGCGCATGGCGGATACACCGCTTAACGTTAGGAACCTTGACGCTTAAGCGTCATGACGTCAATGTAAGACACATGAGTAAAGCCACACTATACTTGGACGAAACAGTCCATATAGCCCTGAGAATCAAGGCCGCAGAAACCAGACAGTCGATGTCTGACCTCGTAAACGATGCGCTCAAGGCAGCGTTGCGAGAAGATTTGGAAGACATCTCGGATTGGAAAAAAAGAAAGAAAGAAAAAACAGTAAGCTACGACGAACTCCTTTCTCAGTTGCAAGCAGATGGCGCTATTTGATCTAGAATTCGCATCTTCCATTCGAAAGGACCTTAAAAAGATCCACAAAAAGGAAGTTATAAAGATCCTTTCTGAAATTCAAAATCTTACGGAAGATCCAAGACCGGCCAACTGCAAAAAGCTTACGAACGAAGAACTTTATCGAATACGAATAGGAAACTATCGTGTCATATACGAAATTTTCGACGAGCGACTCATCGTTCACGTAGTCAAAGTCGGGCATCGAAAAGACGTATCCAAAAATTAACTCGAACAAGTCGGCGGTCACAACTCCGGCCGCTGCGCGTCCTCCGCGTGACACCTCTGCGTTGAACTAAACCGCTTCGGGTAAACACCATCCGGGGAGTCGGGGCGGTTTGGAAGGGGTAGCGTTTTGGGGTTATGACACCCCTCAAGAAACGCATGAAGGAGGAGTTGGTCCTGAAGGGCTACTCCGATCAAACCATCGACATCTACCTCTCGCAAGTCGCCCGACTGGCCCGGCATTTCAACCGGTCGCCCGACGGGCTCGACGACGAGCAACTCCGGGCCTATGTCCTGCATCTCCACGAACGCGGGCTTGTCCTCGATCTTGAGCCTGTCACCGGCGCTCCGGATTGCGGGCTCAATCGCGCCGTATTATTGAAAGTGGGGGTGGCGACTTCGTTGGCGACCGCCTCAGCCCGGCCGCAGCCGTTCGCGTCCCCTGTCCCCGGGCGCTGCGCCATGCCTCCAGAAAAGGCGGAGACGTGAGGTGATCCTGGGAGTATGCTTCTGCATGTTCGCGATCGTCCCGCACGGCGCCAATCTTGGCGCTTATCGCGAGGTCCTATGGCCGCCACAGTCCGAAGACGAAACAGTGTTCAGGCCCGCTAGATCGTCGTTTCTCGTCGCGGCAATTCTGACGAATCCGCTGAGCCCCGTTTGACTGCTGGCTCCCCGCGTCTTGAAGCCGCGTCACCGAGGCGATTCGGGGAATCGATCCACCCGGTCGCGTCCCAACCAGTCGGTTTCCTGGATTCCGGGACTGATGCACCGGACCCTTTCTCGGTTCTTCAGACCGGGATGACCGTCAACGGTCCGTCGAAGACAGTCAGGCTCACGACCTCAGTCCTGGCCACGTGAGGCCCGTGCCCCTGCCCTTTGGGGGCATGCAACAAGGAGCCTTGACCGAACACCTCACCGGATTCCTCCCATTCGCCAGACAACACGTACGCCCATTCGTTAGCGTCCGGGTGCTTGTGGGCGGGCACGGCAACGCCCGCATGAAACTTCCGCAACACGACGACGCCGCCGGTCGCCTCGTTCTTGTGCAGAACTTTCAATTCCACCCCGTCATAAGGTCCGGCTTGCCATTCAACTTCATCCGCCCGCGACATGTATTGAAACATGCCTCCTGCATACGGATTTCTTCGAAGCTTGCCAAGGCCTCAGGACTCCCCGCCGGGTAAGGCGAGGCGTCCCGATCGTCAACCACTGGCCACCGTTCTGGAATCCCACACCGCTTTCCCGCCCCAAGATTCCAAATTCTTCCACGTGACGGATCTCTGCATTTCCCCTAACTTCCGCGAATTCCGTCTTTCAATTCATCGTCTGATCGACCTGCCATGAAACGAATCGCCGCCTTTATCGCCCTGTTCACCGTTTTCGTCGCCCACGCCGCCCACGACCGTCCCAACATCATGTGGATCACCAGTGAGGACAACAGCTACCACTGGATCGGCTGCTACGGAAACAAGGACGCAGAGACGCCGAACATCGACGGTCTCGCCAAGACCGGCATTCGCTACAAATACGCCTACTCGAACGGCTCGGTCTGCGCCGTTGCCCGCAACACCCTGATCCTGGGCCGCTACGCCCCGTCCATGGGGACGCACAACATGCGCAGCCGCTATCCCATCCCGGAGAAATTCAGGACCTACCCCTCCTACTTGCGCGAGGCCGGCTATTACTGCGTCAATCGCTCCAAGACGGACTACAACTTCAAGGGCGACGACAAATCCCACTGGGACCAGTGCAATGGCCAGGCCCACTGGAGGAACCGCAAGGAAGGGCAACCCTTCTTCGCCGTCTTCAACACCACGACCAGCCACGAGAGCAGCCTCTTCAAGAAGAAGACCGACGGCTTCCGCAAACAGGGCAAGATTCCCGCGACGCCCAGTCGCGACCCCAAGTCCGTCACCTTGCCGCCCTTCCTCCCCGACACCCCCGAAATCCGCCAGGACTGGGTCACCTACATGGACGTCGTCACGGCGATGGACAACGAGGTGGGCAAGTGGCTCAAGGAACTCGACGACGCCGGCGTGCGCGACAACACCATCGTCTTCTATTACTCCGACCACGGCGGCATCCTTCCCCGCCACAAACGCTACATCAACGACACCGGCACCCACGTTCCGCTGATCGTCAATTTCCCCAAGAAGTGGCAGCATCTCGCTCCCGCCAACGCCGGCGCGGTCAGCGATCGCGTGGTCGCCTTCATCGACCTGCCGCCCACCGTCTTCAGTCTGGCAGGCATCGACGTCCCCGCCGCCTTCCACGGCCGCGCCATCGCCGGCAAGGCGGCCCGGGATCCGGAGCCCTATGCCTTCCTCTACGGCCAGCGTTTCGATTCCCGCATGCTGCGATTTGTCCGGGGCGTGACCGACGGCAAATACCGCTACATCCGCAACTTTCACCCGCACCGTCACCGCGGCATCTTTGCCGGTTACCCCCATGGCCAGATCGGTTGGAACTCCTTCCTCAAGGCCCGGCAGGACGGCCAGACGACCACCGAACAGAATGCCTTCTGGGAAAGCCGCCAACCCGTCGAGGAGTTCTACGACATCCAGAACGACCCCTGGGAGGTCAACAACCTCGCGAACGATCCCGAGTTCAAGCAACGCCGCGACAAGATGCGCGACGCCCTGCTCAACAAGATGCGCGAGATCGGCGACACCGGCATCGTCCCGGAATCCATGTATGAAGGCATCTCCAAGGAAAGCACGGTCTACGACTACGTCCACAATGACGGCTTCCCCTACAATGAGGTCCTGAAAACCGCGCTGCAGGTTGGGGAAGGCGGCCAGGACATCCAACGCAAACTCCGCGTCGCCATGAACAGCGAACATCCGGTCATCCGCTACTGGGGAGCCACCGGCTGCACGATCAACGCCGGCAAAGCCGGCAAGTCCAAGGGACAACTCAAGAAGCTGCTGCAGGACGAGTCCGAATCCGTGCGTCTCGCCGCCGCCGAGGCCCTCTATAAGCTCGGCGACAAGAAAGCCGGATTCGCCGGCATCCTCGGCATCCTGGAAACCACGACGGATCCGGTTGTCTCATTGGAGGCGCTGAACATCACCCAGGCCCTCGGCGTGATGAAGGATGTCCCCGCCGAAACCTGGGCCCGCGCCTGCGAGCAAGGCGGCTACTCCAAGCGCATGGACAAGGACCAATCGGAATTCCCCTTCCGGACGAGGTAACCCCGCCAGCAACAGAACTCGCGCCCCCGGGGCCGCGCGAAAAGAAGCGCCCGCCGCCGGAGCGCGGACATCCCTGTCCGCATGTTCCAATCCAACAACCCTTCGCACGGACAAGGATGTCCGCGCTTCTATTCCTCAGCTCTCACGCTGAAGATTGCGTAATGCGGAGCAATCCCCCACCTTGGTAAGGCAAACCTGCCTGTCGCGCCGTAGCTTCCTGGCGAAGTCGGACCGGGCTGCCCGGTTCCAAGCCCTAGCGAGCAACGCGTCCGCCCGCCTGCCCGCTACAACAGCGGCGCAATCACCAGCGCCACGACAGACATCAGCTTGAGCAGGATGTTAAGCGAGGGGCCGGAAGTGTCCTTCAACGGGTCGCCCACGGTGTCGCCGACCACCGCCGCCTTGTGGGGTTCGGACCCCTTCTTGTAGTGGACGCCATCAATGGTCATTCCCTCCTCGAACATTTTCTTGGCGTTGTCCCAGGCGCCGCCGGCATTGGCTTGAAAGAGCGCCATCAGGACCCCGCAGACGGTCACCCCGGCCAACAACCCGCCCAAGGCCTGCGCCGCGACCGCGCCACCCTGCCACAGCTTGAAGCCGAAGGCCACGACGACCGGGCTGGCCACCGCCAATACCCCCGGAATCACCATTTCCTTGATCGCGGACTGAGTGGAAATCGCCACGCACTTGCCGTATTCGGCCGCGCCATCGGCGGCGTCGAAGATCTTCCTGTCCTCGTCGGACCAATCCTCGACCGGCTTCTCCCCATTGCGCCGCATCGCTTCCAGAGCGTTCTTCAAGGGAGCGATGTCCGCGAACTGCCGCCGCACTTCCTGGATCATGGCCATCGCGGCCCGACCGACCGCGTTCATCGCCAAAGCCGAGAACAGGAACGGCAGCATGCCGCCGATGAACAAACAGGCAATCACGTAGGGCTTGGAAAGATCGATCCCGGTCTCGGTGATGCCGGCCGCCGCCATGTAGGCCGCAAACAGGGCCAAGGCCGTCAAGGCTGCGGAACCAATTGCGAACCCTTTCCCGATGGCCGCCGTGGTGTTGCCGACCGCGTCCAGGCGATCCGTGCGCTTGCGCACTTCCGGGGGCAGTTGCGACATCTCGGCAATGCCGCCCGCGTTGTCGGAGATGGGGCCATACGCGTCCACCGCGAGTTGCACACCGGTGTTGGCCAGCATGCCTACCGCCGCAATGGCGATGCCATACAGCCCGGCCAATTCATAGGAGCCGATGATGGCCACCGCGATGAAGAGGATCGGATACGCCGTGGACATCATGCCGATGCCCAAGCCGGCAATGATGTTGGTGGCGGCCCCGGTGACGGATTGCCTCGCAATGTCGAGCACGGGCTTCTTGTGAACACCGGTGTAGTACTCCGTCACGAAACCAATCGCCAAGCCACACACCAACCCGAGGATGGTCGACAGAAACACGCCCAGCCAGAAGGGCAACGGCGCGTCGGCGGCGTGGCGGAAATCCGCCGGCAGGATCGCCTTGATGGCCAGGAAGGACCCGATCAACATCAGGACCGCCGCAGTCAATTCGCCCCGGCTCAGACCGGATTTCGGATCGCCCCCCTCCTCCACCTTCACGAAGAACGCGCCGATGATGGAGGACACGATGCCGATGCTGGCCAGGAACAAGGGCAACAGGACAGCCGACATGCCGCCGAAGTTATCCGTGTAGCCCGACACGCCAATCAACGTCGCCCCCAACACCATCGCGCCAATCATCGAGCCGACATAAGACTCGAACAGATCCGCCCCCATGCCCGCGACATCGCCCACATTGTCGCCCACGTTGTCCGCAATGGTCGCCGGGTTCAAGGGATGATCTTCCGGGATGCCGGCCTCCACCTTGCCGACGAGATCCGCGCCCACATCGGCGGCCTTGGTGTAGATGCCGCCGCCCACGCGGGCGAACAGGGCAATGGAGGACGCGCCAAAGGAAAAGCCGGTCAGCACGGTAATCACCTTCATGACCGCCGCCTGGTCCCCGGTCCCGAACATGTTGGAATAAATCAGGAAGAGCAGGCTGAGGCCGACTACACCGAGACCCACCACGCCCATGCCCATCACGGAACCGCCGGTGAAGGCGACGTTCAAGGCCTTGTTCAATCCCTCCCGCGCCGCATTGGTCGTCCGCACATTGGCCTTGGTGGCCATTCGCATGCCGATGAATCCGGCCAACGCGGAACAGAACGTGTTACAGACAAAGGACACCGCCACCAACGGCGAGGACCCCTCCGCCGCGCCCCCCTGGATTCCCAGCAAGACCGCGACACAGGCGACAAAAATCGCCAACACCTTGTATTCCGCGCGGAGAAACGCCATGGCTCCCTCGTAAATATAGCCGCCAATGCGCTCCATGCGCTCCGTGCCCACCTCCTGCTTGGCAACCCAATTCGATCGCATCCAGGTGAAGATCAGGGCCACGACTCCGACGAAAGGCACGACGTAAACGAGATTAGACATATTGCTGGGAGACAGGGTTGCTTGGTTCAACTCCGATCGCGCGCCCAAGGAAGGCAGCCCGACCGCTTGACTGATTGGCGGTTCGCTTCAATTCGCCCATGCGCACGGACTCAGGCTAGTTGCAGCCGGGGCTTTCGTCAAAATATTTAGATCCTTGGGCAAGAATTGGGATCACTTGTCCAAGAAACGGCCTGCGCCGCAAGGCCCGTCAGGCCCGTCAGGCCCGCGGATGCGCCTGATCGTAGGCCCGCTTAAGCCGGTCGGTCGTCAGATGGGTATAGACCTGGGTGGTGACCAGATGGGCGTGCCCCAACAGTTCCTGCACACTCCGCAGATCCGCCCCCGCGTCCAGGATGTGGGTGGCATAGCTGTGCCTCAACTTGTGCGGCGTCAACGCCGGATCCAAGCCCGCCACCTCCAACCACTGCTTCAACCGCAACTGCACCAACCGCGGATACATCGCTTTTCGTTTCGCCGCGTTCGCCAGAAAGACGGGCTCGTCGCGCGCGGGAAACGATGCCAACGCGCCCCAATAGGTCTCAATCGACTTCAACGCCGGCTCGCCCACCGGAACCAGGCGCTCCTTCTGCCCCTTTCCCCGGACATTGATCAACTGCTCCGACCAGTCGATATCCCCGACCAGCAACCCGCACAACTCGCTCACCCGCAAGCCACAGGAATAGATGGTTTCCAGGATCGCCACATCGCGCAGCCACGGACTGACATCCTCGATCTCGCGATCGCCCTTCTTCTGCAGCTCCAGGTCCTTCAACGGAGCCTTCAGCAGGTCCAGCATCTGATCCACCGTCAGAAACTTGGGCAAGCGTTTCTCCTGCTTGGGCAGGGAAATGTCCTTGATCGGCGACGCCTCCACTTCGCCCCGCCGTATCAGGAACTTGTAAAAGGTCCGAAAGGCCGAGAAGCGCAGCTGGATCGCGGACCGGCTGAGATCCCGCCGTCCCAAAACACGCAGGTAGGAGCGAAAATCATAGCGCTTGAGCCGCGGCCAGTGCGGCGGAGATTCCCGCTCCTTGACGTGCCACGAGTAAAACTCCGTCAACGCCTGCCGGTAGTTGCGCTGGGTATAGACCGAAGCGCCCCGATCCGTCGCCAGGTGCTGCAGGAAATCCTTCAGCAGCCGATCGTCTTCAAGGGAACGAATTGAGCAACCTTTCTCCATCACCAAACGCGAGCATTTCCATCAGAAACCGAAAGCGGAATGTGACAGCCCCCCTCCGTCCGATACGCAAACCGCAATTGACCCTCAGTCCTCCCACTCGTCCTCCGGATCAAAGGCCGGAATCGGCACGTTGAGTATCTTGAGCTTCCCGACCGCGCGGTGCCGGCAGCCCGGCTTGATGAAGATGGCCGTTTGCGGCTTCACCGGGAAACGCTCCCCGTCGAGTTCAATATGCCCCTCGCCCTCAAGCACGAAGTAG
>CAZFLK010000140.1:0-15535 GCA_964519245.1 uncultured Verrucomicrobiota bacterium
CCCAGAAGTGCATCCGCGCCGGCGGCAAGCACAACGACCTCGACGATGTCGGCCTCGACACCTACCACCACACCTTCTTCGAGATGCTCGGCAATTGGAGCTTCGGGGATTACTTCAAGAAGGAGTCCATCGAATGGGCCTGGGAACTGCTCACCGGCGTCTGGAAGTTCCCCAAGGAGCGCCTCTATGCCACGGTCTACAAACCCGGCGACGGCGACCCCGCCGACTTCGACCAGGAGGCCTACGACCTGTGGAAGGCCATCTTCGAGAAGGAAGGCCTCGATCCCGAGATTCATATCGTCTACGGCAACAAGAAGGACAACTTCTGGATGATGGGCGACACCGGCCCCTGCGGCCCCTGCTCCGAGGTCCACATCGACCTCACCCAACAGGGCGACACCAAGGGCGCGCTCGTCAACAAGGACAGCTCCGAGTGCATCGAAATCTGGAACCTGGTCTTCATCCAGTTCAACGCCAACGCCGACGGCTCCTTCTCCCCCCTGCCCGCCCAGCACGTCGATACCGGCATGGGCTTCGAACGCGTCTGCGCGGTGATGCAGAACACCAACGGCTTCACCAACTTCAAGTGCGGCACCTCCAATTACGAAACCGATGTCTTTCGCCCCATCTTCAATCAACTCGAAGAACTCAGCGGCAAAAAATACGGCTCCACCCTGCCCCGCGAAGGCACGACCGGCGCCACCGAGCAGGAAAAAATCGACGTCGCCTTCCGCGTCATCGCCGACCACATCCGCACCCTGAGCTTCTCCATCGCCGACGGACTGATCCCCGGCAACTCGGACCGCAACTACACCTTGCGCCGCATCCTTCGCCGCGCCGTCCGCTACGGCCGCACCCTCGGTTTTCACGAACCCTTCTTCTTCAAGCTGGTCGACACCGTCGTCGCCGAATTCGGCGGCTTCTTCCCCGAATTGAAGGCGAAGCAGGAACTGATCACAACGACGCTGAAGACCGAGGAAGTCGCGTTCAACAAGACACTGGACCGGGGGATTGAGCTGTTTGAGGAGGCAGTTGGACGCGGGTTTGAAAGCCAGTCCAACGTCATTCCGGGAGAGTTCGCCTTCAAACTTTACGACACTTACGGCTTTCCCTTCGACCTGACTAAACTGATGGCTCGGGAGCGTGGATTGGAAGTCGATCGCGAAGGTTTCGAAGCCGAAATGGAAAAACAGCGCGCCCGGGCCCGCGCCGCGCAGAAGAAGGAAACCATCGACGTCGCCGACCTCGGCGACATTGCCGCGACCAACTTCATCGGCTTCGAATCCCTCGTCTCGACCGCGAAGATTCAGGAAGTGGTCAAGCTGAAGGACAAGAACGCGGTCATCCTCGACACCTCGCCGTTCTACGCGGAGATGGGCGGACAATTGGGCGACTCCGGCGAGATCACCGCCAGCGGAAAGCTCTGGCGCGTGACCAACACCCAGAAGGTCGGCGACGCCTTCGTCCACCTCCTCGCCGACGACGCCGAGGGACTCGAAGCCGGGGCCGAAGTCGAGCTCTCCGTCGACGCCGAACGCCGCGCTGCGATCCAGCGGCACCACTCCGTCACGCATGTCTTTCATTGGGCGTTACACGAGGTCGCCAGCAAGGACGCCACGCAGAAGGGTTCCTACGTCGGCCCCGACAAACTGACTTTCGACTTCAATTCCCAGCCGCTCACCCCGCAGCAGATCACGGATATTGAGAAGTTGGTCAACGAGCGCATCGTCGAGAACGCCGGGATCTCCTGGACGGAAGTCCCCTACACCGAGGTGCAGGACAACGCCGGCGTCATGCAGCTCTTCGGCGAGAAATACGGCGAGAAGGTCCGCGTCGTGCAGATCGGCGGCGAGGCCGGAGCGTTGAACGGCTGGTCCATGGAATTGTGCGGCGGCACGCACACCCGGGCCACCGGCGAGATCGGTTTGTTCCGCATCGCAGCTGAATCCGCCATCTCGGCCGGCGTCCGACGCATCGAGGCGATCGCCGGATTGGAGGCCTACGGGAAGGCGCGCTCCGAGGCCGAACTGATTGCGACCCTGGCCGGCAAGATCAACTCCCCCATCGGCGAACTGGAAAAGAAGGTCGAGAACCTCCTCGTCCAGCAGAAGCAGCTCGAGAAGCAGCTCAAGGCGATGAAGCAGAAGCAGGCCGGCGCGACGGCCAAAGAACTGCTCGGCCAAGCGGTCGAGATCGGCGGCAAACCCGCCATCATTGCAAACATGGGCGACGAGGACGGCAATTATTGCCAAGCCATCGCCGACGCCCTGCGCGGCGAGTTCCCCGGCGTGGTCGTGCTTGCCGGAGCGGCAGGCGGGTCGGTCGCCCTGGTCGCCACCGTCGACAAGTCCCTGACTGGCGACATCCGCGCCGGCGACATCATCAAGACCATAGCCCCGGTCGTCGGCGGCAAGGGCGGCGGCAAGCCCGAACAGGCCCGCGGCGGCGGCAAGGACGCTGCCAAGGTCGACGAGGCCCTGGAAGCGGCGCGCCAACTGTTGGCCGGGTGACCTTCGCTTTTCTTTGGCCATGAACCTTCCTGATGCGCGTCGCCAAACCGGGGTGACCCCGGACGTGACCGTGGCTCAAACCCCCAACTAATCATGCCCGCACGCAAGAAGAAATCCCCGGCCAAGTCCGCGTCCGAATCAAAAACAACGAACAAGGCGCCAGCCAAGCCAAGGGCGAAGGGAAAGAGTCGTGTCGCCAAGCCGAAATTCAGGTTCGACTCCATTGATTCCGTTATTGCGGACATCCGCGCCGGCAAGATGGTCATCGTGATCGATGATGCGGATCGCGAGAATGAGGGCGATCTGATCATGGCCGCGGAGCATGCAACGCCCGAGGCCATCAATTTCATGGCCAAGCATGGTCGCGGCCTTATTTGCGCGCCAACCACCCAGGAGAGGCTGCAGCAACTCGGCATCGAGGAAATGGTGCAGCACAACAAGGACAGCTTTCGCACGGACTTCCAGGTCAGCGTCGATGCCGCGGCGGGGATCTCGACGGGAATCAGCGCCGCCGATCGCGCCCGAACGCTCCAGGTCATGGCTGATCCCACCGCGGTGCGTGACGACCTCGTGCAACCCGGGCACATTTTCCCTTTGCGGGCCAAACCCGGGGGCGTCCTGCAACGCGCCGGCCACACCGAGGCCGCGGTCGATCTCGCTCGTATGGCAGGTCGTCGTCCCATCGGCATCATCTGCGAGATAATGAGCGAAGACGGCTCCATGGCCCGCCTGCCTGAACTCTTGAAAATCGCGAAGAGGCGCAAGCTCAAGATCTGCACCATCGAGGAACTCATCAAACATCGCCGGCAACGCGAGAAGCAGATCGACAAGGTCGAGGTCATCAAAATGCCCACCGACTACGGCGACTTCAAACTGCACCTCTACCAATCCCGCATCGACGGACAACACCACCTCGCCCTCGTCAAGGGGAACGTCGCCGGAAGAAAGGACGTCCTCGTCCGCGTCCATAGCGAGTGCCTCACAGGCGATGTGTTTGGCTCACGACGCTGTGATTGCGGCCCGCAGCTCCATCAAGCCATGAAACAGGTTTCCGATGCCGGCCGCGGCGTCATCCTTTACATGCGCCAGGAGGGCCGCGGCATCGGCTTGGCCCCCAAGATCCAGGCCTACAAACTCCAGGAAAAGGGCTACGACACCGTCGAAGCCAATGAGAAATTGGGCTTTGCCATGGACCTGCGGGAATACGGCCTCGGCGCTCAGATCCTCGTCGATCTCGGACTCAAGAAGATCCGCCTGCTCACCAACAACCCGAAGAAGATCGTCGGTCTCGATGCCTATGGCCTGGAGATCACCGAGCAGGTGCCAATCCGAATCCAGCCCAACCCCCACAACGAGCAATACCTGCAGACCAAGAAGACGAAGCTGGGACACTTGATCTGACCTGAGGTTCGAATGAACGTCCCGGTGGAAATGGCGGCGGTGATGAAGCCCCCAAGCCCAATCCCAAGCTCCAAGCTCCAAAGCAGCTCCCAATCCCAAGCTCCAAGTTTGGCGCGTCCGTCGTCGGAGGTATCTGATTCCCGCCTGTCGCTCCTGCCTCGAAGCAGGCCGATCCGCCTCGGTTCGCCCCATCGCCTTTGGAACGTGGAGCTTGGAGCTTCTTTGGAGCTTGGAATTTGGAGCTTGGAGCTTCCTCCTCCCGCGCACACAACCCCCACGCACCTACCCCACCACCTCCATGCTTAAGAAAACCCGCAAATCCACCGCCAAGGCCGCCGGCGAGTCCTTCGCCATCGTGGCCTCCAAGTACAATCGCAAATACGTCGACGGCATGCTCAAAGCCGCCAAAGCCGAACTGACGGCGGCGGGCGCGGAGCAGATCAAGGTCGTGCGCGTGCCGGGAGCCTTTGAAATCCCCGCCGTCGCCGCGGCGTTGGCTGAGTCGGATTCACCCAACTACGGGGCCCTCATCTGCCTTGGCGTCATCCTTCAAGGCGAAACCTCCCACGCCGATCACATCAGTGAGGCCGTCACCCACGCCTTGGCCGACATTCAGGTCTTTTCCAGCAAGCCTGTCATTCACGAGGTGCTGCAATTCTCCAACGAAGAACAAGCCAAAGTCCGCTGCCTCGGCCAAGACCACAATCGCGGCTCCGAAGCCGCACAGACCGCCATCGAAATGGCCTCCATCATGCGCCGATTGCGGTGACGCATTCCTGGTTTCTGGTTCTTGGTTCCTCGTTCTTGGTTCCTCGTTCTTGGTTCCTGGTTCTTGGTTCCTGGTTCCTGGTTCCTGGTTCCTGGTTCCTGGTTTCTGGTTTCTGGTTCTTGCTCACTGATCACTGATTACTAATTACTGGTTCCTGGGCGCTGGCCGAACCGGGACGCTCGTCGGCTTTCGTCATTTCACTCTTTTTCGCCAGGAGGCCAATAACGGGCTGCCAACGCCAGAATCCGTGTGGTCGCCCCATTGAATTTTACCCAGCATGCGGCGTCCAAACAGTGCGATTCGGGACTTTGTGAAAAATTTCACAAATTCCCCTTGAGAAACAAACAACGAGCGCTAAGCTCCGCCCACGAAACGTCAGTAGCAAACTCGGAATCGATATGAAAAAGCACTCCAAACTCGTCGCAGCAGCCGCGTTGGCCCTGTCTGTCTTTGCGGTCAACGCCGGCGACGTCACCGGCAGGGTCACGCTGAAAGGCACGCCTCCCGCCAACAAGAAGTTCAAAATGGACCCCCTCTGCGGTCGCCTTCACAAGGTCAACCTGCATGAGATGCCGTTCTACAAGGTGGCCTCGGACGGCGGACTTGGAGATGTGGTCGTCGTTCTCAAGGGAGCCAAGGGATCCGCTTCCGGTCCAGTCGTCATTGACCAGGTGGGTTGTGCCTACGTTCCCTACATCGCCACGGCCCAAACGGGCCAGACCATCACGGTGAAGAACTCCGACCCCCTGATGCACAATGTGCACCCGACGCCGAAGAATACCGCCGGCGGGAACAAGGAAGCCAATATCGCCCAGCCTGTCAAAGGCATGAAGAACGACTTCAAGTTCCCGGCGGCCGAAACCTTCCTGCGCTTCAAGTGCGACGTCCACCAGTGGATGTTCTCCTACGTCAGTGTCTTTGATCATCCGTTTCACGCCGTGACCGACGAAAAGGGCAACTTCACCATCAAGAACGTCCCGGCCGGCGAATATGAAATCGAAGCGATCCACCGCAAGGTCCACGGGGCCACCGCCGCCCAAGGCTATAAAGGCGAGGTGCAGAAAGTCAAAGTCACTGCAGCGGGCGGCTCGGCGAACTTTTCGCTCAACGTTCCGTAAGACGCCCCTGAACTGCCTATGGTTTAATGCCCAGCCGCTGCGTCAACCCCGTCGCAGCGGCTGGTTTGCATCCAGCCCCAGCCAACCGCGAAACATGTCGCAACCTTCTCACAGTCAGAGCCTTCCGCGCTACGCGTGGTTTGTCGCGGTTGCTACCCTCTGCTTGATTGGCCTCGGGGGCATGGTGACCAGCAAGGAAGCCGGGATGGCCGTGCCGGATTGGCCGACCTCCTACGGCTACAACATGTTCGCCCTCCCCTTCTCCTACTGGATCGGGGGCATCTTCTTCGAGCACAGCCACCGCTTGCTTGGGGCCTTCGTGGGCTTGCTGACCACAATTCTTGCGGCATGGATTTGGGGACGCGAGACAGAAGGACGCGTCAAATGGATCGGTTGGCTCCTGATCATGGTTCTCGTGGCCATGCTCGGGCACCGTGGCTCAGCGAGTTCCGATGGAGGCCCGGCCAATGTCCCGGCTCATTTGAAAGTTCTGGCGGGAATCATGCCCATCCTGACGCTATTTGGGGTTGTTCAATGTCTGCAGACCAAGGGTTCCGTTCGTTGGCTGGCTCTCACGGCATTCTTTGCAGTCATTTTCCAAGGACTCCTGGGCGGTTTCCGGGTTGCCCTGTTCGCTGAGGAAATCGGCGTCTTCCACGCAGCTCTGGCGCAAGCTTTCCTCACGTTGATTTGTTTCATCGCCCTGCGTTCGTCCCGCTGGTGGCAGGATCTCCGTGAAGACGACCGGCATGAAGGCTTTGCTTCATTCCGAGGCTTGTTCGCATTCCTGACGGTACTCATTTTCGCGCAGCTCATCCTGGGAGCCGTGATGCGGCACCAGCATGCCGGGCTGGCTGTGCCTGATTTCCCGCTCGCCTACGGCGCCGCCTGGCCAGACACAAGCCCGACGGCATTGGCTGCGATCAATGCCCGCCGCACAGACACCTTTTACGACGAACCCATCACTCCTTTCCTGATTCACCTCCATATGGCGCATCGCGTCGGGGCGTTTCTTATTTTCACACTGGCCGCCGTCATGGCGTGGCAGGCGCTCAATCCGCGGCGGAAATACAGTTTTCTCTCGAAATTTGCGCTGACTTGGTTTGGAATGATCGCCCTTCAGGCTCTCCTGGGCGCCACCACGGTTTGGACCAAAAAAGCGGCAGATATTGCCACCCTGCATGTTGTGCTCGGGGCAGGATGTCTGGTCGTTGGCTCACTCGTGACGGTCGTCGCCGCCAGAGTCTGCCCTGAAACCTTGCAATTTGAGCTCCCGGCCACGGCTTCTCCTGCCACGGTCACCGAACGCCATGCGTCGCCCGAAGCGACAACAGTCTGATCAGAAACAGATGAAGGCATCTGCACAACCGATCGATGACGCCCAGACAATGGAACGATCATTGTCCGGCGTGATCTGTGACCTGATCAAGCTGCGCCTCACGGCCCTTGTCCTCGCCACCACACTGGTCGGTTTCTACCTCGCCGCGCCCAAACCGCTGCAACTGGGGCTGCTCCTCTCCGCCATGCTCGGCACCTTCCTCCTCGCCTCCGGGGCGGCCGCCTTGAATCAACTCTTGGAGGCGCAGTTTGATTCCAAAATGCTCCGGACCGAGTCGCGGCCGTTGCCTTCCGGCCGACTGCACCCCGATGTCGCGCTGATCTTCGGCGGCGCCTGCTCCGCCGCCGGATTGATCCTCCTGGCCCTGCGGGTCAATCTCGTCACCAGCCTGCTGGGCGCGCTGACACTGGCAAGCTATCTCTTTGTCTATACCCCGCTGAAGCGTAAAACCACCCTCAACACCCTCATCGGCGCGATTCCCGGAGCCTTGCCGCCGCTCATGGGATGGACGGCCGCAACCGGCGCCATCGAGATCGGCGGCTGGTCGCTTTTTGCCATTCTCTTTTTCTGGCAGTTGCCCCACTTCCTCGCCATCGCCTGGCTCTATCGGGACGACTACGCCAGGGCCGGTTTCGTCATGCTCCCGGTCGTCGACCAGGAAGGCAAGCGCACCGGACGCAGCTCCGTCAGCCATACCCTGGGCCTCCTGCCCATCAGCCTGTTCCCCTTCCTGCTGGGAATCTCCGGCCGTATCTACGTGGTCGGAGCCTTGGTTCTCGGCCTTTTTTTCCTCTCCCGCGCCATTCGCTTTTCCCGGGAGTTGACCCATGAAAATGCGCGGCGATTGTTCTTTGCCTCCATCATCTATCTGCCGCTCCTGCTGGCTCTTATGGCCTTCGACAAAGTCTGAATCCTGATCAACTTGAAGAAACTTTAATCGACCATTGACACGCGGGAATCGCCTCCCGTAATAACATCTCTTCCGGGAGGCTGAGTCCGGAAGTTCACACCAGAATTCCAGCCACTTTTTTGCACATGCAAGCAACGACAACTGCAGACGAAATAGCTGACGCTCACGCTCACGAGGAGCATCATCACGAACTCGGTTTCTGGCAGAAATACATCTTCTCCTGCGACCACAAGGTGATCGGCATCCAATACGGGATCACGTCGCTCCTGTTCCTGCTCTTCGGGTTCTTCCTGATGGCCTGCATGCGCTGGCAGATCGCCTATCCGGGCCAACCCATCCCCGTCGTCGGAGGCTTGCTGGAAGCCGTGCTCGGCGAGGTTTGCGCCGGCGGCGTCATGCAGCCCGAACTCTACAACTCGTTCGGCGCCATGCACGGAACGATCATGGTCTTCATGGCCGTCGTGCCGCTGGTCTTCGCCGCATTTGGCAACTACGTCGTTCCCCTGATGATCGGCGCGCCGGACATGTGCTTTCCCCGCCTCAACATGGCGAGTTTCGACTTTTTCTTCCTGGGCTGCGTGCTGATGTTCACCAGCTTCTTCATCCCGGGCGGCGCCGCCCAGGCAGGCTGGACATCCTATTCCCCCCTGGCCACATCCATCCCAACGGACGGCCAGACGCTCTGGCTGATTGCCATGGTCCTGCTGATCACCTCCTCCCTCCTGGGAGCCGTGAACTTCATCGCCACCATCATCCAGCTCCGCGCCCCCGGCATGACCTGGATGCGGCTGCCCTTCTTCGTCTGGGCCCAATTCGTCACCGCCTTCCTGCTTCTGCTCGCCTTTCCTCCGCTCGAAACGGCCGGTCTCATGCAGTTGATGGACAAGGTGTTCGGAACAAGCTTCTTCCTGCCCTCCGGCCTGATCGTGGGAGGATCGCCCTCCGATGTGGCAGGCGGCGGCAGCCCGCTGCTCTGGCAGCACCTGTTCTGGTTCTTGGGCCACCCCGAAGTTTACGTCCTGATCCTGCCGGCTATCGGCATGGTATGTGAAATCCTGGCCAACAACGCCCGCAAGCCCGTCTACGGCTACAAGACCATGGTCTACGCGGTCATGGTGCTCGGCTTCCTCTCCTTCATCGTCTGGGCCCACCACATGTATCTCACCGGCATGGGCAACACCATCAGCGCCTTCTTCCAGACGACGACGATGATCATTTCGATCCCCTCCGTCATCCTGTTGACCTGTCTGTTCATATCGCTCTGGGGCGGCTCCATCCGCTTCAATACCCCGATGATGTTTGCCCTGGCCTTTCTCCCCATGTTTGGCATCGGCGGACTCACCGGCCTGCCGCTCGGATTCGCTTACAGCGACATCCACCTCCATGACACTTATTACGTCATCGGGCACTTTCACTACGTGGTCGCCCCCGGAACGATTTTCGGCGTCTTCGCTGGAATCTATTACTGGTACCCCAAGGCCACCGGTCGTTTCATGAACGAATTTTGGGGCAGGGTCCACTTCTGGGGCTCCTTCCTCTTCATGAACGCGCTCTTCCAACCCATGTTCGCCCAAGGCATGGCCGGCATCCATCGCCGCATGTACGACGGCGGCGCCACCTACGCCGGTGTCGCCGACCCGGAAACCGGCATTGTCAGTGTCCCCCTCAAGTTCATCGAAATGAACAAGGGCATCACGGTCGCCGCCTTCATGCTCGGAATCGTCCAGATCCCGTTCATCCTGAACTTCTTCCTCAGCATGAAGACGGGCAAGAAAGTCACTTCGGACAACCCTTGGGACGCCACCACCTTGGAATGGCAGACGCCCACACCGCCGCCGCACGGCAACTTCGACAAGGAAATCCGCGTCTATCGCGGCGCCTACGAATACAGTGTCCCTGGCGCCGACAAGGATTTCACGCCGCAGAACGAACCGCGCAACCCCGAGAACAAGGCGAAGACCGAAACCGGCGAAACCGCCGCGGCATCCGCCAAATAAGAGCTCCCTCGTTCTGACGCCGCCACAATCCCAGCAAGTCACCGACCGACACATTCATGGAAATCCCGTTCACGTCAAAACCGCGGCCCGACACCGGGCTTTATAACGCCAAGATCGGCATTTGGCTGTTTCTCGCCTCCGAGGTCATGCTCTTCGGCGCCCTGTTCTCCGCCTACATCATGCTGCGCATCGGCGCGCCAGAGGGAACCTGGCCCCTCCCGGGACAAATGCTCAAGACCGCCCCCGGAGCAATCAACACCGCTGTGCTGATCCTCTCAAGTGTCACGGTCGTTCTCGCCTGGGCCTCCCTGAAGTTCAACAACTTCGCCCAGTACAAAAAAATCCAGGCCGTCACCATCGCCTGCGCCTTTGTTTTCATGGGCATCAAGGCCTTCGAATATCACGACAAGCTCACCCACTACTCCATCGTCAAGACCGACGGCTCGGTCTGGGACGGGCATCTGGTTTCCAAGGATGAGCAATCCGTCACGATCAATATCCATGCCCACGAGGAGGATCATGACCATGACCACGACGCCCATGCTCACGATGACCATGACCACGAGGCTCATGGCAAGGAAAAGGCAGCCGACAACTACGTGAACATCAACGCCTATCTCGGGATCAATGCCGGCGCCGATCTGAAATACAACGTTGATGAACACGGCCACCACGTGGAGGGCGATGTGACGATCCCGCGCTCCGAGATCGCCAAGATCACCAATTACGGCCCCCAGCACAGCACTTACCTGGCCATCTACTTCACCCTCACCGGTCTGCACGCACTGCACGTCTGCGGCGGCGCCTTCGTCATCTTCATGATCTGGGGACCGCTTTCGAAGATGTGGGAGACGGATCCCGAGCGCTACATCAACCGCGTCGAGGTTTCCGGGCTCTTCTGGCATTTCGTCGACCTGGTCTGGATCTTCCTCTTCCCGCTCCTTTACCTGCTCTGACCCCGAATCATATCCCCTGATCATCATGGCATCGGACCACTCAACTCCCCCGAAAAACTTTTGGGAATTCGTCTTCAAGTACGAGCGCAACTACGCGATCGTCTTCGGAACGCTCCTCGTCTTCACCGTCATCACGGTCGCCATCTCCTTCGTCGATCTGGAGCATTTTTTCCATGGGGCCAACATGACGGTCGGACTCATCATCGCTACCTTCAAGGCGACACTGGTGCTGCTGTTCTTCATGCACCTCATCTCGGAGAAGCAATTGATCTACCTCGTCATGGGGTTCACCTTCTTTTTCTTCGTCGGACTGATGGGACTCACCATCTGGGCGATGCTGGACTACCCGCTCCTGACCCTGGACTTCCACAAGACATCCTGATGTCCCTCAAGGCTTTCCATATCATCTTTATTATCGTCGCGACGCTCTTTTGCTTCGGGACAGGAGTGTTCTGTCTCAAGTCGAACGCCTCCAAACCGGATGCGACCATGTTGTGGCTGGGCGTTGCCCTCAATATCGGGGGCGTCGTTCTGCTGGCCTACGGAAAATATTTCCTGAAGAAACTCAAGCAAATCAGCTACCTGTGAAAACGCTGTCCCTGAAAACGCTGATCCTGGCCTTCGCCGCCTTCCTGCTGGTCGGGCTGCCCGCCACCGCCGACGCCTGCACGGTCTGCTTTGGCGACCCCGACTCCGACACCGTCAAGGGAGCCGCCTGGGCCATCATCTTCCTCGGAGCCGTTGTCATGTCCGTCATGGGCTGCGTCGGCGGATTCTTCGTCTATATCGCCCGGCGTTCCGCTTCCGGCGGCAATGATCCTGCGGGTCTGACCAACGCCGACAACTGATTTCTGACCGTTAAACATCCCTCCAATCCAAGCCAATGCGCGACTTTCTGATAGAAACCATGGGGCTGCCTATTGTGGCCTCGGAACAGGGAAAACAAGTCGACTACTTCCTGGTCTACATTCACTGGTTGATGTTGATCCTCTTCATCGGCTGGGGCGGCTATTTCATTGTGACGCTGATCAAGTTCCGCGCCAGCAAAAATCCCAAGGCGAACTACCACGGAGTCCAGAATCACGCCTCCACCTGGCTGGAGCTTGCCGTCGCCGCAATCGAGGTCGTCCTGCTGATTGGTTTCGCGATCCCGCTCTGGGCCAAGGTCGTGGAGAAAGGCGTCCCCGACGAGAATGATCCGGACGTCACCGTGATCCGTGTTACCGCGGAGCAGTTTCTCTGGAATTCCCGCTATGCGGGCCAGGATGGAGTCTTTGGCAAACGGGACTACAAGTTGGTCAGCCAAGACAACAAATTCGGTTACGACCCGGCGGATGCTCATGGGCGCGACGACATTGTGCCTCCACAGAACGTCGTCCACGCGCCGCTGGGTAAACCGGTGATCATCCATCTTACCTCCCTGGACGTCATTCACGGCTTCGCCCTGCACTCCATGCGCGTCCAACAGGACTGCATCCCGGGACTCAGCGTTCCCGTGCACTTTGTCGCCAAGGAAACCGGCACCTTTGCCATCACCTGCGCTCAGCTCTGCGGCAGCGGACATTACCGAATGCGCGCCAACCTGACGGTCGATACCGAGGAGGATTTCAACAATTGGATCCTCGAGAACACGCCGATCATCGAGGACACGCCGGCCGCAGGCGGCGCCGCCCCGGCGGCCGACGCTTTCGAATAGGGCGGATGTTCGCGCAGGACTTCGGCGCCTTTCCGACACGCCTGCATGGCTGAAATCTCCAAACCTGCCCAATTCATTGTCTGGGGGGGCTTGGCCGCGCTGATCGCCGTCATCGCTGCGGCCTACGTCCGAACCGAACTCCTGCGCCCGCCCGCGCCCATCGAGTTCATTGCCCCGGAGGGCCCCCGGCTCGATTCACCGGACAGTTCGGGGCTTCCTGTTCTTTCGGCCATCTCGAATTTCACCCTGACGAACCAGTTCGGCGAGGTCGTTTCGCGCACCGACCTGGATGGCTCCCCTTGGGTGGCCGACGTCATTTTCACCCGCTGTCCTTCGATTTGTCCGCAGATGTCGTTCCAGATGTCCCGGATTCAGCAGGCGCTGGGGAGCAAGAGCCCAACCCGCCTGATCTCCATCACAACGGATCCGCAATTCGATACCCCCGACATTCTCAAGAATTACGGCAGCCGTTTTGCCGCAGTCCCCGGAACGTGGCATTTTCTAACTGGGCCCCAGGCTGCCATCAACGCCCTCATCCACCAGGACCTGAAGTTGATAGCCATGGAGAAAGAAGAGGCCGAGCGCGAATCCGCCAACGATCTCTATAATCACAGCGTGCTGTTTGCCATCGTGGACAAACAGGGTAAACTTAGACGGGTCGTTCATGCGAATGACACCAATTTCAACGTGATTGACGAAATCATCGCCACTGTTTCCGCACTCAACGCTGCCGACTGACATTCATGAGCCTCCACGACCTTCCGGCCATCAATGCCACCCTCAATGGACTAAGCGCTATTCTGCTCACGCTGGGCTTCATCAACATCAAGCGCGGCAACCAGACAGCGCACCGAAATTGCATGATCGCGGCCGTGCTCGTCTCGGCTGTGTTTCTGGCCTGCTACCTCACCTACCATGCCCAGGTCGGCCACACGTCCTTTCGAGACCCAGAATGGTTTCGTCCCATCTATCTCGCCATCCTGATTCCCCACGTCCTGCTGGCCGGACTTATCGTGCCCATGATACTCGCCGCCATCTGGTTCGCCTTTCGGGGAAACTTCCAGAAACATCGCCGAATTGCCCGATGGACCTGGCCGCTCTGGATGTTCGTTTCCGTCACCGGCGTCGTCATATACCTGCTGCTTTACCAAATATTCCCCCAAGGGCAACTACCGTAACGCATTGCTAATGAATACGTTGCAAACACAACTGCCCCTTTCTTGTCCAAAAAGCCTTTTTTGATCCGTTCCTATCTGGTAGCCTCACGGCCCTTTCGCGCAACACCTCGCGACCTCGAAAGGACTGAGAATTCGTTATGGGAACACAGGCAAGCAAAATCAAATCCAACGCGGCGCCCAAGTATCGCCCGATCACCCTCCAGAACCTCCGTGATCTCCCCCAGGCCTCGAAACTGACTTCGGAGCAATTGTTCGACATTCAGGTCGTCGGCAGTGTCCTGCCCTTCCGCTCCAACAACTATGTGGCTGACCACATGATCGACTGGGATGACGTCGACAACGATCCTTTCTTTACGCTCAACTTTTGCCAGAGAGAGATGCTCAAGCCGCGGCATTACAACGCCATGGCGGATCTGATCCGGAGCGACGCCCCCAAGAAGAAGATCAATGAACTGGCCAACAAGATCCGGATGGAGCTCAATCCGCACCCGGCCGGTCAGCAGGAGCACAATCTCCCTGAACTCAATGGCGAGAAGCTTACCGGCATGCAGCACAAATACCGCGAGACCGTGCTGTTCTTCCCCAGCCAGGGACAGACCTGTCACGCCTACTGCAGCTATTGTTTCCGTTGGGCGCAGTTTGTCGGCATCGAAGGGCTGAAGTTCGCCATGAAGGAAGCCGAACTTCTCGTGGACTATGTTCGCCAACACGAGGAGGTTTCCGATATCCTCTTCACCGGCGGCGACCCCATGATCATGAAGACCCGGGCCTTCGCCTCCTATGTCGAGCCATTGCTTGATGCCAACCTGGAACATCTCCGCACCATCCGCATCGGCACCAAGGCGCTCGGATATTGGCCCCATCGCTTCACAACGGACGACGACGCCGATGACATGATCCGCCTCTTCGAGAAGATCGTGCAGTCCGGCAAGCACCTCGCAGTGATGGCGCACTTCAACCACAAGCGCGAGCTCGAAACACCCGCCGTTCAGGAGGCCATTCGTCGCATTCGGGCCACCGGAGCCCAGGTTCGCACCCAATGTCCGATTCTTGCCCACATCAATGACGACGCCCGGGTCTGGTCGGATATGTGGCGGGAGCAAGTCAAGCAGGGCTGCATCCCCTACTACATGTTCCAGGTTCGCGACACGGGCGCGCAACACTTCTTCGGCATTTCCCTCGAGCGCGCCTGGCAGATCTTCCGGAATGCCTACAAGAACGTCAGCGGCATTGCACGCACGGTCCGTGGTCCATCCATGTCGGCCGCTCCCGGCAAGGTCGAAATGCTCGGCGTCAACACCATCGCCGGCCAGAAGGTCATGACCCTGCGCTTCCTGCAGGCGCGCAACCCAGACCACGTTGGCCAACCTTTCTTCGCGCGCTACGACCCCGACGCGGTTTGGCTCGATGACCTGGTGCCCGCCTTCGGCGAAGAGGATTTCTTCTATGAGCAGAACACCAATCGCGCAGCCCAGCGCATCGCTGATGTCCAAGTGACCGAGAAGCTCAACTGAATCCTCCCTCCTTCTCCCTCTTGCAACGGGCCGCTCCCAAATGAGCGGCCCGTTCTTTTTCCGCGGCATCAACCGCTCCGCACCAGACCTCCGGGGCATGATTGCAGGAGGGAGGAGGAGAGATCAGTTCCAGAGTTCTTTCCATCG
>CAZFLK010000141.1:0-15531 GCA_964519245.1 uncultured Verrucomicrobiota bacterium
GCGCTGTCCTGCACGGCGATGTCCACGCTCTTGCGGAGCAGGTTCGACTTGTTGTCGGCGAGGCCGTTCAGGGCGGCGACGCGAACGGGGCGCGCGGCCTGGGTGTCGGAGACGATGGCCAGCAGGGCTTCCGAGGCGACCGGGATGCCGAGCGCGATGGTGACCTCCACCGCCTTGGCCTGGATATCGGCTTCCTTGTCGCGGAGGAGGGAAGTGATGTGCGGGGCAAGTTCGTCGACCTTGATCGTCCGGGCGTCGGCGTCGAAGTTGCGGTAGCGGCCGGTGACACGGTCCAGTGGGTTGGGTTCCTGCCAGTCAGCCAAGGCGCCGAGGGCCTCGAGGCGCATGGCCTTTGGCGCGTTTGTGCGGGCGGCATAGCGGGCGATGTTGGCGGCGTTGTGCTGGCCTCCGAGGCGGAAACCGGAACTGATCGCGCGGCGGAGGAAGGCCTCTTTGGACGGTAACTTCTCGGGTTGCTTCAGGGTTGCCGCCAGCGCGGTCATGCCCTGCGAGTCGGACCAGTCGTCGTGGGCGAGGCGAGCGGCTTCGGTGGCAACGGCCTCGTTCTTGTCTGTCAGGAAGCGGCCGGCTTCGCCGCCGCCGCCAGGTTGGTTCCGCAGGGCGACGACTGCAATGAGGCGCGCGTTTGGATTATTGTGGTTGGCCAGGTTCCCGATGCGTTGCGAATCCGCGCAGCCGGCCAAGCCATAGGCGGCCGCGTGGCGGAGGTAGGTTTGTTCCGGCTTGAGCGAGTCGGCCAGTTTGACCAGAGGATCGAAGGCTTCGGGAACGCCATGCTTGTGCAGCGCGATGGCGGCGTGCAGTTGCAGGCGCGGGTTCCCGGAGGCAACTCCCGTGATCAGCGCCTTCCCGTCGAACATGCCTTGCTTCAAATCGCCCAGGGCGCGCGATGCCTGCGCGCGGATCTCGACATCCTTGTCCTTCAGCAACCGGAGCAACGCCTCTGCCGCGTCGCTGCGTCCCAGGTTGCCCAATTGCCCGAGGCCCCAGACGGCGTGCACGCGGGCCAGTTGCTCCGGGCTCCTCAAGCCGTTGAGAAGCGGCTGGATGTCGTTGCGCTTGGCGAGTTCGAACTGAGCGCCCAGGCGCGCGCGTTGGTCCGCGTGGCCCAGCAGCTTGGTCAATTCAGCCGCGTTGCGGTCGTGGAATCCATCTTTCAACAACGTCGCCACCTCCTTGCGCGCCGGTGAATCCGCGTAGGCAGGGTCATCGATCTTCCAGACCGCGCCGCTTTGGTTCAGCGGGTAGCCGCCGCCCCAGTCGACGCCATAGAGGCCGCCGTCGGGTCCGAAATTCCAGCCGACGATCGGAACGCCTTTGCCGATCTGATGGTCGCCAACCATGGCGAAGGAAGCGCCCCGTGGTTCGGCGCGGAAGGCGTATTGGTTGCCGTTGGGCGCGCCGGTCAGGAAGAAGTGATCGCGGTAGGCGTCATTCAACGCCGTGCCCGGGTTGAAGGTGAAGCCGGCGGGGCCATCGATGTAGTTGCTGATCGGGGGGATGACGTGGGCGGGTTGGCCGTCCTGGTAGGGCTGCCAGATTTTCTCAGCGGTCCAGGGGTTGTAGCCGGAACCGCGGTACTGGTAGTTGCAGCGCCAGCCGGCGTCCATGCCTTCAACGATGTAGACGAAGCGCTCCTTCTCGCCGCTCTGGTCGGAGTCGTTGTCCACGCCGAACCAGTTGCCGAACTGGTCGAAGGCCGGCTCCTGCACATTGCGCAGTCCGTGGGCAAAAACTTCGAAGTCCGTGCCGTCCGGATTACAGCGCATCATGCCGCCCTGGTTGGGGTAGAGGAATTCGCGCCCGTCCCGGGTGACGACGCTGATGCCCTTGTCGCCGATGCTCCAGTAGATCTTGCCGTCGAAGCCGACCTTGAGGCCGTGCATGTCATGTCCCGCGTAGGCGATGTGGACACCGAAGCCGTGGGCCATGACCTCGCGCTGGTCTGCCTTGCCGTCGCCATTCGTGTCGCGCAGGCGCCAGACATCCGGCGCGATCGTGGAATAGACGTCGCCCTCATGCCACAGCACGCCGGCGGCGATGCCGGTGACCTCGGTGTTGAATTCTTCGGCGTAGGTTTGAATGCGGTCGGCCTTGCCGTCGCCGTCGGTGTCCTCGATCAAATGGATCTTCTCGGTGAGGGCGGTGAGGTCGAGCCAGTCGCGGGAGTCGTCGCCGTTGAGGTCCGCGACGCGCTCGGGCATGCCGGGTTGCCAAAGATCGGGAGCCATGCGCTCACGGTAAAATGCCTTCTTCTCGGCGACGGAGGTGAAACTGAGGTCGTTGGGGATCCAGTCTCGGTTCTGGCGGATGTCGAGGTCGTTGGCCTTGCGGCGCTGCGTCTGCGTCACGTAGGCCCGGCCCTGGTTGTCGAGGCTGATGGCGACCGGGTCGGGGACGTTTACAGCGCCGCTCCACTTGGTGAACTTCAGGGATTCGGCCTTGCCCGCGGGGTTGAACCCGGATGGCTTGGAAGCCTTCTCGACGCTGGCCGCGACCTTCTTCGCGCGCCCCACGTTGTTCAATGCGAGTGTGTGGATGTTGGCCCAATCATTCTCGTTGTTGCCGTTGACGACGACCCGGATGAAGCGGGCCGGGGTCTTCTTGAACTTGTACTCGCGCGGAGCTTCTCCCTTCTTCTCGCTCTGGAACTTGCCGAGCGAGGTGAACTTCCTGCCGTCGGTGGAGCCCTTGATCTCGAAAGCGTAGTCGCGGTGGCCGGAGACGAAGCCGACGATCAGGCGGTCGAGCGGCGTGGTCTTGTTGAGTTCCATTTGAATCCATTGTCCCTTGCCTTCGGCGGCCCATTTGGTCTTGCCGCTTTCGTCGAGAACGTGGAGTGGGGGATTGCCGTTCTGATTCTCGCTGGCGCTGATGGCGACAATCTGCGAGTCGCCGCCGACCTTGGCCGAGGGATTCTTCACGGATCCGCCGCCGGCTTGCTTCTTCTGTTTGGCCTTCTTCGTCGCTTCGGCGTTGGCGCGCCCGATCGCGTCGGCCTTCTTGAAATCCTGATCCGCTTTGTGGTCGACGATCTCACCGCGGATTTCAATATCATCCCAAAGCCCGAGGTCGTCGAAGGATCCGAGTCCGATGGCGCCCCATTGGAAGGTCTTGTCGTGTGCGACCTTCTGGGGCTTCTCCATGTCGTCGAAGTAGATTTCGATGAGGCCGGACTTCACCTTGCGGACGACCTTGACGCGGTGCCAGGTCTTGTCCTTCCAGGGAACGCCGATGTCCTTGGTCTCGGTGATCTTGGTGCGGGGGGCGTCATTGACGATGAAGATCTGGCTGGAATGGGGGTCGGGGACCTCGCCCAAGTGGACGTAGTAGAAGTGGGTTGGGTCTTGAAAACCGAAGAAGACGCACATGTCGCGGTGGCCGCGCGTGGTCTGCAGGGTCTGGACGCGCGCGGTCAGGACAAAGTCGCCCAGGACCTTGTCCTTGAGCAGTGAGATGCTGTGCGGGCTGCGGTGCGGCGGTTGGTAGTCGCTTTTGCCGTGAAGTTTGTAGGCGCGGTTGCCGTCGTCCAGTTTTTCGACGGACCACTTTGCCGGCTCGGTGGGCAGCCAAGCCTTGGCTTCCTTCTCAAAGTCGTCCTTGTGAACGAGTTCAAGGTGGTGGTGATCGGCGTGGGTGATGGAGGCCAGCGCCAGAACGGCTAGTGCAGCTGCAAGTTTCTTCGGCTTCATAAAGGGCCGGGAGCATAGCAAGTCGGGCGGGGGAGGGAAGCCGGGAGTGTTTGGGTGCGAGGGCGACGGGTGCGATTGTGAACGGGTGGCGCAATGCCAAGTCCCCTGCAGGGTGTCGAAGTGGGCTCGACGGAGTCTCTCCCCACGCCTTTTCGATTCGCTGTCGCGCGCTTCAGCGCCTTTCATTCCATGCCAGAGCCACCTACGACCCCGCTGCCAACAGCGCTGCTTGATTGCCGGATGGCTCGTGCAGCCGGTGGGGCGAGACTCCGTCGAGCCCATATCAACGTCCCGAAGGGACGAGTCAGCACGTTTCCCTCGCCACCCTTGTTTAATGCACGCGATGGGCCTGTGAGAGCGTTGATCGGGGGAGACGAGGGGGGGCTATTCCACGATGGTCAGATCGGCGAGGTAGACGGCCGTGATCGGCTTGCCGTTCTCGTCTTTTTCGTGGGAGGAATACCAGGACATGACGGCGCGGGTCGGGCTGAGTTCGAGGAAGCCGGGGTAGGAGTTGTCGCCGCCGCTGGGCAAGCGGGCAAATTCGTGGAGTTGGTCGTCCACGAGCCAGTACATCGAGGTGCGCGCGCCTTCGCCCTTCACGGATTGACGGCCGCCGGCGACCCAGCGATTCGCCCACCGCGTCAGCACGGGGCCCCCCATGTAACGGTCGAGATCGCGGCGTTTCCATTCGGTCCAAGGATGCTCGGCCTCGCACAATTGGGCCGGGGTGGAGCCGCGGCGGCCGATGGCGATGACGCGTCCGTCCGGCTCGAACTGAAAGGCGGTTTCGTCGCCGTAGGTTTCTTGGAACAGCGTCCGGGTGCGCCAGGTGAGGCCGTCGTCGCTTTCGAGCATGGCGGATTCGATCAGATTCCGGTCGCTTCGGGATTTCTCCGTGAATTCCCGCATGCGCCTTCCACAGAGGTAGGCCTTGCCGTCATGGGTGTTGGCCCGCCAGATGTAGTGACCGTAGGTGCCTTCCAGCATGACGGGGCTGTTCCAGTTTGCTCCGTCGTTGGACCAGGCGGCGTAGCCAAGGTGACGATTCAAGGTGTAGTCCTCGCGCTTGGGCGAGCTGTCGCCGCAATACCAGGTCCCCGTGTAGACGAAAAGCCTGTCCTTGAAGACGAGGAAATGCGGGTCGCGGGTGTCGCGTTTGGCGACGCTGAAGCGATGGGCTTGCTCCCAGTTCTGCAAGTCATCGCTTGCCAGGATGATGATGGATGCGGTGGGGTGCACCATGTGGCCATCGGGACAGCTGCGGAAGGTCAGGTAGTAGCGCCCTTGAAACGTCACGAGGTCGGTGAAGGCGTTGTGTTCGCCGTTGTGAGGGATCCGGCGAATGTTGGAGACCTCGACTTCGGGCAGGTTGGCGGCGGGCAGGGTTGAGGCGATTGCGGTCAACAGGACTGCGCACAGTTGGGAGAATATGGAACGGTTCATGATGGGGGATCGGGGATTTGGCATTCGGGACGCCCGCACAGTGACAATCGGCAGGGCATCCGCATCAAGGGTCACGGATTCAACCGCTCATACAGCTCGTGCACTTTGCCGACGATGCGTTCCTCGAGCTCCGGCTTCCACGGACGGCTCCGGGCCTCATAGCCGCCTTCGAGGAGGACGCGTTTGCTCGGGATGTAGCCGGAGTAGACGTTTGAATAGCCGGCGACCCAAAGCGTGGGCTTGCTGTTGCCGTTGAGTTCGCGTTTGAGGCGCAACGAGTAATCGACCGTCACTTCATTGCCCAAGGTGACGATGGTCAGATCCTTGCCAAACTGCACCAACTGCACGGGATAGGTGAAGTCATCGCGATCGGCGGGACGGAACTCCAGATCGACGGTTTCCATCACGGTCTTGATCGGACCTTCCAGAGCATTCTGGTGACGCAGGGTGCGTTGCGTGACTTCCAGAGCGGCCTCGACCGCGGTCGCCAACGAGCGCCCGTGGCGCGCGGCGTACTCGGCGGTTCCACGCGGATAGGGGTTCTGGTCGCCGCCGCAGCCCATCAGGAACAGCGCCGTCACACCGGGGTGATCCTTCTCGAAGAACTCCTGTGCGAAACCGGCGTAATCGCCCAGCCACTTGAGATAACCGACCGAGGTGTTGTGGCAGGCGTAGCCAAACATCACGGCGCGTAGTTTGCCATCGGCCGCATCGACCCGCAGGACGGGCACGGTGTGATCGACAACGCCGCCCGGATTCGGATGGTTGCGATACCCGTCCGCGGTGGGCGTGCGACGATTCATCGCGAAGCCGCACTTCGCGTGGGCGTAACTTATTCGCGCGGGTTCCAGTCCGTTCACGGCCTCGCCGACGATGCCAACCAGTTTCCCCACCAACTCGTCGAAATAGTCCTTCGCGTCGTTCCGTCCGTAGGCCGGGCCGCAATGCGTGTGCGAGGCGTTCATGACGAGGGCGTGCGGCGGGACGTTGTATTTCTCGGCAACCTGTTTCTCCACAGCGGTCCTGAGCGGTTCGATCACCCCGATCAGATCCAGTGTGATGAACACGACGCGGTTCCCCCCGCTGTCCTCGATCGCCAACGCCTTGCCAAACAAGTCCTGGTCCTTGTCCGCGGCCGGAGCCTTGCGCGCCGCGTAGCCGGACATCGGCATGGGGCGGGTGGGGGTGATGACGGCGGTGGCGACGCCGGACCTCCAGGCAGGCGGTTCGGCGGCTGGCGCCAATGACGCCAGGAAAATGCCGACGGATGCCAGAACGCCAAGGAACCGCAGTCGCGTGAGCGTGGAACTGGGCGACTCGTAGCCGCGCTCGCAAGAGCGTGGAGCGGTCCGCGAAAGGAAGTCATCCACCTTCTTGCGAAGGCGGCTACGTCCGGCGTTGACGAATCCGAGCTTCATGATCCGGGAATTGAAAACCAATGCCTCAGCCCACCTTCCGCAACATCGTGATCCGTCCGGTGTGCACCCACTCGGCGACGATGATGTTGCCGTCGGCGTCGAAGCAGGCGTCATGCGGATGAATGAAGCGGCCGTCCCGCCAGTCCCGTCCCTTCGGTTGGCGGCGGAGAGCCTTGTTGTTGGCGAGGACCTGCTTGCGCCAGGCTTCGTCCTCGCCGAGCTGGATGAGGTTGTCGTCCTTGTCGAGCAGGGTGATGCGCGCGCTGAGATCCGGCACGAGGAGCGTGTCCTTGTGGGAATCCACGTTGGCGGGAAGGATGAAGCCGCGGAGCGTCTTGAGATGCTTGCCCTCGAGGGTGAACCACTGCAGGCGCGCGTTGGCGCGATCGGCGACGACCACGCTCTTCTTGCGGCCGGGCCGGTCGTCGATCCAGAGGCCATGCGGCAGGTTGAATTGGCCGTCCTTCTTGCCGTGGCCGCCGAAGTAGGACCGCCAATTCCCATTCTTGTCGTAGCGGTGAATCGTGTGTGAGCCGTAGCCATCGGCGAGGTAGAAGCCGCCGTCGTCATGGAAGGCGTAGTTGGTCGGCATGAAGGCGTCGCGTCCCCAGCGTTTCTTCGGGTGGGTGTCTTCGCCCTTGGGGTAGAGCTTGGAGTCCATGGGCGCTCGCTTCTCCCACACGAGTTCGCCCTTGAGCGTCAGCTTGGCGAAGTTCTTCAGGTGTTGGTAGCCGGTGACGTAGACGAACTGCTCCTGCCCTTCCGTGCGGATCTCCAGGCCATGGCCGCCGCCCTGGAACTGGCTGCCGAAGGAGCGCACGTATTTCCCTTTCCGGTCGAACACGAAGATCGAGGGATGATCCGTCTGCTCGGCGCGGCCTTCGTGGATCACGTAGAGCAGTCCCTCTTGGTCGACGGCGACATTGTGGGTGGTTTGCCAAGTGAACTTGTCCGGCAGTTTTGCCCAGTTGTGCATGACCTCGTAGGTGTGCGCGCCCTTGCCGACGACGACCGGCTTTCCGGATTTGGCGGCCAGCAGGAGGTTTGGGGAGGCGAAGGCGGCGGAGGCCACGGTGGTGTGACGGATGAAACTCCGACGTGATTGGGAAGCGCTTCTTTTCATGGAGAGAGACAGATGGTGTTCGATGATCGAGACCCGTTGACTGACTCTGGTGATACAAACTCTGCTTGCTGCGCGGCAAGCTTCAAACGGCGGGGATTCAGGTCGTCAGCCCGGGTTGGTCTCTTGGCTTGCGCGAGGGGAGGGGCGCGGTCAGTCTCGGATTGAATGCCAAGATCATGAAATCGAAGAATCTCCTGCTTTCACTGTTTCTCTTGACGTTGTTTTCAATCGTTCGCACGGATGCGGCGGACGCCGTCTTCATCGGCGACCGACGTGAGTTGTTCATTGACCAGTTCCTGGTTCATCAGCTCTCGGGTGACGCGAGGCGTCGCCTGCATCACCCGGTTCCCCGCGATGTCGCCATACGTCATGACGCGCCATGGGAAGGCGCGGGCAGCGGATATCACACGGTCATCAAGGATGGGGATGTCTACCGCATGTATCACCGCGGCTCGGCCCTGGGCGTGAAGGAGGGAAAGCTTCACGTCGGCAAGCAGGTGTATTGCTACGCAGAGAGCAGGGATGGCATCCATTGGACCAAGCCCAACCTGGGATTGCACGAATACGAGGGATCGAGTGACAACAACATCATCCTCACCGGACTTGGTGTGCACAATTTTGCGCCCTTTCTGGACGCCAATCCAAACTGCAGGCCCGAGGCCCGGTTTAAGGCCTTGGCCGGCACGGCCCAGGAGGGCGGCCTTTACGCATTCCAGTCTGCTGATGGCATCCATTGGAGCCTGATGCACAAGGAGCCGGTCGTGACCGAGGGCGCCTTCGATTCGCAGAACCTGGCGTTCTGGGATGCCTCTGCCGGAAAGTATCGCGCCTATTTCCGCACCTTTACGAAGGGCGTCACCACCGGCAAGGTGTGGAAGCCGGCAGGCTTTCGGGCCATTCGCACAGCGTCGTCCAACGATTTTCTGGACTGGAATGACGAGCATGATCTCACCTACGAGGCCTCGCCGGCCGATGAGCATCTCTACACCAACCAGATCGGCCCTTATTACCGCGCGCCTCACATCCTGATTGGGTTTCCCGCTCGCTATGTCGAGCGGGGTTGGTCCGATTCCATGCGCGCCCTGCCACAGCGGGATCACCGCGAAATGAGATCCAAGGCTCACCTTCGGTATGGAACCGCATTGACGGAAGCCCTGCTTATGGCCGGGCGCGATGGGGTTCACTTCGAACGCTGGAATGAAGCCTTCATGCGGCCCGGAATTCAGCGGCCGGAGACATGGCAGTACGGCCAACACTACGTCGCCTGGCATGCCGTCGAGACCCGGGGAACGCTTCCGGGCTCTCCCAACGAGATCTCACTTTACTCAACCGAGGGCGCCTGGACCGGTGATGATAATCTCATCCGCCGGCACACCATTCGTCTCGACGGTTTTGTTTCCGTTCATGCGGGGACCAAGGGCGGTGAGTTGATCACCAAGCCATTCATCCATGCGGGCAAGAGGCTTGCCCTGAATTTTTCGACTTCAGCCGTCGGCGGTTTGCGCGTGGGAATCGAAACAGCTGAGGGTGGGGAAATCGAGGGTTACACCCTGGATGACTGCCCTGAACACTTCGGAGATGACGTGGAGCGGGCAGTGACATGGGAGAACGGCGCGGATGTGAGCGGGCTTGCCGGGGAACCTGTTCGTCTTCGCTTCCAACTGAGGGATGCGGACCTCTACTCATTCCGATTCGAGGCCGGCGATCGGCTGTGATGCCCGTGGGGTCTCTGATCCACGGGCCGGGAAGTGGGCTGCCCCTGGATTCCTCTCCGTGCGCGGGCGGCATGGATAAACAGATTGACATATCGTAATATTACGATATATCTAAAATCAGATGGCGGACAAAGCGATACAGTTACTGGATCTGGAACGTCTTGAGATGGCGGCCGAGTGTCTGAAGACCATTGCGCATCCGCATCGGTTGCGGATGATCCAGATGCTGCTCTCGGGGGAATATACGGTCGGCGAGTTGGCCGAATCCTGCGAGATTCCGAGTCACATGGCGTCGGAACACCTGCGGTTGATGAAGCGTTGCGGATTGCTTCAAGCCGAGCGCGATGGTCGCAAGACCTACTACAGCGTCGCCGAACCTCATCTGTGTGAACTGATGAACTGCATTGAAGGCCGCTTCGGCGGCCAGTGAGCTGAATTTTTCCAGCTGGAATCGGAGCCCTGTCGAATCATTTTGAGAGAAAGAATCGAAATATCGGAAACTTTCGACTAATTGATTGCGTATGAGCCATTGAAACTAACCAGAAAGAAAAGGAAGACCATGAAAACCACGAAACTGACATTGGCGATACTCACTGGGGCCCTGACCTTGACCGGGGCAACCGCAGCGTTGGGGCAAGGCATGCCTGCCGAGTCCCGGGAAGCCATCCACAAGCTGTTCGATGGGCACAAGGAGATCAAGCGGGACTACAAGCTCACGGAGCGCGGCTATGAGGCGGTTACGGAATCCGACAACCCGGATATCGCCAGGGCGATCAAGAAGCACGTGTCGCAGATGGCGGATCGTTTGAAGTCCGGCCTGATGGTGCGGCGCTGGGATCCTGCGTTTGAGGAGTATGTGCGCTACTACGACGATATCGAGCATGTCTTCAAGCTGACGCAGAAGGGGATGAAGGTGATCGTCAATGGCAAGACCGCGGACGCGGTTAAAGTGGCCAAGAACCACGCCAAGGTTCTGGCCGGGTTTGTGGCCGACGGCTGGAAGGCTCATGACCGTCGGCATCCGGCCGCCTTGCCCATGGATGGCGGGCAAACGGCGGCGTATGGCGGGCCGGGAAAGCGCGAATGCTGCCTCGCCGACAAGCCGGGCGAGGTCAGCGCCTGCTGCAAGGCCGGCAAGGCGGGCAAGGTCGAAGGCGCGGGCAAGGCCTGTTGCGCGGCGGACAAGGGAAAGGCCGTCGGTAAGGCCGGTAAAGCCTGCTGCAAGGCGGAAGGCAAGGGCGGTGAATGCAAAGACAAACCCGCCGACGTCAGAGCGAAGGATTGACGGACTCCGACGACATCAACATCAACGGACAGTGATCATGAATACCGAAAGAGCGATACGAATCCTGGCGGGGACGATGGTCCTGATCAGCGTGGCCTTGACCCGCTGGGTCCATCCCAACTGGGTCTGGTTCACGGTGTTCATCGGATTGAACCTTTTTCAATCAGGGTTCACCGGGTTCTGCCCGCCCGAGAAGCTGTTCCGCAAGCTCGGCTTGACCCGCGACGGGAAGTCCTGTTGCGGTTGAAGAAAGCCAAAGGCTGGCCATGAGCATCGGCGCGACCATCTCGAACCGCTTCAGCGAATTCAAGTTGCTGGAGCTGAGCAAGACCACGGATCATCCGGACAAGCGCGGCCCCTACATGGTCGCGCAGACCGGCAGCGCCCCGGGCGATCCGGCGCAGCGCGAATGCACCTTCGCGCTGACCAAACGCGGGACCTAGCTGCACCACTACATCCTGTTCATGCTGCCGCAGGATGTCCGCGACGAGATCGTGGTCTTCGAGACCGTGGCCGGGGTGATGGATCTCGCCGAGGGGCTGGTCGGGACGCCGGTCGTCGAGACGATCGAAAGCTTGGGCGAAATGCTGCATGACAATGGCGTCCTGCCCGCAGCCGGTGACCGCGCCACCGAGGTCCTCTTGGAGGAGATTCGCCGGGCCGGGAAAGGAAAGAGATGAAAAAGAACAAGCTCCAAGCGCCAAATCTCAAACAAGCTCCAAGTTCCAAATCTCAACGGCCGGCGGGATTCGGCAACGCCCTTTCCTCGACGACGGAGGAGTCGAAGAGCAACGTTCTGGGCGCCCGACGGAAACACGCCCTGTTTGGAACTTGGGATTTGGAGCTTCCTTGGAGCTTGGAGCTTGGGATTCGGAGCTTCCTTCTCCTCGTGATCCTCAGCCTCATCGTTCCCCACGCCTCCGCCGCGCAACCATCCTCCCCTCTCACGCTGGCCGAAGCCATCGCCGAACTTCAGGAGAACAATCCGGATATCCGGATCGCGGAGGAGCGTATCCGCGAGACTGACGGATTGATCGAACAGGCCGATTCGGCCCTTTGGCCAAAGGTTTCCTTCCAATCCGCCTACATGCGGACAGACAACCCCGTGGGCGTCTTTGGCGCGGCCCTGAATCAACGTTCCTTCGGGCCGACGCTCAATTTCAACAATGTGCCGGACGCTGACAACCTGTTGCTGCGCGGCGCGATCGTGGCGCCGTTGTACACCGGCGGTGAGATCAGTTCCGCGCGCAGGGCGGCGCGGGAGACCGCGGCGGCGGCGGGCCATTCGGCGCGGGCGGTTGCGGATCGCATGAGCTTTGAGGTCGCGCGGCTGTTCCAGGTCATCGCGAGAACCGACGGCTTTGTGGAAGCGGCCGACGCGGCAGTGCGTTCCTTTCAGGAGAGTGTTTCGATCGCGCGCAAGCGCATGAACTCCGGGAAGGCACTTAAGACCGACGTTCTGGATCTGGAAGTCAGGCTCGCCCAGGCCGAGGCGGACCGGGTCGCGTCCCGCAATGGCGCGCAGATCGCGAGGCGGGCGCTGGCCAAGCTCCTGGGCCGGGCGGATGGTCTCGTGGAAATCGTCGAGCCCGCCGACATGTTGGACGTGGCCGGCGATGCGCAACCCGCGCTTCGAGCCGAACTCCAGGCCCTCGCGCGCTACCAGGCCGCCGCCGAGGCAGGGGTGCGCAAGGCGCGCAGCGGGTTCTATCCCAAATTCAACGCCTTCGTGAACGGCGATCACAACCGGGGTTGGAAGTTCAACGGCCATAGCGAAAGCTACACGGCCGGCGTGATGGCGAACTGGAATCTCTGGGATGGCAAGTTGACGCGCGGCAAGATCGCAGAAGCGGCCGCCAAAGCCGATTCGCTGGGCGAACAGGAGCGGCGTCTGCGATTGCAGATTGATTTCGAGGTTCAACGGGCGCGGTTGAATGCGACGGCGGCGACGGAGCGGCTCAGGGCCGCTCGAAAGGCGGTGACGTTGGCCGAGGAAAGCGCGGGCCTGACCCGTGTCCGTTTCGAGCAGGGGCTGGCATTGTCGACCCAATTGATCGACGCGGAAACGGCGCTGACCGGGGCGCGCGTGCGTCGCGAACAGGCCGAGGCGGATCGCAACATCGCGATCGCCACCTTGCGCCACGCGCTCGGGCTGCCGCAGATTGAAGAGAGGAAGGTGGAGAAATGACTGAAGAGGCGGACGTGAATTCGAGAAAATGCGGTGGCGTTGATCCGCTTCCGGGGAGCGCGCGCGCTCCCTGGAACGTTTTCGACGGTTGTACGGGTTTGGAACGTCGACCCAGCGTCGGGAGTCGTTCTGCAACGTCGGGGAAAGCCCGGCTGGCTGTCCTAATTGGAGCCGCGTTGTCCGCCTTGCTCGCGACCGGTTGCCATCGCGGCGACGATCACACGGTTTCCCCTCCGCCGGAACTTCCGGCCGTTGAGGCGTCGCTCGTTGAGGCCGTCGTTGAGGTGGACTCCGGCGTCGAGAGCGTGGTCGGCGAGGTGCGGGCAAAGACCCTGGCGCAGATTTCCGTCAAGGTTCCCGGTCGGATCGTTTCACTCAACGCCCGCATCGGACAACGCGTGAAGCAGGGCGAACTGTTGGCGAAGCTCGACGCCGTCGAGATCGACGCCCGGCTGGAACAGACCGAGGCGGCGTTGGCGCAGGCGGACAATGAGTTGACGCGCTATCAGGGCCTGCTTGCCCAAAGCGCCGTCACGCAGGCTGAGTTCGACGCTGTTCAAGCTGCGCAACGCATCGCCGCGGCCGCCGAGAAGGAAGCGCGCGCCATGCGGGAATACACCCAGGTTGTCGCGCCGTTCGATGGCGTCATCGCGCGCAAGTTGGCGGACATGGGCGACATCGCCACACCGGGGCGGCCAGTGTTGGAGTTGGAAGGCGAGGAAGGATTGCAGTTTGTCGCCGATGTTCCCGAGGCGTTGGCCTCGCGTCTGGCGCTCGGGGCCCGATTGTCCGTGCAGCTGGAGAACGCCGATCACGCTCTCGCCGCGGAGATCTCTGAAATTGCCCCGGGCGCCAATCCGCTGAGTCGAACGCTCCAGGTGAAACTGGATCTTCCCGACTCCCCGTTCTTCCGCGCCGGGCAATTTGGCCGCGTTGCCGTTCCGGTCAAAGGCGCGGCCAACGTTCGCGTTCCGTTCGGGGCAGTCGTGCGCCGCGGGCAATTGGAAATGGTCTTCGTGAGCGAAGACGGCAAGGCGCGCATGCGGCTCGTGCGCGTCGGCAAGACGCTCGGCGAGCAGATCGAAATTTTGTCCGGCGTCGACGCGGGAGAACAGATCGTCGTCGGTGAAAAGACCGCCGATCTTCGCGACGGCCAACCGATCAACATTCAGTGAGGAGGAACCATGGACCGCCTCCGCAAAGCTTCGTCGCGTTGAAATGAACACGGATAAACACGGATTGCTCCGCCGGTTCCTTGCCAAGCGGTTGTTCATCAGTCCCCGTTCACCGGGCGCTCGGATCAGGTTCTCTCGGCCTGTTTCCTTCAGAGTTCCCATTCGTGTTTATCCGTGTTCATCCGTGGTTAGAAAGAACTAGGGATTCCGTTCATGAACGATTTCCCCCCCCATCGTGGATTTGCCGGACGCGTCGCCGAGGCGTTCATTGATTCCAAGCTCACCCCGTTGATCGTCATCACGGCCGTGTTGCTGGGCATCGGGGCGGTCTTCCTGCTGCCGCGGGAGGAGGAGCCTCAGATCAAGGTCCCGATGATCGATGTCATGGTCGCGATGCCCGGCTTCTCGGCGAAGGAAGTGGAAGAGCGCGCGACGCGGCCCATGGAGAAACTCCTCTGGGAGATTCCCGGCGTGGAATACGTCTACTCCACGTCGCGGCCGGGCGAGAGTCTCGTGATCGTGCGCTTCAAGGTCGGCGAGGACGTCGAGCGCAGCCTCGTCAAACTGAACCAGAAACTGCGCTCCAACTTCGATCGCATTCCGCACGGCGTTTCCTTTCCGTTGATCAAACCCAGGTCGATCGATGATGTTCCCATTCTCGCGCTGACCTTCCACAGCGACCGCTATGACCACCTGACCTTGCGGCGGTTGGTTGCGCAGGCGGACGACTCGGTCAAGCAGGTCACCCAGATCGCTGAGACCACGATCATTGGCGGCGCGAGGCGACAGATCCGCGTCTTGCTGGACCCCATCAAGTTGGCGGCGCGCAACCTGAGTCCCGCCGGATTGGCGCCGATGATCCAGCAGGCCAATCGCCAATACGCCTCGGGCGGGGTCACGTCGCAGAATCAGGAGATTGTCGTGGAGACCGGAGCTTTCCTGGATTCCGCGGAAGCCGTCGCCAACGTGGTGGTCGGTGTCGCCGATGGCAAACCGGTCTATATGCGAGACGTGGCGGAAATTGTCGATGGCGCGGAAGAGCCGTCCAACTACGTTTTCTTTGGCAACGGTCGGGCGAAGGCCGGTGAAGGCTGGATCGAAGAACCGGCGGTGACATTGAGCATAGCCAAGCGGCCGGGATCCAACGCCATTTCCGTGGCGGCGGACGTGTTGTCCAAGGTCGAGGCATTGAAGGGGCGCATCATTCCCGATGACGTCACGATTTCCATCACCCGCCACTACGGCGAAACCGCGGCCGAGAAATCGAACGAACTCCTGTTCCACATGGGTATCGCGGTCGTCAGTGTGTCGCTGTTGATCCTGTTTGTGCTCGGCTGGCGGGAGTCGTTGATCGTGGCGATTGCCATCCCGGCCACCTTGGCGCTGACCCTGTTGGTCTTTTACCTCTACGGCTTCACGCTCAACCGCATCACGCTGTTCGCGCTGATCTTCAGCATCGGCATCCTGG
>CAZFLK010000142.1:0-15350 GCA_964519245.1 uncultured Verrucomicrobiota bacterium
TACGAGCAACCGCAGTCAGCGAACTGCCAGATGTGGTGCGATCCGCGCAACGGTTCCAGCAAGAAGTTTCAGCAGGCGCTCGCCGATCTGGGCAGGCAATGCGGACATCCGGAATTGGCGAAAGTCCCCTGGGCCTTGTGGGGGCACAGCGGGGGCGGGCATTGGGCCGGCGGCATGGTGATGCTCCACCCCGAACGCGTGGCCGCCGCCTGGTTGCGCTCAGGCGTGCCCTTTCTTGAGGCCGATCCGAACCGAGACACCATCAAGCCCCACGCGCTGCCGGAGGCCGCGTTGCGAACGCCGATCATGTGCAATCCCGGGACCAAGGAAGGCGTCACGGTCAAGGAGGGGCGCTTCGCCCGGGTGTGGCCGATGAACGAACGGTTTTTCCGCGCGATGCGCGGGAAGGGAGCCTTGATCGGCGTGGCGGTCGATCCCTTGAGCGCGCACGAATGCGGCAACCAGCGCTACCTGGCGATTCCCTGGTTGGACGCCTGCCTCACCGCGCGATTGCCGAAGCGGTCCGGCGGCAAGTTGAAGCGGATGCCGACCCAGGGAGCCTGGCTGGCCCCGCTGCTGGGATCGCGGGCGACGCCTGCGACCGAGTTCAGCGGCGATCATTCCGCCGCTGTCTGGCTGCCGAACAAAGGCGTCGCCCAGGCCTGGATGCGCTACGTGAAGGACACGAAGATTCCCGATACGACGCCGCCGCCTTCCCCGACGAAACTGCGCGTGAAGGGCGCGCAGCTAACTTGGGAAGCCGAAGCGGATCTCGAAAGCGGGTTGGCCCATTTCATCATCGAGCGCGATGGCAAGCGGATAGCGACCGTGCCGGAGAATGGGAAGAATCGATTCGGGCGGCCCATTTTCCAGGGCCTGCAATACAGCGACACACCGACGGTTCCCCTGACGAAGATGGAATTCACCGACACGTCGGCGGTCGCCGGCCAGCGACACAGCTATCGCGTGATCGCGGTGAACACCGTGGGCTTGGAGTCGGACTGATCCGGATGTTGGACGGCGACGACGGCCGTTGTTGGCGGGCGGGAGGGTTTCACTTCCCCTCCGAGGCGCACCAGCGCATGCGTTGGGCGAAGTCGGCCTGGAACTCGTTTCGCCAACGGCTGACCGTCGTCCGTGGATCAAAGGAATTTGTCGCGTTCGGGTCGCGGAAACACCCGTCCGGGGATTTGGCGAATCGTCCGCCCCAGCCGGGTTGGGTGGGGTCGTTCGGGTTGTTTCCGCCTCGTGGCAGGAAGAAAAACCACGATGGGGTATCGCCTTCCTTCAGGCAGCCGTGTGGGTTCGGGGCGGTCCATGTCTTGATTGGGTATAGGGCTCCAAGCGGACCGCGGGAACGAATGTTCGCCTCCACCCACTCCCGGCTCGTCAGGGATTCGTCGCCGGTCAAATACATGCCGCGAAAGACGGCGCGGCGTTTGTCTTGTCCCTTAGGCGCCTGGTTCAGGATGTAGCGCATGCCCGGGAACTCGGCGCGCATCCATTCGGCGATGCCGTCCTGGTCCGCAATGTCGTAGACCCGGAACTTCTTCACGAATGTTGCGAGGCCCTTGGCGCCGCGATCGTGGCGAACGCGCCAGAGCGCCTGCGCGAGGTCGGATTGTCCTCCCCAGATACTGATATTGAGCGGTCGACCTTCCGAACCGGCGTCGATGCGCTCCAGCAGCAATCGGGAGCCGGGGGTGTCGTGGCTGTCGCCGATGTGCTGCCGACCGCGCTGCGGGTTGCCGGATCGAACGCGGTCGCGCAGTTCCACCGCGGCGGGCCAGTCGTTAGCGTGGCGTTCCAGATTGGGAACGACCTTCTCATAGGCGTCGATGACCTGGTGAATGAGATCGGGGCGCGTGATGGCCTTGCCAAGTTCGCCGCGGGTTCCGGAGGCGCTGGCGATCAGCGCCTCAATCTCGAATTCATTGGCGTAGACCATCAGTCTGACCAGCGACTGGGTGTCGTCCGGATCGCCTCCGATATCTGTCAAAACGGCAAGCCTGGGACGCGGCGAGAACGGATCCGCGTGCGAGGCGCCCAGGGGCGCGGCCAGCAGCAAGGCGAGCAGGGTGGCTTCCAAGGATCGAATGCGCATTGGGTGGAGAGGATTGAATGGAGGCGATGTTCGCGCAAGCGCAAGCTTTTGAGGCGATTCCGTGTTTGCGTCCCGCGTTTTCCGATTGAATACTCGGCTGGTTGGGCTCGTAATCTTGAGAATCTTATGAAGCGCACGTTTAGTTCCCCAAAGCTTGATCGCCGGAGGTTTGTTCTTCGTTCCTTGGGCGCGTCCCTGGCCTTGCCGTGGCTGCCGTCGTTGTCTGTCAGCGCCGTGGGCAATGGAGCGGCTGTCAACACGGCCAAGGGAGCGGGTGATGGCGCGCGCCGATTCGTTGCGATTGGCAATCTCCTGGGGTTCCAGCAGAAGAGCTTTTTTCCGGAAACGGCGGGGAAGGCATACGAAGCGACGCCGCTTCTGAAGCCGCTGGAAGCCAACCGTGAACACGTGACGGTCTATCGCGGGTTGGATCACGGATTGCGCGGCGGCCACTTCGCGGTTCACACCTTCCTGTCTGGCGTGCTGCATCACCAGGCCCGGGACATGCCGGACGGCAATGTCACCATCGACCAGTTCATCGCGGATGAAGTCGGGCGTCAGACAAGGTTTCCGTCGCTGACGGTGGGCTCCGAAGGCGGCATTCACGGGGGGTGCCAGATCGCGTGGACGCGCTCGGGCGTGCGGGTCCCGCCCATCACCGGCCCGGCCGCGTTGTTTGAAAGGCTCTTTGTCGAGGACTCCAAGGAACAGCAGATCCGGCGGGTTCGGCAGAACCGCCTGCAGGGCTCCATTCTGGACGCCGTGTTGGAGGACGCCAAGGGGCTCTCCGGGAAGGTGAATGTCGAGGATCGCGCGAAGCTGGATGAGTATTTCACCTCGGTTCGCGATGTGGAGAAGCGCCTGGAGATGCGGGAGCGTTGGGCGGATCAGCCCAAGCCGGAGGCGCCGTTTGAGAAACCGGCCGACCGGAATACAGTGGACGACCTTCCGTTGCTTTATGAGTTGATCGCCTTGGCTCTCCAGACCGATTCGACCCGGGTGGCGACTTTGGAGATAGGCGGCAGTTTCCTGCCGCAGCATCTGGGCATCAATCGGAGCTACCACAGCATGTCGCACCACGGCAATGACGAGGAGACGATTGCCAACCTCATTGAGCTGGAAACCTACCAGATCGAACACTTCGGCAAGTTCTTGAGCCGGCTCGCGGACATACCGGATGGAGAACGTTCGTTACTGGATTCCACCTCGGTTCTGTTTGGCAGCGGCATGGGCAACGGGCACTCGCATACAAATTCGGATCTGCCCATCATCCTTGCCGGCGGCGGCTATCGCCACGGAGAGTTCAAGCAGGTCTCGCGCGAGGGAGGCCGCAAGGTCCCGCTGTGCAACCTGTATCTCGAGATCGCTCAACGCATGGGGCTGGAGGCGGAGGCCTTCGGAACCAGCACGGGCGCCTTCAGTTGAGCGCGACTAGCGGAGTCATGGAGAAGCGCAGTGATGGCGTGACGCTTCGTTGCGCGGCAGCGCGTCGATGCTTCGTCGCGCCGCGGTTCCGGGGTTCGTTGATCCGTTTGTCGTGGAAGTCCCTATGCCTGGTCGCAGTGATCCTGGCGACGGGACTTTCCGCGAGTGCGAAGGACGTTCAAAATTTCCTGGTGAGCTACTGTTATGATTGCCACGACTCGTCCCTCCAGAAAGGGGAGCGCGAATTCGAGAGCTTTCGCTTGCCGTTGAAAAAGCCCGAGGACCTGATTTCGGCGAAGGAGATCATCGATCAGGTCACACTCAAGGAGATGCCGCCCGAGAAGGCGGATCAGCCAACAGACGACGAGCGACTGGCCCTGGTCCGGGAGTTGCGCGCGGCCATTCGGACGGCGCGGGAGCAATTCGGCGTTTCCGGCGGGCGCACAGTGATGCGGCGCCTGTCGAATCGCGAGTATGAAATCACCCTGGAGAGTCTCTTCGGGCGGCGTCTCGACACGTTGGGTCTGACGGAGGAGTTTCCCAAGGAGAAGACCAGTCGTCACATGGACAATATCGGCGAGAGCCTGGTGACCTCCGGGTTCCTGCTGGATCAATACTTCCAGGCGGCGGATCGCTTGGTGGAGTTGCGCTTGAACCGGCCCGCCATGGAGCCCAAGACGTGGCATTTCAAGGGCAACTTCCGGCAGTATGAGGAACTGTCCGGCCCTCACAAGGCGGCGTTCAAGTATCGTTACCTCTGCATCTACGAACAGCCCAACACCGACACGCGACAGGGCGGCTACGGTCATATCGAGGACTTCCTGGAGGGCGTTCCTGTTTCCGGACTCTACGAGGTTGCGGCGTTGGCGCAGGCGATGCATCGCGACACGCATTACGATCCCAAGATCCTGGGCATGGATTTCTCGGAGCCCTTTCTGCTGGGCATTGTGCCGGGCGATGCCCGCAAGGGGCATATCCATTACCCGCAGCGGGTTGAACCCAGGTTGGCGGATCCGGTGGTCCTTCCGGACGACGAGCCGGATTGGCAGACGTTTCGCGTATGGCTCGAAAAGGGGCAGACGCCGCGTTTCATTTTTCCCAATGGGGCCTACGAATCCCGCGCGTCGGTGATTCAGCTCAACAAGCGGTACCAGGAAGAATTGGGGCGGAAGAAAAGCGGCGATGTCAGTCGCACGGACCTCTTGCGCAAAGGCAAGCTGCCGCACATCCGCATCTCGGAGATCAAGATCCGCGGACCGCTGGTCGAGCCTGATGGCGCCGCCGAGGAGCGAAGCGTCTTCGGGAAGGACGGCTTTCAGGCAGAGCGGGCTGTGGAGCAGTTGTTTGATTTCGGCGCGCGGGCCTTCCGTCGCCCCTTGGCGGACGACGATCGGAAACGCATTCGGAAGGCGTATGAACACGGGCTGGACGGCGGCGCGTCGCCGAGGCAAGCCGCTCTGGATGCCGTCAAGATGATCCTGTGCTCCCCGTCCTTTCTCTACTTGAGCGAGGTCACTCCGGACAAGGAGCCCCGCTTGCGTCCCTACGATCTGGCGTCGCGCCTCTCGTATGCGCTGTGGTCGGCTCCGCCCGATGAAGCCCTCTTGAGCGCCGCCAAGGATGGCTCGCTGACGGGCGAGGAGGTCCTGCAACGCGAGATCGACCGACTCGTGGATGACCCCCGCTCACGCCGCTTCGTTGAAGGCTTCCTGGACAGCTGGCTGGGCCTCCGGGAACTCGGCAGTCAGCCGCCTCCGCGCCGGGCCGCGCGCGCCTACTACGCCGAGGACCTGCCCGCCTCCATGAAGGGGGAGGCCCGCCGCTTCTTCGATCACCTTCTGCGCTCGGATGGGCCTGTCGCCGATTTCCTGGATTCGGACTACACCTTTGTGGACAAGAAGTTGGCGAAACTCTACGACCTGCCGGAGAAGAAGGAATTGCGGCTTGCCGACGGATTTCAGCGCGTTTCCCTTTCCGGCAACAAACGTCGCGGCGGCGTCCTTGGCATGGCCGGCGTGCTGACGGTGAGCGCCAACGGCGTCGACACCTCGCCGGTTACCCGTGGCGTCTGGGTGGCGGAGAACATTCTGGGAACGCCGCCGCCGCCGCCGCCGGACGAGGTGCCCCCGATTGATACGGATGTTCGCGGCGCGACCACCGTTCGTGAACGCCTGAAAAAGCACAGCGATTCTCCGACCTGCCTCGAATGCCATCGGCGAATCGATCCCTTGGGATTTCCGCTGGAGAACTTTGGGCCGATCGGGCAGTGGCGCGACGCCTATCCCCGGCCCAGCAGCAAGGCTCCAAAACACAAAGTCGATCCCACCGGCAAGCTGCCTTCCGGGGAAACATTCAGTGACTTTGCCGAGTTCAAGCGAGTCCTGATCGCGCATCGTGGGACGCCCTTCACCCGCCATCTCATTTCCCAGGTCCTCACTTATGCGATCGGTCGCCACATGGAGGCGCTCGACCAATTCGAGATTGATGAAATACAGGAGCGCGTTCAGCGGGAAGGCCTGGGCCTTCGCTCCCTCATTCGCGCCTGCCTGACCAGTGAGATCTTCCGCTCGCGTTGACTGCAAGATGAAAACGACTTCGCTTGCCCGTCGTCAGTTCGTTAAGTCCGCGGCTGCCGCCGCGGCCGCTGCATCGATTGTTCCGACCACCTTTGCCGCGCAGAAGCCCTTGCGCGTCGGGCTTATCGGCTGTGGTTGGTATGGCAAGAGCAGTCTCCTTCGCGCGCTCCAGGTGGCTCCTGTCGAGGTAGTCTCGCTGTGCGATGTGGACAGCGCGATATTGAATGAGGCGGCCGGGTTGGTTGCTTCCCGCCAGAAGTCGGGCAGGCGTCCTCGCTTATACTCGGATTTTCGCAAGCAGATTGCGGAGAAGGACGTGGAAGTCATGATGGTCTCCACGCCGGATCACTGGCACGCCGTCCCGGCCATTGCGGCGATGCAGGCGGGCATGGATGTCTATTGCGAGAAGCCGACGGGCGTCGACGTCGTGGAAAGTCAGGCCATGGTGACCGCCGCGCGGAAGTACAACCGTGTCGTCCAGGTCAATACGCAGCGTCGCAGCACGCCGCATCTCGTGGAGGCAAAGAATGAGATCATTGACGCAGGACTTCTGGGTCAAGTGGAGAAGGTGGAGGTTGGGGTTTGGTGGCACATGCGGAACCGCTTGACCCGGGAGCAGGCGCCCGACATTCCGGCGCCGGGGCATTTGGATTTTGAGAACTGGACGGGGCCGGCGCCCATGCAACCGTTCAATCGCATCATTCACCCCCGGGGATGGCGCGCTTACATGGAGTACGGCAATGGCATTGTCGGGGACATGTGCGTGCACATGTACGATATGATCCGGTGGATGCTGGGGCTGGGGTGGCCCAAGCGCATTGCGTCCTGGGGCGGCATCCTGGCGGATCGCGAGGCGCGGGCGAATATCTCCGACACCCAGACGGCCATTTTCGAGCACGACGGTTTCAACGTCACCTGGAACCATCGAACGTGGGGCAAGTCTCCGGAGCCCGACCCGGAGTTCCAATGGTTCGGAACGATCCATGGTGAGCATGGCGTCCTCAAATGCGGTGTGTTTCGCTATGACTGGATTCCTCACGCCACGGGCAAGGTCGCGAAGACCCGCAAGGCGCTGATTGAGACGGACAAGTATCCGGAAGAGATCGAGGAGAAAAAGAAGTGGCGGTTGGAGGCGCATGTGGCCTCTGCCATGCGCGCGCACTGGCGGAATTTCCTCCACGCGCGTGAAAACCGCGGCAGCATCCTGCCAGTTGCGGATATTGAACAGGCCCACATTTCAAGTTCCTGTTGTTTCCTGGCGAATACCTCGATGAAACTGGGCCGCGCCCTGGAGTTCGATCCCCGGACGCATCGGGTGAAGAACGACGACGAGGCCAACCAAAGGCTGGCCCGCCCCTATCGAGGCGCCTGGAAGCATCCCGATCCGAGCGCGGTGTAGTCGGTCGGTTGAAGTTCGGTTCCAGATCCGGGAACCCACGGGGCAATGAGCAGCGATTATCCGCATCCAACAACCGCAAGGATGGCTGGACGCTGTCTTTGCCGGCTCGGAGTGGCGGTCTCCCTCCTGTTCGCGTTCACGAGTCAAGCCGCCACGTCTCTCAAGATGGGGCCTCGAAGGGATGTGACGATCACACCGCGCGGCGCCGCGGTTTCAGAGATCACGGTGAGCGGTTCGACTCCTCATTTTTGGAGTCAACCGGTGTCCGTTCCCGAAGAGCACAGGGTCCTGGCCTTCGAATACTTCTCGCCGAGCGGCGTGGAATCGTTCGCGGTGCGCTTCCGGGACGCGGAGGGGAAGATGACGTTTGTGGGCTCGAAACCGATTCCACTCGCGGAAACCTGGCAGCCCTTCTCAATCGAGTTGTCGGAACTGCCGGCGATCGAGACCCGTTTTCACTTCTCGCTCAAGGCCCGGCTCGACTCGAGCCTGCAAGTTCGCGGATTTCAGTTGCGTCCGCCGAACCAGGCGGAGGCGCTGGCGCGGAGGGCGCGTGACAGAATCAGGGCGGATCGCGAGGCGGACGCGTCGGCGATGCTGGAGTATTTGCGCGCTTCCTATCCGGGCGAGATCGAGAAGGTCGAGGTTGGCATGAACCGCATTCGCATCACGGGCGGGTCTTCGCAGCCGGTGCGCTTGGCGGAGTTGCCCGCGCATGCGTCCAGCCATCATCGGGACTCTCCATTTCCCACGCTGCAGGTCGCCGAGTGGATGCGGTTCGCTATCGAACTGCCGCGTTTTGCCGGCAAGGAGAAACGTGACCGGGCGCTTTCGCGTTGGCGTTTGGAAACGAGGGGCGGACGAATTGCCTCGCATGCCAAGTGGCCTTCCCGAACCGCCGTTCCGGCTGGGCAGGCGGCCTTGTCCAAGGCGGTTGCAGGCAGCCAGAAGGGAATTGGCGGCGTGCCGGTCATCAACCGCGATGACCACCCGATCTTTGAGCTAGGAGTTCATCACGCGACGGTCAATGTGGTGATCGACGCGCTGATGTCGCGAACCCGTGGTCGCGGTCGCAGGCCCTGGCCATTCGAGGATCAAACCTATTACATCAACGAAGGATTTCTGCGCGGCAAGGACGTGACGATTCGACGTCTTTGCGCGAACGACATTGGTGTCACCTGCATCCTGCTGGTTGGCAATCGCAAGGGCGGCGAACTCAAACATCCCGAGGCGGAGGCGCGCGGCGTCTTTGCCATGCCGGACCTGACGACTGAAGCGGGAGCCCATCATTATCGCGCGGCGGTTTCGTTCCTTTCGCAACGCTACTCGCGGCCTGAAAGGCGAATTGCCAATTGGGTCGTTCATAACGAAGTCGATCAGGCCGGAACCTGGACCAACATGGGCGACCAGCCCCTGGCGCGCTACCTGGAGGCCTACCATCGTTCGGCCCGAATCGTTTACCACACCGCTCGGCAGTTCGATCCGCATGCGCGCGTTTTCATTTCACTGACGCATCACTGGGCGAAGCAAAGCAGCGGCCACGGAACCTACACGGTTCGGGATCTCCACAGCCTCTGGAGTGAGATCGCCAACGCTGAGGGAAAGTTCGATTGGGGCGTCGCGTATCATCCGTATCCGCAGGACCTGCGCAACCCGGACTTCGCGTGCGACAATGTCACGCTCGACGACAACACTCCTTACATTACGCCAAAGAATCTCGAGCTGTTGCCCCGGTTGTTGGGGCCGGAACGGCCGATACTTCTGTCCGAACAGGGCTTCAATACGCCGACCTTGAGCCTTGCCGACCAAAAGCGACAATCGGACGCGCTCATTTACACGTTCAAGAAGCTTCAGCTGCTGCCATCGATTGAGGCTTTCCATCTCCATCGCTATCAGGACATGCCCGACCGGGAGGGAGGACTGCGGTTTGGCATTCTTGACGAATTCGGCAATCGCAAACTGGGCTGGCAGACCTACGTCGAAATCGGGACGTCGGCGGGCGATAATTGATCATCCTGTTCCCCGATTGCAGGCGGGTTTATGCTTCGGGCTCATATGAACCGTAGAACCTTCATCAGCAGAGCGTCGTTCGCCGCAGGCGCCATCGCCGGGGGAACTGGGAATGTGTTTGCGGCCGACTCAGGAAAGGACGCGGACCGCACATTGTCGGCCAGTCCCATCACCAGCGGCGAGCGCCAATATTGGTTTGGCTACTACGACAAGCAACAGGTGAACGCTTCGGGCAGCCATGCCTTGGGCTGCGAGGTGGACACGTTCTTTCGTTCGCCTACGCCGAAGGATGTTCTGCGCATCGGCCTGATCGATCTGGCCAAGGGCAATCGGTGGACAGAGATCGGCCAATCGACCTCCTGGGGTTGGCAACAGAGCTGCATGCTGCAATGGGTTCCGGGATCGAACCGCGAAGTGATCTGGAACGATCACGGCCCCGACGGTTTTGTCGCGCGTGTGCATGACATCAGGACCGGCAAGACAAGAACGTTGCCCCGAGCGATCTACACCTTGAGTCCCAAGGGCGACTACGCGCTGTGCGTGGACTTCGATCGCCTGCAATTCTTCCGCCCCGGCTACGGCTATCCGGTGAAGAAGCCCGGACCGGCTTACGAAAAGGCCCCGGAAGGCGCGGGCATTTACAAGATGGATCTGAAGACCGGCGAATCAGAGCTCATCGTCTCGTACGCGCAGATCGCCAGGCTGGAGCGGAAAGCCGGCTCGGTGGCGGACAATTTCCATTGGTTCAATCACCTGCTGATCAATCCCTCCGGGACGCGCTTCATCTTTTTGAATCGCTCGCGTCCGGTCGCCTCGCCGGAAGAGATGGCGGTCTGGCGCAAAGGCCCGGGAAGGGCGACCGGCTTCCGGGGCAGTTGGCTGACGCGGGCGCTGACCGCGGACATTGATGGGGGGAATGTTCACGCCCTGAACGACAGCGGTTTGTTTTCCCATTTCATCTGGAAGGGGGATGATGTCATCACGGCCTGGGCGCTGCCGGACGGAGGCAAGACGGCCGGGTTCTTTGAGCTTCGGGATCGGGTGGGCGGCGCAACGCAGGTCGGCAAGGGCGTCATGATTCGCGACGGCCACAACACCTACGTGCCCAATACGAATGACGAATGGATCCTGAACGACACCTATCCGGTCGGCCCGGAACGCAGGCAGGAGTTGTATCTTTTCCATGTTCCCTCAGGCCGCAAGGTGACACTGGGCAGGTTCTTTGAACCGCCGCGTTTCAAGGGCGAGTGGCGCTGCGATCTGCACCCCCGTTGCGATCAGCAGGGGAACCGCGTCTTCTTCGACTCCACTCACGCGGGTGACAAGCGGCGGATCTACACCATGGACATTGGTAAGATTGTCCGCGGATGAAGGTGTTCGCCGTATTGCTCGGGGCGTTGATTGCCGTCAATGCCGCGCATCCGGCCGGCCGGGACGTCTTGGTGTATGCCGCGACGCCGGGAGGGATTGCCGCCGCGGTCAGCGCTGCGAAGGGGGGCATGAAGGCGACCTTGGTCGAACCGACGCAACGCATCGGCGGACTGACGACCAGCGGATTGTCCTATTCCGACTTTCGTTCGTTCGAGGCGCTCACGGGTTTCTTCAGGGAGTTTGCGGACCGGGTGGAGGAAGATTACGCCCGGAACGACGGCGCGGATTCGCGGCAGGTTGAGGATAGTTGGCGAGGGACGCTGGGGGAACCGGAGGTGAATCGTCGCGTCTTTGTCGCGATGTTGGCCGAGCAGGGCGTCGAAGTGATTCGTGGGTCCACCTTGGCCCGATTGGAATTCGACGATTGGCGTCGCGGCCGGCGACGCATCCGGGAAGCGGTGTTTCGTTCCGCGGATGGCGGGGAGGTTCGCCTTGAAGCGAAGGTCTTCATCGACGCCAGCTACGAAGGCGATCTGATGGCGATGGCGGGGGAGAGTTTTCATGTTGGCCGCGAATCCCGCTCGCACTACGACGAGTCGATGGCTGGCGACGCGCAGGGCGGAGCGGATGGTCAAGTGCAGGGCTACAACTTCCGCTTCATCATGACCCAGGTGGAGTCCAACAAGTTGCTGGCGCCGAGGCCGGAAGGCTACCGGCGTGAGGATTTTGAAGGCGTGTTGCGGCATTTTGAATCCGGCCGGTTGAAGAAGGTCTTCTCTCCGAGGCGCGACGGCATTTTCCGGGCGCACCTGCCCATGATGCCGAACGGCAAGACGGACGTGAATGATACGCCGCACGCGCCGGTGCGGCTCAGCATGCCGGACATCAACGATGGCTATCCCAATGGGAGCGCAGCTCAGCGTGCGCAGATCGTGGAGCAACATCGATACTACAACCTCGGTTTGCTCCATTTTCTGCAGGATGACCCCGCAGCGCCCGAGACCATCCGCGCGGATGCCCGCTCCTGGGGCTTCTGTCGGGATGAATTTCCCGAGACCGGCGGGATCTCGCCGCGGCTCTATATCCGCGAGGCTCGACGGATGGTCGGACAACATGTGTTCACCGGGCGCGACACGTTGCCAACACCCGGAGACGCTCGCGGAACCCTGCACACCGATAGCATCGCGATCGGCGATTACGTGCACAATTGCCATGGCACGGGAAGGACGGGAACACGCTACGACGGCGAACATGACGGCGAGTTCTACAAGCCCGTGCCGCCTTATCAGATCCGTTATGGCGTCATCGTGCCGCAGAAGACGCGCAACCTGCTTGTGCCGGTCGCCTGTTCCGCCAGTCACTTCGGGTTCGGCGCAGTGCGCCTGGAACCCATCTGGACTTCGCTGGGGCAGGCGGCGGGTTGGGCGGCGGCCACGGCGATTGATGATGCGGTTGCCGTGCAGGACGTCGAGGTTGGCGAACTGCAGCGTCGCTTGCACAGGGACGGTTCTGCGACCATCTACGTGAGCGATGTCGCTCCCGGATCCCGTGACTTTGCGGCCGTTCAGTGGTTCGGGACCCGGGGCGGTCTTCATGGTTTGCACCCAGACGATCAACCGAAGGCCAAGCCGATCGCGGGGCAGTATTGCGAAGCCCACCCCGGTCACGCAGTGGAATTGGACAGGCCGCTCGATGCCGGAACGCGGCTTCAGTGGGAGAGGATTCTCCCAGGCGAGAATGCGGCCCGTTTCGAGACGCGAGGGGAATGGATTCGAGCGGCCTATTCGCAGCATTCGCGGAATGGGAATCCCGGTCGTTGAACCATGCGGCGCCTTGACCGAGCCGCCGTTGGATCCCGCGGGCGCATGAGACCTTCGGTCCGGATATGTCCCCCTGATGTCGGAATCTGGGGGGCGGATGTGGGTTGCGCGGGGGGGGCGTGTACAAAAAAATTGGTACCCCCACTAGGACTCGAACCTAGAACCAATTGATTAAGAGTCAACTGCTCTACCAATTGAGCTATGGAGGCACCGAAGGAGGCAGACCATAGGAGAATCGGCGGGTTTGTCAATACACTGTGAAATCATTTTTTTGCATCCGTGTCGGGCGCGTTGGCTGCGTTGGAGGCAATTGAATGACAGCGGGCGGGCTGAGATGAACACCCCGAAACTGATTGCGCTTCGCCCGAGTTCAAAACCAACTCCGCGCTTGAGCGCGAGCGCGAGGGGCGCCAGATTACGCCCCGGATGCGCGAGTGGCGGAATTGGCAGACGCGCCAGATTTAGGTTTCGCCATTTCGCGATTTCAGGAGGTTTCTTTGCAATTCATAGCTTGCGCAAGAACCCCGTGTTTATTGGTTGGAGCAGCGGTTTTGTTGAGATTGCTAGGGGGTTGAGCATTTTTCAGTAGTGTCACAAAAAGTGTCACAGCCCTGATCGCAGAGTCCCTTGCCGAGATACCAAGGTTCTCAACTTGGCCTTGGCCAGCGGAACTTGCGGTCGAACTTCCCGTCGTAGTACTCAGACTTGAGCCACGCGAGATCGTCGATCCATTGATTGACAGCTTCCGACATGTCTTGGCGTTCGTTGCTTTGGCCATTCCGAGCGAAACTCGCCAACGAGTCAGCCATCTTCTTCAAACGTTTGCCGGACTTTGGCTTTCCCCACTCCTCCATATACTCCAGCGAACCCACCATTGGAAGCCGGTCGTTGAAGGTGTAGACGAGCACGGCATGCCGCTTGCGCTTACCGACTCCACTGCGTCCGACTCGGTAGCCAAGGAAGCTGAGTACGCCGCGCTCGTAGTCAAAGTGATCGTTCGACAGAGCTTTCTGCCCGGGCATGATCGCCGTGCCCGGCCACGTGAACGATACATCGTCACCTGTCTCCTCCTCGGGATCGGGAAAGTCATATAACGCCAGCACGCGATCAGTGAGTTCATTCACTCGCTTCGACGTGGCTCGTAAGGCGTTGAGGCACTCCGCGATGTTCGTGCGGTCGTCGATATTGCGTTCGATGAGTTCCAAAGTGAGCAGGCTTGTGTCCCTGGGTGTCGGGGTGGTTGGTTGGACGGTTTGGTTGACCGTCTTCTTCTTCACTTGCTTTGTCTTCTTTGGCCTCTTCGGTCGTGCGTTGTCGCTCGACGCTCTTCCGGCCTCCATTCTCATTCTCCGTCTGGCAGCTTGTCTCTCCCAGTCACGCTCCTCCGCCTTGGACATGAACTTCGGCGGAGCGTCTTCGTTCGAGGACAGGCTCTTCAAGTTGCGGGCTCGTTGTTGATTCATGACAATGTTCCTTTGAATGTCTTCACCGTTGCCAAACTGCGTGCCCTAGGTTCCTGAGTTCTTCTGCCAACGCCACCTCCATAGCGCACGCATCCTCGAAAGTCATGGGATTATGGCGCTCGAAGAGTTCAGGGCGCAGACGACGCCCGTAGCGGTGGGGATACTTGGATGATTTGTAGGCCTCCTGGTGCTGCGCGAAGCGTGTATCGGGCGTTCGCCCGGTCATCCCGACGTAGAGGCAGAGCTTGGCCGGGTCATAGTCGAGGTTCTCATCAGCGAATCGCTTCTCATCGAGGACGGCGGAGGCGAGTTCGATAACGTAGACGTTGTGGCGTCGTTTCGATTGCCTGGTCTTCATGTTTGGTGTCAGTCGAGTTTGAACGGCTTGTGGGCTCGGTATTTGATCGCCGCCTGTTCACGACGGTTGAGGCGGGGATTCTCCCAGGTTGAGAAGATGTCCCAGCCGATACCCGAGCCGATGGTAAGGATCAGGTTGTCGGTCAGTTTGAGTTCGTGGACGCAGCAGTCGCCTACGCCCATTGACGTGTCGAAGTCCACATGAGTGATCGCAGTCGGTCGTCTGCAAACCGCGCATCGGCGGCGCAGGATCTCATCGTCATCAAGCCTGGTGATTGCTTCTTGCCGTCTCTTCGGAACCATCGATTTGCCTTTCGTTCGAGCTTCAGTTTTTCGGTTGACCGCCTCGTCTCTCACGTGCGGGCGTGTCTTTCTTTGATTATAGTCGGTCGCCGCAGATACTTCGCCCGCAGACGGCCTGAACTTCACGAAGAAGTGAACCTCTTTTAGAGAATTGAAATACTTGGTCGAAGCAGACTGAATCAGCTCGTGGTCGCTGCGCCTGATTTCGGTGGTTGCCTCAATGCGTCCTACACGGCATCGGAAGCCTTTACGAAGTCTCCTTCGATGTAGATCTGACCTGCTTTCAGAAGTTTCTCAGTATTGGCTTCAACAGCAGCCCGGAGTTGTTGGCTGGTGGAACTGAATCCGAGAAGGCGTCCGACCCCTACAGCTATATCTGCGTTCTCGACGCCATGGGTCACTTCCACTAACTGATTGGGCCCCCGCGAACTGGCCCATTGCGAATGAGATGATTTTCCGGGAAAACTCAGGAAACCATCCATGAAGAAGACCCGACACACGACCGAACAGATCATCCGCATT
>CAZFLK010000143.1:0-15255 GCA_964519245.1 uncultured Verrucomicrobiota bacterium
CGTGATGGTTGACGGCATGATCGTCCCAATTGCTGACGCGCCCGCAGAGGGGGCCGTGGAGACTGCTGGTAAGGACGTCAACGCCGGCCTCAACGAGGCGACGGGCCAGGAGGAGTTGCTGTCCCCATTGATTGCGCCCGTAGCGGTCCCGGGTGCGGTCATCTTCCCGGCTGAGGTCGAAGGCGTCACGGGTCTTGGGGTTGGTCAGCAGGGTCATGGCCTGCACCTCGAACTGGTCCAGGGCCTCGAGTTCGCCGGCGCGGTCGAAGGCGCGTTCCAGCAGGTCCAGATTCTGGCGCAGGGCGACGCGCTCGCTCAGGCGCTTGGCATCGTCGGGACTGTCGAGTCCGATGTTGGGAACCTTGAAATTCGGCTTGCTGGGGTCGCCGGAGACGGAGAAGGGCGAATAGGCGTCGCCGAGGTAGGCGGAGCCGTAGTAGTTGGTCGGGCCGTGGACGCTGATGTAACGGGGCAGGGGGTTCCGGCGCGGACCCTGTTGCGAGCGAACATAGTTGGCGACCGACATCCAATCCGGGAGGCGAGGCTTCGGTTTGTCGCGGGTGTCGGTATCGCCGGAAAACATCTGCATGGAACCGGCGGGATGGCCGGCGGCTCCATTGTACATGGAGCGGAGAAGGGAAAACTTGTCGGCGATCTTGGCCTGCCTGGGGATGAGTTCGGTGAAGTGGACGCCGGGAACCTTGGTGGGAATCGTGCTGAACGGCCCGCGGTATTCGCTGCCGGCGTCCGGCTTGGGGTCGTAGGTGTCGATGTGTGAGCAGCCGCCGGGTTTCCAGACCATGATGACCGCGTTGTTGTCCTTCTTGCCTGCGAGGGCGTTCTCGGCCTTCAGCCGAAGAATACCGGGGAGGCTCAGGCTGGCGAAGCCGGCGAGGCCCATGCGCATGAAACCGCGGCGGTCAAAGGGACCCGGACAGGGGGTGGAGGCGGAGTGGTTCATATTCTGGATGTTATCTTAGCCACGGATGGACGGGGATGAACATGGATTTCTGCGGACGGCGGGCCACAGCTCCAAGTTCCAAAGGGCGGCGGTGGGCTTGGTGAGTCCCGGACGGACTGGAAGAAGGTAGCCGGTGTGTGCAGGTCGCGCCGCGACCGGAACCACCGGAAACAAACGAGCAAACCCGCGCCCCCTGGCAGGGACGCCAGAAGATCGGATGGGGCGGTCCAATCGTGGATCGACGCCCATGAACGTGGAACCTGTTCGGAGCGCCCCTGCCGGGGCGGGAGTCTCACCCGAGGCTCTGTTTTGAGATTTGGAGCTTGGAGCTTCTTTGGGATTTGGAGCTTGGAGCTTGGAGCTTCGACCCCAAGCCCCGCCATCCGCGCCACGCGTCAAAGTTGTCAAATCAGCATCCATCTGCGGCCTCTCCTACTTCCCCTTGGGTTTGACCCGAATCGGGATGGGTTCAGTGACGACGATGTCGGCGATGTCCTTGGGCTTGGCTTTCTCGGTGGACTTGTATTTGGCGACGGCGCCGCCATAGAAGGCGACGACGTAGTCGCCCGGGGGCACCTTGTATTTGGCGAGGTCGATCACGGCCTCGGACTGGTCGTCTTTCAGGCTGAGGTCGATCTTCATTTTTTCCAGTCCGGCGCCGAAGGCCTTGGCGTTGATGGCGGCTCCGGAGAACTCCATGCGGCGGGTGTGTTTGAGCGGGATGGTGAGCTTCTGCCCGGCTTCGGCTTCCCAGACCTTCTTCTCGGTTGGCGCGATGGTGAGCGGGGCCAGTTCCTTGCGGGTGGCGGACACCGGCACATCCGCGAGCAAGCGCGGGCTGGGGATTTCCTGCCAGTGGTCCTTCACCGGCCAGGCCATCGAGGCCATGCGCACGGGGCGGCGCACTGTCTTGCCTTCGATTTGCGCGACGCCGAACATGGAGGCGCTGGAGGCGCCGACGGGGGCGTCGCTTTCAGCGGTGATGAGCATGATGCCTCTGGACTTATTGGCGGGGATCCGGACGCCGGCCCCGGTGACGCCCTTGGGCAGGCCTTCCATTCCCAGTTCGATCTTGCCAGTGAAGCCGTCCTTGCGCACGACGACGACTTCGAAGGGCATGGTCGCCCCGGCGCGAAGCGCGATGGGCTTGGAAAGGCAATTGCGGTCGCCGTTGCGGAGGACCATGTGCATGGCCCAGGAGACGAGCGCGAAGTCGGGCTGCGCTTGGCGGATGACGAGGCGGTAGACGTTGTTGGGATCGTTGCGGGTGCCGCCGAAGAGATCGCGCAGCGTCAGGCGATGCAAGCCGTCCTGCTTGATTTCAATTTTGCCGAGGATGTCCGGCGAACCGGCGTTGTAGGGCGGGCCGTCATAGGCGTAATGATTGCTGGACACCTTGACCGGACTGGGGATGTCGTTCAGTTCCGCGATGTCGGTGAGTTTCTCCTTCTCGCCGTCCTTGCCAACGTGTTGGACGAGGGCGAAGGGATCGGTGGGGCGGCCCAGGCGCTCGGAGGCGACCTCGACCCACCAGGTTTCGCCCTTCTTGGCCTCGAACTCAAAGGTGTCCACATCCGCGGCAGGGAAGAAGCTGCCGGCAATCTCGCAGGGGAGAGTGATATTTTGCGCCTTGGCGGCCTGATTGTTGGGTTCGGCTTCCTGGGAGGGACTGGAATCCGCCGTGGCCGTCCAGGAAAAGGAACTGACCGTCCGCGTCGAGGCCATGCGCTGGTAAGCTCCCGATTCCGGGGCTTCCACGAGGGCGAGGCGGTAAAAGAAGTAGGGGCCGCCCTGGAAGGTGAGCTCGTGGACCTTGACGAGGTAGGTTCCATCGGTGGGAGCCTGGAAATCGATGACGCCGCCGAGGCGCTCCACCTTGAGGTCGCGTCCTTCGGAGTCGGCGACGATGACGACGGGTTTGAGTTTGGAATCGATGCCGCGGGCGGCGCAATCGATCATGATGCGCTGATCCTTTTGGGCCTCGAACGAGTAGTGGTCAACGGCTCGGGAGGTTGTCGTCGCATTGCAGACGCTGTTCAGCTTCAAAGGCATGGCGGTCTCCAGCGTGGTGTTGGCCTTGGTCCGTGTGACCTCGGGCAGGGAGCCGACGTTGAAGGCCCGGGAGCTGGAGAGCCCGAGATCGGTCATGACGCGGGCCTCGTGGACGCCGGTCGGGACGTCCTTGGCGACCGAGATGTTGAACTTGTTGGCGACGGGTTTGCCGGCTTTGTCGACCACAGCCTTGGCGGTGATGCCGGGGTGGGAGAAGTGGAGTTCGCTGGAGCCCTCGATGTGTTGACCGGTGATGGCCACCTCGACGGACGTCCCGGCTTGCGCGCCCATGGGCAGGGTGGTCAGCAGGCGCGGGGCGGGGAGGCCGACGGATTGGGCGGAGGCGCAAAGAGCCATGGCAAATGGCAGATGGTAGATGGCCAAGCGGCGGAGCGCTAATGGCAGGATGGCAAAGTCTTGGAGAGTTGTTCGCATAAGAGAATTCAGTTGTCCCGGTAGTGTCGCGCGTCGCGCTCGATCGGATGCGGCGTTTCCGGAGTCCGGCCTTTTCTCAAGCCCCGGAGGATCGGAGATTGCTGCGGCTGGTCCCGAACACGGGACACAGCCGCGCTCCAGCGCGCGGGTTCGGGGGGGGGCGACGCGATGGAGCGAGGTGCCCGCTGCAAAGCGGCGCGCGGCGCCGCAGTCCAAGACGCTGTCGCGACAACGGGCGCGCCGTTCATTCCACCGACGCGGTCGAAGCTCGATTTGTGTCGATTCGTGTCCATTTTAACGCGACGAAGCTCTGTGAAATCGGTCAGTGGTTGAACAGAAACTCCTTCGTGTTGATGAGCGCCCAGATGAGATCCTCGTATTTCTGCTGCCGGGCTTTCACATCGGCGAGGGGCTTGCCCTGGGCGTCGGTTCGCGGGGCCGCGAGGAAAGCCTTGGCGATCTTGAGTTCGTTGGGCTTGGGTTGTCGGGCGAAGGCGGCGAGGTAGAGTTCGCGGATATTCTCGTCGTCGGACTTCTTGTTTTTGGCGAGTTTGGCGGCGCGACCGGAGCCGGCGGAAAGCTTTTTCTTCAGGCTGGCGTCGTTCATCAGGTGGAGGCTCTGGGAGAGGCTGGCGGATTGGACGCGTTCGCATTCGCAGACGCTGGAGCTATCGGGGCGGCCGAAGACGCGAAGGAAGGGGGAGGCCTTGTTGTAGCTGTTGTCGGGCAGGGCGATGGCCCGGGTGCCGACCGGAAGGTTCGCGAAGCTGGTGCGGTTGAGGGTGAGATCATCGATGGAATCCAGCATGGTTTCCGCCTGCATGCGCTTGGGGTAGTAGCGCGAGTAATTCTGCTGATCGACGATGTTGTGTTCGTTCGGGATGGCGCTGAGCTGGTAGGCCGTGGATTGGGTGATGGCTCGGACGAGCTCCTTGAGGTCGAAGCCGCTCTCGACGAAATGCCGTTCGAGAGCCGCGAGGAGCTCGGGGTTGGTCGGAGGATTGGAGTCGCGGATGTCGTCCTCGGGTTCGATGAGGCCGCGTTTGAAGAAGTGTTTCCAGTAGCGGTTGACGAGGGCCTTGGCGAAGAAGGGGTTGTTGTCACGCCCCATCCAATCGGCGAGGCGCAGGCGCGGGTCTTCATCCGGGCCGATGTCCGGCGTTGGGTCGCCGAGGGCGGCGGGTTTGAGTTCCTTGCCGGTGCGGACGTTCTTGGCGACGGCGATGCCACGTTTGTGGTAGATCATGTCCTCGCCCCGTTGGGCCGTGGGTTTGCGGCCGATCTGGCTGAAGAAGGCGGTCAGGCTGTAGTAGTCGTCCTGGCTCCAGCGTTCGAAGGGATGGTGGTGGCACTGGGCGCATTGCATGCGGACGCCGAGGAAGAGTTGCGCGACGTCCTCAATCTGGGTCTTGGGGTCCTTGACGCGTTTGTACCAGGCGACGGGCGGGTTGCCCATGACCGTGCCGGTGGCGGCCAGCAGTTCCCTGACGAGCTGGTTGTAGGGTTTGTTGGAGAGGAGGCTGTCGCGCATCCAGGAGTGGAAGGCGAAGTTGGAGGTGATGTCGTTCTTGTCGTCCCGCCGGTTCTTCAGCATGGCGGTCCATTTGTTGGCGAAAAAGTCGGCGTAGCCGGGGTCTTGAAGCAGGCGGTCGATCAATGTGTCCCGCTTGTTGGGATCCTCACTGGATGCGAAGGCGGCAGCCTCCTTGTCAGTCGGGAGTCGTCCGGCGATGTCCAGCGTGGCGCGTCGGAGAAAGGTGGCGTCGTCACAGACCGGCGAGGGGGGGATGCCGATTTCCTTCAGATTCGCCAGGACGTGGCCATCGATGAAATTCTTCGCCGGGGGCAGTTCTTTTACGGGCGCGCCGAGGGGGACGACCGCGTTGAAGACGGCGACCTGGTCGAGGAAACGGACCATGACGGCGACTTTTCCCGGGGTGGAGCTGATTTGGACGATCCCATCCTCACTGACCTCGGCCATGCCTCGGTCGTTGGATTCGAAGAGTGCGAGGTGGCTGATATCGCGATGGCTGCCATCGGAATAGTGGGCGAGCGCCTGGAGTTGGTGGGTCGAACCGATCGGAGTCGTCTGGCGTCCGGGCAGGACTTCCAGGCGGGCGAGTTTGGGCGAGTTCTGGTCGTCCGGGGGCATGCCGAGTGCGATCCACTGACGTAGGGCGCGGTAGCCGGCGGAGTCCTTTGCCAGGCGTTTGCCGCCGCCGTGGGGCACGCCGGCCGAGGCCTTGAGCAGCAGGAGACTGCGATCCGGCGCGGCCGGGGAGAGGCGGCGGATGCGGCCTTCCTTGACGAGGCGTTCGTAGTCCTCCTCCGGTTCGAAGCCGAGCAGGGAGAGTTGGAAACCGTTCTGCCCGGCTCCCGCCTTGGCGTGACAGGGACCGGAATTGCAGCCCGCCTTGGTCAGGACCGGGATGACGTCGTTGACGAAACTGACCTTCGTGGGATTGGCGGCGTTGGCCGGCGCGGCGAAACAGCGGAGGAGCGCGACGACCAGCGCCGCGGCCTTCAGCGTCGGACTTGCAGCAAACTTGGAAAATTTCCAAAGAGTCATTTGAACCACATTGAAACGAATGGGCGGCAGCCTCAATTCAATTTTGAGGCGGGAATTGGGCCTTGGAAGCCACGGATGAGTTGCCAATTGGGAAGGCGGCGCCTTATTGTCGAGCAACAATCCAAGGGGGTGTGGCGTGGATAATCCGGGAAGTTGGACGCCGGCGCGCATTCCTTTGAAAGAAGCCAGATGAGTGAACAAGGACCTATCTTACGGCGGCAGTCGGCTGCGAAGCAGTTCGCGGCCATCTTGGTCCTAACCCTTGTCAGTGTAGCTTCGACGCTGGCCCAGCGCGCGGACAAACCGGCCCCGCCGGAATCCTCCCCGCCGTTGCTCTCCATTGAGGAACTTGCGGCGCAACCCTTGGGGAGGACGAACCGCGTTCGCATCGAGGGTACGCTGACCGGCTTCTCCCCGCCGCTGAGATTGGGTTTCCTTCAAATCGGCGATTCAGCGGTCATCATTAGCAACCTCCGGGAAACCGACGGGCTTTCGCCGGGGCAGACGCTGGAAGTGGAGGGGGCGGGAGTGAATCGTTGGTCGGGGCTCAGGATTACGGCGGAATCGGTGAGACAGACAGGGGTTGCCCCCTTGCCGGAAGCCACGCCGATCGACGGGGCGCAACTGTTCGACGCCCGCTATAACGGGCGTCGTGTGGAAGTGCGGGGCGTGGTCCTTGATGTTCAGGAACGGGTGACGCGCCTGCTTCTGCGTCTGCAGGTGGGAGACGAGCAACTTCCGATTTACCTGGGCAACTACAATTGGATGGATGAGCGCTTGGGACGGTTGACCGATTCCATTGTGCGCGTGCGGGGCGTCCTGAACATGCGCGCCCGAAGCCGGGACGTTATCGCGAACGTGTTCATGATCGCGCCGAACGCGGATGATCTGACGATTGAGGAGATGGCTCCCGAGGATCCCTTTGGCATTGAGGCAAGCCCGATCGGAGAATTGAAGGCCGTCAAGGCGGAGGAACTTCCTGTTCGGCGAGTTCGAGTGCAAGGGATGTATGTGCGCCGGGAGCGCGGCTTGAATATTCTGGTCGATGACGGCGAGAATGCCATCTGGGCGGAATTTCAAGGACCTCAGAGTGTGCTGCAGAACGATTATGTCGACGTGGTGGGGTGGCTGCGTCCGGGAGAGTCGGGCAACCGGCTGTCGGGGTGCGACGCGAGAATGGTGGCGGCGCGTTGGCCGGAAGGAGAGGAGTTCCCCCTCGAGCAGGGGGCATTGATGCCGGCCATCACCGCGATCCGGGAGTTGCGCGGGATCGGGAGCGAGGCGGCGGCGAGGGGCGTCCCGGCGAGGCTGCGAGGCGTGGTGACCTATTTCGATTTGGAGGCGCGTCATTTCTTCGTTCAAGACGGGCAAGCGGCGGTTCGGATTCGGTTGAATGAAAACCGGGCAGTCTTCCGGGCGGGTGAGTTGGTCGAGGTGACCGGCAACAGCGTGTCCGGCCCGGACATGACGGAGTTGATCGAACGGCGCGTGCGTCGCATGGGCGGCGGCGTCCTGCCCGTGCCGCGGAGTGTGGAGTATCCGGCCTTGGCGAAAACCGCGTTGCTGGGCGCTTATGTTTCAGTGAGCGGTCGTGTGCGGGGAGAATCAATTCGCGAGGGCGAACTTCGGCTTCAGTTCAATCCTGCGCACGGGTCCCGATTTGAAGCGCTTGTTTCGCTGCGCGGCGAAGACGGCCCCATCAGGTCGCACCTGAATTCCGTGGTCCGCGTCACGGGCATCTGTCAGCGGGATGAACAAAGCGGCGTTCCTCAGGTTCTGGCCATTTCCCCGGATCGTCTGGAGGTTCTCGAGTCCATGCCTTCGGACCTGTTCGAGTTGCCGGTGACCGACCTCGGCGAGTTGGCGGGAGTTGCGGATGCGGCGCTTGTGCAGGTTGAGGGAACGGTGACGCACTCGACTGAAGGCGAGGATCTGGTGATCCAGGAAGGATACTGGGGCTTGGTTGCTGAGGTCGAATCCGGGACCGCGTTTTCGGTTGGAGACCGGGTTCGGCTGGTTGGCAGTCTCTTGAAGCGGCGACAGGCGCCCCTGCTGCGAACCGTCGCGGCCAAGAGGGTTGGAAGGGGCGCTGCGCCCGTTCCCGTCGTTCCCAACCAGGTGGACTTGGAGGCGGAGAAACTCGCCCAGGGCGATCTGCAGGGGAGGTTGGTGCGAATGGAGGGCCTTGTTCTGGGACAGGAGCGGGTTGGGAATGCAGGGGAACGGCGCATGCTTGTGGGGGACGTTGTCTTCACGCTTGCGGGGGCTTCCGTGCGGGAGCAGCTTGCGGGGCTGGAGCCGGGCGCGCGTGTGAGTGTGGTCGGCCCCTGCAAGCTGGAAGTCGACGCCAACGGTCAGCTCAGCAAGGCGACGCTGCTGCCGAGAACGGCCGAGGATATCAACGTCTTGCGGGAGCCAAGATTTTGGACGGTCTCCCGGGTGGCGGGGGCGATCTTGCTGGTGGCGCTGGGGTTGGGGACGGGCGTGATCTGGGTGACGATGTTGCGGCGCCGGGTTCGCCAACAGACGCGACTCATACGAAGGCAGTTGGAGAAGGAGGAGCGTTTGACCCGGTTGGCGATCGAACTGGGCGCCGCAGAGGATAAACACGCGGCGGCGATGCTGATCGCGGATGCCGCGCGGGATTTGATCGGGTGGGAGGAGTTCGTTCTCGACCTATACGACGCCGAGACCGGAGTCGTCACTGAACTGCTCTCCTATGACACATTTGATGGAGAGGTTCGGCGGTTGGCCACGGCTGAACAGACTTTGACCCTCAGCGAGTTGACGCGCAGTGTGGTTGTGGAAGGCGCGTCGGAGTTGGTCCGCAGAAATCGCGATTCGGAGGTCGAGTTGCTGCCTTTCGGCAACAAGGATCGCCGTTCGGAGGTGATGTTGTATGCGCCTTTGAAATCGAACGGCCGCAGCGTGGGTTTGTTGTCGGCGCAGTCCTACGATCCGACGGCCTATGATGAGAACGATCTGAGGATCCTGACGGAATTGGCGAGGAATTGCGGGGACGCCTTTGAACGGCTTGAGTCCACCGAAGCCTTGCGGGCCTCGGAGACGCGCTTCCGGACGGTGACGGAGACGTTGGTCGAAGGGGTGGTGATCACCGGGTTGGAAGGGGATGTGCTCTACATCAACGCGAAGATGGCGGAGATGACCGGTTGGACCCAGGAGGAGGTTCAGGGCCGGCCTCATTACGAGGTGTTCCAGGCAGAGGAGGACTGGGAACGCGCCCGGCAACGCATATTGCGACGCAACAAGGGGCAAAGTGAGGCCTATGAGTTGCGGTTGCGACGCAAGGATGGCACGCGATTCCTTGCCTCCATCAATGCGATCCCGTTCCGGGGCTCAGGCGGCGCGATCATCGGGTCCTTGGGTTGCTATGAGAACATTGATGATCGTCGTCGCGCCGAGGAGCAGTTGAGGCATTCCCAAAAGATGGAGGCGGTTGGGCAGTTGGCCGCCGGAATTGCGCATGATTTCAACAATCTTCTCACCATCATAGGCGGCCATACCGGCTTGTTGCTGGCCCGGGCCGGTGAAGACGCCAGGCAGAAGCGGGCATTGGAACAGATCGCGGGGGCAAGCGATCGGGCGGCGGAACTGACCTCGAAACTGCTGACCTTCAGCCGCGAGCAGAGCGTCACGGTCAAGCCCGTGCATCTTCAGCGTGTGGTGGAGGAATTCACTCCCATGATTCAAAGCGCCCTGGGAGAGACGGTGGCCACCAGGATTGAAATGGACGAGGCAGTTCTGCCTGTCATGGTGGATGTCGGAATGATCGGACAGTTGCTGACGAACCTGGCAGTGAACGCCAGGGACGCGATGCCAAGGGGCGGAGAACTGTTCATTCGACTGATTTGCCGTACGATTGGCGAGGACGAACCGGACATTGACGACGCCCTCAGGCCCGGGGAGTACGCCTGCCTGGAGGTCGAGGATACGGGCGACGGCATTGAGGAGGAGATTCTCGACCGCATCTTTGAACCCTTTTTCTCGACGAAAGAGGTAGGAAAGGGGACAGGGTTGGGATTGGCCTCGGTGTACGGCATTGTGCAGCAGCATGAGGGGTGGGTCGACGTAGACAGTCAACTGGGCGAGGGAACGACGTTCCGGATCATGATTCCGATTGTGGAACGATCGGTTTCCGACGCCGAGAACGGTCAGGAACTCGTCTGCAGCCAAGCCAATGGCGAGACAATCTTGCTGGTTGAGGACGAGCCGACGTTGTTGACGCTTAACAAGACTGTCCTGGAAGGAGGAGGATACCGAGTCCTGGAGGCGACGACTGCGGTGGTTGCGCGCGAGGTTTGGCGGGAGCACAAGGACGGGATCGATCTCTTGCTGACGGACGTGGTGATGCCGGGAGGGATGAACGGCTGTGAACTGGCCCGGGGGATTCTAGCCGAGCGGCCGGATCTGCCGGTTGTCTTGATGAGCGGCTACAGCAAGGATGTGCTGGATGGCGCGTTGAAGGTCGATTATGGCGTCAATTTCCTTGCCAAGCCGTTCCGGCCGAAGGACTTGTTGGAGACCGTGGGGCAGAGGCTGGCGGACGAGCCTGACCCGATGCCTCGCTAAGGCGACTCGAAGAGAAAGCGGCCCCGCAGATGGTTGATCTGCGGGACCTTATGAACCGGGCCGCATGCCTTGTTCCCCCTATGACGGCGCATCCCTTATGACAAGTCGCATGGTCTTCTCCCGGAAAAATGAAATCAGCGAGACCGGGTTGACTCTTGCTTTTCTCCGGCTTCCGGCGTCTGCGGGGCGGTCGGGTTGACGCGGGCTTTGCCGTCCGGTTTCTGTTTCAGGAATTCGCTGAATGCCTCCTCAGCCTGCTCGGTCAGGATTTGCACCTGCAGTCCGGCCGGAATGCCGGGCGGTTCGCCTGTTCGAGGGGAGGGCTCGTTATCTCTTGCGCTCATGGTTCTTTCACGCTCGGCAAGTTTCGTGCCGGTTTTGTTACGCGGGGGTGACAAATTGAACGAAAACAGGCGATTTCAGTACAATGTCGCAGTCGGGGGAAGGGAGCGGTGGTTGGCGGTGCGAGTGGGAAGGCTCCGGCTCAAGGCTGCTTCGGCCTGTTCGGTGAACACCTGCACGTGCAGGGCCGCTGGGATCAGGTTCCGCGAGTTGGGGGTGGGGATCTTGATACGCTGCCGTTTCATGCCCTCAGAGGAGGCATAAACCGTGCCAGATGGCGCCGGGCATCGAAAAAGGGCGGAAATGTCGGTTTTGGCGTTCGGGATGCGCTGGCGGAGGGCTGTCCGTGGTCCTTCGGTTGGCGGGAATTGCTCAGGCTGGTTGGCCCGCGGCATCCCATGGCTCGATTTGTCGGAGCCCTCTGGGTTTCAACGCCTCGTAAACATCAGGCAGATCGAAGGACTTGAGCGCGTCGGGAAGCAGGCACGAGAGTGGCCAGTTGTAGTGTTCGGTCTCCGCGAGATCCGAGTAGGAAGTCGGAGCGTTCTTCAGGGTGATCGTTGTGATCCCCGGCGCCAACAATGCGGCGAAGGCGGCGGGGAGACTTCCCCAGCCGCGACCGGCGAGATGAATCTCTGCATGACCGAAGGACCGCAGCCAGTCGATGACGCGCAGGACATCCAAGGTTTTGCGGCCCAGGTAGGGGGTGTCCAGCATGAGCGAGTGAACGGCATAAAAATAGTCGCTGCCGTAGGGGCTGAGAAAGGAGTTGGCGTTGGTGGTGTTGGGGCGGGAATCCCCGATGCCGCGGACGTCGCAAGCGAAGAGCTCGGCTTCCGGATGTTCCTTCAGCAAGTCCCTGACCAGCGGTTCCTCGCGCAGTTCCCGATCCGCGGAGTGATGGGCGATATAGAGCGTTGCCGGTCGATTGTTTTGTGGCGGGCGCGAGTAGTGTCGCTCGTCGCTCAGACGATGGACGAGCGCGAGGATGCCGGGTTCTGTGGTGACGGCGTAGGAGGTGGAATACTTTCTGGGGTAGGAGCGACCGCCGAGGGGGCGAAGGATGCGGAAATCGGGAACGCCCTGTCGGGGGCGGAGACGGAGGGCTCGGTTGACGGCCGACTTGAGGCGCGCTTCGGAAAGGGGCTTGCGGGCGGCAGCCAGGGCCCTGCTCTTGTCGCGGGTGAAGTCGAAGACCGTTTTCGATTTCAGGGACGCGACCTGTCCCTTGGGCGCGCAGTAAAGCGTGGGGTCTTTCTCGATGGTCAGGGCAGGCTCGGTCATGGCGTCGGATACGCCGGTCGCCCGGTTGAACCACTGATACATGGCCTCGCGATTCTCCAGGGAATAGCCGTGGTAGGAGGGGCCGATGAACAGTCGAATGTTTTCCGGTTTGCCCAGCAGGGTGTAAAGCCTTGTCAGCCGGGCGAGCGTTTCCTCAGCTCCGCGCGCGTCGAAGTAGTCCTTCTCCTTGGCCAGCAGGATGACAGGTTTGGGCGCCATGGCAGCGATGAAGTCGGAGTGATCGAGTCCGAGGCTCAACACCTGTGGAGGGCACTGCTCGGTGTCGGCGGGCAATTCGTTCTCCATGTTGCGCCGGAAGGTGGTGACGAAGCAGCTGGGCGCGCCCATCGTCCAGCGTCGCTCCACCCCGCAGAGCCAGGTGGTCATGGTGCCGCCGCCGGAATTGCCGGTGACTCCGATGTGTTGCGGGTCCACTTCGGGTCGGGTGAGCAGGTAGTCCAGGGCGCGGATGCCGTCCCAGGCGCGCCAGGAGGCCAGTGATTCGCCGACGAGAAACTGTTGGTTGCCGCCGTGCAGGTGTTGGCGGGTGCCGACGCGGATGGTGTCCTTCGGTTTGCCGTCGTGGAATTCGAGATACTGTGAGCGTTCGCCCTGGCCGATCGGGTCGATGATGAAGACGACGTAGCCCATGCGAGCGAGGCCCTGGGAGAAGCTTTGGTATGCGGTTTCCGCCTTCCCATTGGAGGAGTGGCCGCAGACGCCGATGACGCCCGGGCTCTTCTTCCTGCCGGTCTTGGGCAGGTAGAGATTCCCGGAGACCAGGAATCCCGGGCGGCTTTCGAAGAGGATGTTCTCGATGCGGTAGGCGTCGCGCTCGACGGTTCCCGTGACCCGCGCGTTCAGCGGGGTCTTCTCCGGCCAGGGGCCGAAACATTGATCGATGCGCTTTTGCACGGAGTTCACGTAGGCTTCGGCATCGGCCTTGGTCTTCAGTTCGGCTCGGACCTTGTCGGCGGCGGCCTCGACTTTGCGCACGCGTTGCACGAAATACTCCTGAACCATGCGGGGAAAGCGGTTCAGCGGCTCGAGGTCGGCCTTTCCGGAGGCGGCCGCGGCAAAGATGTCGCTGACTGTCAGCCAGTTCAACGAGCTGAGGCTGAGGGTCGCCAAGGCTCCGGTCTTGAGGGCGTGGCGTCGGTTCAGGGTCTCGTGGTCGTTGGATGGATGGGAGGAAGGTGTGTTCATGGGTGGAGCCTGTCGGATGATGCCAAACGCTTTCTGAGGCTGGGAACACTATGGCGCATGGCGGTGGGAGGCAATCTCAACCGGTCCGGCTTTGCCGGACCCATGTCATTTCTGTGCCAAGTTCCGGCCCAACGGGCCAACCCTATGTCAGCCCTGGCCAACGGCCTGGGTAGTAGCCGAGCAAAACAAGATGAGCCCCTTTGGGGCTTCGATCTCTACAATCATGACGAGCGTCTGGCTTCGCCTGAGGCGTCGGATTAGGCTTGCCATGTCGCTGCATCTGACCGAAGCAACGGGTCGGTCCATTCATGAAACGCGCGCTTCACTTCTTGATCGGAATGCTTGCCATGCCCCTGGTTGCCGACGCAGCAATGTTGAAGGAAGGGCAGGTGTTTCCGCCGTTCGCCCTGCCAGACCTCGATGGTCAACCGCGATCGATCACGGACTTTCATGGTCAGAAGACGATCCTGCATATCTTCGCCTCCTGGTGAGTGGGTTGTCGAAGTCACGTGCCCGGGTGGTACGAACGGACAAAGGAACTTCAGGAATCCGGCGCGGTTCGGATGGCGGGAATCATCCAGGAACAGCATGCGGATCGCTGTCGGCTTTTCATGCAGTGGAAGGAGATGGACTGGCCGATCCTGGTTGATTCCTTCAATCGCCTGCAGGTGGCGGCCGTGCCGATCACCCTGTTGATCGATGAGCATGGCGTGATCCGCAAGCTGCGCGCCCGGCCGGAGGATCTGGAGGATTTCCTGGAGACGGATTATCCCAAGCCCGAGGTTGCGGTTGCGGCGACGCCGACCAGGGACTGGATCCGGCGCCGGTTGCAACGCGATGCGGGCGACGCTGCGCAGAGCAAGGATCTGGCGTTGGACCTGGTGGAGTGGGGCGATGCCGGGCAACTCACGGCGGGGATTGAGATGCTCGAATTGTCGAAGGCTGGCTCTCCCGACGACGGCTGGCTGCGTTTCCGATTGGGGGTGGCTTATCGGCGACGCTACGATTCGGCGGGGCGGCGGGACGGTGACTTCGCCCAGGCGGTTGCCAATTGGGCCGAGGCGTTGGCCATCGATCCCAATCAATACATCTGGCGGCGGCGGATTCAGCAATATGGCCCGCGTCTGGACAAGCCTTATGCCTTCTACGACTGGGTGCCGGAGGCGCGCAAGGCGATTGAGAAGCGCGGGGGGAGCCCGGTTCCGTTGGTGGTCGAGCCCGGCGGCGCCGAGTTTGCCAGGCCGTTGAAGCGCTTTGAGGCTCGGGGCGACGTCGTCCTGAATCCCGATCCTTCAGGCCGGGTCGCGAGGGACGCCGAAGGTTTCATCGCGGTTGAAACGACCGTTGTGCCCGCGACCCAAGGCAGTTCCACCGCGGCACGGGTGCACTTGGTCTTTCGTCCGAATCAAGGAATCAAGGCGCACTGGAACAGCGAAGCCGAGGGGGCTGTCATTTGGCTGGATTCGCCGAAGGGATGGAAATTGGAGCGGCAACGATTTGAGATTCCCAACGACGCCGGACCGGTCAGCGACCGGCCTCGCAGCGTGGAGTTTGAAGCGCTTCGGGACAGCGATGCCGGCGACGTCGACGCTGTGTTGACCGGTTATGCTCTCTATTACGCCTGCGAGGACGTGGACGGCCTTTGTGTATACCGTCGCCTGGACTTCAGGGTGGAGTTGGGGCGGTAAGGCTCCTCGAGAATGTCATAGCCCGGCCTCCGGATCGCGGTTGTGTCCCGTCGCCGGGGCCAGCCGCAGCAGCCTTCGGACTGAAGGCGCGCCGGTATGGAATGCGACCTTGGCTGCGCTCAGGTTGC
>CAZFLK010000144.1:0-15031 GCA_964519245.1 uncultured Verrucomicrobiota bacterium
GTTCGGGGTGCGGGTTGCGGGAGGGCAAATGAAAAGGCGGCCGGTTGGAGCCGGCCGCCTTGCTGATGGGATTGGGTGGGGCGTCAGAGTTTGCCCATGAGGCTTTCCCAGGCTTTTTTGGCGTTTTCGTCCTCGACGAATGGATTGGAATCGCCGCCGCCACCGCCGCCGCGACCGAAGCTGCCGCGGGTGCGGGGCAGGCTGACGGCTTCGAGCTTGGCTTTCTGCTCATCGGAAAGCTTGTCGGTGAGCGTCTCCAGCATCTGCTTGGCCGTGTCGTCATCGATTGCCTGGACTTCCTGGATGCCTTCGAGCAGGGCCTTGACGGCTTTGCCTTGATCGTCGGAGAGGCTGATTTTTACGTCTCCGGTCAGCAGGTCCAGTTTGCGGACGAATGACGTCAATTCCCGGGAGGGCGAGGGTTGAAACCCGCCGCGACCCCCACCGCCCCCACCGCCGCCAAACCCACCGCGACCAGCTCCGCCGCCGCCGCCGCCGCCACCGCCAGGGGCTTCGCCGGTTTGCTCCTGGAGCGGGACCTCGGAGCTGATGAGGTCGTATTTCATCACGCGCATGCCGGCGTAGGAGCCGACAACGCCGACGAAAATACCGACCAGGCCCGCGGTCAGGCCGATTTGGAATGGTTTGGCTCCCTGTTTCTTGAGGGAAAGCATGACGACGAGGAAGATGCAGAACAGGGCGAGGAGTCCTGCGTAGATGCCAATGTCACTTAAGTTTGAGTCCATTGTATTTCAGTTGGGGTTGTTGGTTGTGGTGTTTTGTGGGAACGGCAATTGGATTCGGGGAGATGCGCCGGGCAGCTTTCGCTGGTTGGCATTCAAACGAACGACAGCGAAGGATTGCCCAATTCCGGTGGAATCGGCCATCTTCGCCGCGGATTCGATATCATGTCCCGTAAATCTGAAGTCATAACGATCACCACGCCGGGAAAGTTTCAACGGGCGGTGGAAAAGGCGGCGGCATTGCTGCGGGCGGGCGAGATTGTCGCCTTGCCGACGGAGACGGTTTATGGCTTGGCGGCGAATGCGCTGGATCCGCAGGCGGTGGCTCGAATCTTTGAGGCCAAGGGGAGGCCGGCGCACAATCCGGTGATTGTCCATGTGGCGGATGTCGCCATGGCGCGGGAGTGCGCGGGAGAATGGCCGGTCTTGGCGGCGCGTCTCGCTGACGAATTCTGGCCGGGGCCCTTGACCTTGGTCGTGGAGCGGGCTGACGAAGTGCCTGATGTCGTCACGGCGGGCGGGGAGACGGTCGGTTTGCGGCGGCCGCGTCATGACTTCTTTGAAGCGGTCATTCGGGAATGCGGATTCCCGCTGGCTGCGCCCAGCGCCAATGTTTCCAATCAACTTTCTCCCACCACGGCGGCCCATGTGGCGGAGCAAATGACGGACCGTGTGCCGTTGATCGTCGATGGCGGCGCCTGTGACGTCGGGATCGAATCGACGGTGGTTGATGCGACCGGAAACCGTCCTGTGGTGTTGAGGCCGGGGATGATCGGGGAAGGGGAGTTGCTGCGGGTTTGGGAGCGGGAGTCGGCGGGCGTCGGGAGAATGGAGGAGGAGAAGAAGGACGAGGACGCTTCCAATCCGGCTCCGTTGCGGAGTCCGGGGCAGTTGTCGCGCCATTATGCGCCCAAGGCGAAGTTGATTGTTTTGAAATGGACGAACGAGGCGGAGCTTGCAGACCGGTTGAAGGAGTTGCAGGTCGATCCAGCGGACGCATGCCTGGTGACCTTTGGCTCGAAGGCGACCGTCGGGGGGTGGAAGGAGATTATCCGACTGCCGTCCGCCCCGGCCGCGGCGGCGCGGGCGCTTTATGCCAGCCTGCACGAAGCGGATCGCGTCGGGGGGAGTTGGATTGTGGCCGAGGCGCTGCCGCCCGGTCCGGAGTGGCGCGCCCTGGGGGATCGCTTGAAGCGGGCTTCGGCGTGACGGAGCGGGGTCAATTCAAATCCGATCGTGCGCTCCGTTCCGGTTGGGGGTATGCATTGCACGCATGAAACGTCTCGTTTGCCGATTCGTCGCCATCGTCGCTGCGCTCGCTCTGGTCCCACAGGCTGAAGCCGATGCGTCGCAACCGAACTTTGTCTTTGTCATCGCCGATGACCTGGGGTGGGCGGATGTGGCCTTTCACGGCGGCAATGCCCCGACGCCGAATCTCGACAAATTGGCGCGCGAGAATCTTGAGCTGACACAGCATTACGCCGCGCCGGTTTGCAGTCCGACGAGGGCCGGCTTGTTGACGGGGCGGTGTTGGAGCCGCTTTGGGGTGACCACGCCGATCAACACGCGCGGGCTTCCGTGGGACACTGTCACGTTGGCGAGGGCGTTGAAGTCGAAGGGCTACGACACCTGTTTGACGGGCAAATGGCATCTGGGCTCCAAACCGGAGTGGGGGGCCAACAAGTTCGGCTTCGACCATGCCTATGGCTCCCTGGCGGGCGGGGTGAGTCCCTGGAATCATCGCTACAAGAAGGGCGAGTATTCCGTCACCTGGCATCGCAATGGCAATTTGCTTGAGGAGGAGGGACATGTCACCGATCTGCTGACCGGCGAGGCGGTGGAGTGGATTCGGTCCCGCGGCGAAACCCCGTTCTTCCTCTACGTTCCTTATACTGCGATTCATCTGCCATTGAAGGAACCCAAGGAATGGGTGGACAGGGCGCCTGGTTCCATCAAGGGCGACGTGGCGCGGCATTACGCCGCGAGCGTCATGCATCTCGACGCTGGGGTTGGTCGCATTCTCAGGGCCTTGGATGAGACGGGGCGGCGCGAGAACACCCTGTTTGTCTTCACGAGCGACAATGGCGGGAGCACGGCCGAGAACAACGACCTCAAGTATCCGGATGACAACTGCCCCAATGGTCGACTTCCCGGCAACAACCTTCCACTGAGGGGTCGCAAGGGGACGATTTATGAAGGGGGCACACGGGTTCCGACCATCGTCTCCTGGCCCGGACGCATTCGCGCCGGCGCGAACGACACGCCCGTCTTTGTTCCGGACTGGATGCCGACCTTCTGCGCCTTGGCCGGATACGACGCGGATCCGAATCTGAAATGGGACGGCAGGGATTTGTCGGCCTTGCTGCTGAAGGGGAAAGAGTTGCCGGAGCGCGACATCTACATCGCTGGCCCACGCTGGCGGGCGACTTCGTTGCGGCGCGGCGAATGGAAGCTGATCGTCAGCGGGACCAAGCCGAAGCAGTCAATCGAGCTGTTCAACATTGCCAAAGATCCTTCCGAGAAGACCAACCTGGCCCCGCGGGAGCCGGCGCGGGTGAAGGCGTTGTTGGGGCGTTTGAAGTTGGCGGCCAAGGCGGATCGCGACGCCGTGGTGATAAATCCCTGAAGGAAACCAAGCGATGTCATCTCCCAACGAACAGGAACATCGCGAATACTGGACGCGGCAGTTGGAGCTTGGCCACGGTATGGTCGAGGAACTGTTCGCCTATCCGGTCGAGGAGTGCGGCGAAGGGTTCGCCTCGCTGCCGGATGCCGTTGCGGCGGCCGGAGTGGAAATGCTCTTCTCCGACAGCAAGATCGCCGGCGATCTGGACCGGATCTTTTTTCTGCGGGAAAGCCTGGTTGAGGATGTGATCCGGATCGGTCGAGCGATGAACGAGCGGGGGTGGATCCTGAAGATCGAGGAGGGCTATCGTTCGCTGGAGATGCAGGGGATGCTCGTGCGGAAGCCGGAGGTCTTTGATGCGATCGTGCGGAAGTGCGTCTGGGAGTGTGGCGGCTCGACCCCGCCCTCCGAGTTGGTTTTCCGACGGGCGATGGTGATGGTCGCCAATCGGCCCAAGATCGGCACGCACATGTCCGGTTCGGCGATAGATATCTCCGTGTTCGATCGCGACAGCGGGGTGGAGTTGGACCGTGGCGGCCCCTATCTGGAGATCAGTGAGAAGACGCCGATGCGTTCACCTTTCATCAGCGAAGCGGCGCTCCGCAACCGCCTGGAGATCACCAAGGTCATGGAGGCGCACGGTTTCATGCATTTCCCCTACGAGTTCTGGCACTACAACAAGGGCGACGCCGGGGACCACATCCTGAACAACCGGCCTGGACCCGCGCGTTACGGCCCCGTGAACTGGAATCCGGCGACGAATGAAGTGACCGTCGTGGAGAACCCCGAAGAACCGTTGAACCCATTACCCGTCATCGAACGCGAGATTGCCGCGGCGTTGGGGCGGTTGGATGGGTGAAGTCGCCGCCAGGAGCGCGGACGTCCCTGTCCGCGCGGTGTGCGTCGGTTGGATTGGGGGCGCATTCTTCAACACGGCGAACACTGAGGGGAGGAGAACCACAGAGAACGACATGTCCGGCTCTGGAAGCGCTCTTGCAGCGTCTTCTATTGAACTTCAACTTAAATTCTCCGGACCACGAGGCGGGTGTCCTTGGTTGCGAGAACTTCCACCTTCTCATGTGCCTCGATGAAGCCCATTTCTGACTCTGCGTCGTATTGCTGGTCATCGACCGTCACACGCTCCGCCGGTCGCAGGGGAGAGGCGGTCATTCCGCATTTCCCGATCAGGTCGGGCGCCAAGCCCGCCGGTTCGCCGGCGATGGGCCTTGTCGATGCCATTTCTCGCGCTGCTGGACACCGAAACACCCACTGGTAGACGAACACGCCCACGCCGAACACGAGGGTCCCGCCCTTCGCGTCGGAAGCGAAGGCGCCACGGCCAGGGCGACGGTCTTCATTGCTCAATCAAAGGATTCTGCGTCTTGAGTTGTTGAAATGCGGAGAAGTCCCGGTCGGCCGACCAAAGCTCATTGACGCCGTGATGCAGGCAGAGGGCGGCGATCCGGGCGTCATGGATTCGCGGCTCCTTGACCTTGGCGGCGGTCGAAAGAAGCCGGAGCTTCTCGAAGTATCCCGGCCCTTCGGTCAGGGCATTCAGTTGCGGCGAGGCGAACAGGGAATCGAGAAAACCGAGGGCCTTGGTCAGTGAGGATGGCGGATTGTAGATGCGAGGATGTGTCACAATCGCGATGAACTCGTGAACGCAGGGCCATGGAATCGCCCATGGCGCGCTTCCCTGACGCAGGGATTCGATCGCGTTCTTTGCAGCGTCGTGGAACGGACTGTCCTCCCGATGGGCGTAAACGAGGATATTGGCATCGACGGCGATCACGCCCCGTGCCCTCGGTAGATCTCATCCCGACGTTCCGCCCAGGAGGCGTCCTTGAACTCGTCGTTCAATCCACGTCCCTTGACGGTCACGAGCGGCGGCAGCTTCCTGGGTTTGACCTGCCTTTCCTTGAGAACAAGCCGGAGCCCTTGTTCGGTCAACTCTCTGAACGTCGTCTCTTCATCCTTCGCGGTTTGTTGGACACGCTTGAAAAGATCGTCTGCGATGTCGATGGTGGTCTTCATGATATGGGGACCCATACTGGCGCGAAACCTGTTCGCGCGCAAGAGTGGTAATGGATGCGCGGGCGTTTGGTCGATCTTCGCAAATCGCGTGCGGAGGGTTGGCGCAATCGAGGAGCCCCACCGGCAGGTGTGAATCGAGAGGAGAGTAGCGTGGTTGCAGCCCTCGGCGCGGCCGAGGAGGGGGGAGCTTGCGGTCAGATCCGCGTGAGCGATGGCCGGATCAAGGAGCCGGATTCACTCTGGGCGTGTCGGGCGGCGTCGTCGGGGATTGTTGTGATCGCTGCGCCACCTGTCCCAGGAGCATCAGGACCAGAAAGATGGTGTACACGATGTTCCCTGTGGTTACGCTGCGGCGGAAGAGTCGGTAGGCGATCCAGCCAAACAACAGGGGGAACAGGATGGCGCCGACGAATGTTCCCGCCATTTGTGAAGCGCCGAACTCCAGATCGCGGAGTTCCGGCCATCTCAAGACAAAGATGAGGGAAAGCACGACCACGGTCATGAAGAGGCTGACAGCGGAGAGCTTGAAGCCGGGTTTGGCTTCGGGGAGGGGTGGAGTGTCCATTTCGCTCATGGGTCATGTTGGGTTGGGCCTCACAGTCAGGCGGGGATGTGCCGCTTAAAATCCATCGCGCTGTGGAGAACGCGCACGATTTGAAGGACGGTTCCATCGATTCGAAACAGGATGACATGCTTTCCCGGCGGGGCCAGTTGGCATCCGGGAAAACGCCGGTGGGCTGACCACATTTCTTTGACCTCGTGGCGCAGGCAGCGAGCTGCCCGACCGGAACCGGGGGCGCCGTGGTCGCTCTTGCGAGTTGGTCAAACTCCTTTTGGGTTCTGACATCGTGATAGACGCCACTTGCGCGCTACTCACTTCCCCATCAACCAGGCGACGAGATGATTCAGCTGCTCGGGCTTCAACACGTCCCCGAAGTTTCCGGGCATGAGGGACAGGGCGGATTTCTGGCGGGTGAGAATGTCCGACTTCCTGATCTCGTGTTGTTTGCCGGTGGTGTCGGCGAGGATGAGGATTTCGCCTTCCTCGCGAAGGACGAGGCCGGTGAGGGAGGTGTCGTCCTTGAGGTCGATGTTCTCGGCGCGGAATCCGGGGTCGAGGTTGCGATTCGGGTCGAGGATGTCTTCCATGACGCGTTGGAAGCCGCGGCTGCCGATGCCGTCGAGTTGTGGGCCGACCTTGCCGCCCTGGTTGTTGACGGCATGGCAGGCGGCGCAGTTTTGCTTGAAGAGGTTCTCGCCGGCGCTCATTGAGGCGCGGCCGGGGGCGAAGCCCTGGATGGCGGCGGTGAGCTGCTGTTGAATACGCTGGTCGGCCGGTTGAAGTCCCTTGGTCAGGTTGGCGATGCGTTTTTTGTAGCCCTTGTCCACGGCCAGCAGGCGATCGACGACGGGCTGGCTGAGGAGGAGTCGGGCGGTGACCTTGTTTTGGGCGATGAGGCGCAGCAGGACCTCGGCGCCGACGCGGTCGGCGGCGAGGGCCAGGGCGAGTCTCTGCTGGGTGTTGGCCGGGGCGACAGTCAGGGCTTCGGCCAGGGCGAGGAGGGTTTTCTGGGCGCGTTTACCGGTGATTGCATCGGCGATGTGAGAGCGGATTGTGGCGGGGATGGCGGCGTCGCCGAGAAGCGGTGCGAGCGCCTTGTGGCGGGCGTTGGGGTTCAGGGAGACCAGCGCGTCGGCAGCCGTGGCGCGGGCGTCGGGAGAGGCGCCGTTGGAGCGCAGCATGGCGACCAGGGCGGGCTTGAGGTCTTTGAGCTTGAGGTTCTTGATCAGGCCCGCCGCCAGTTTCTGGCGTTCGATCCGCTTGGAGGGATCGATCTTCGGCAGTCTGACGACAGGCGGATCGAAGCGTCCGGCGGCCAGCCAGGCGTAGGCGCGGCCATTGTCGCCGTCGACGATTTCAAGTCGTGCGCGGACGTTCTCGGCGGCGTGTTTGCTTAGGTTCCATTCGACTTTGTGGGCGGTGTCGTGGCGCGGGGCGAGAGCCTCGGCGATCAGGGCCCCGGTTTCAATGTTGCGCAGGCGGACGAGGTTCTTGCGTTTGCGCGGTTGGTCGGGGAATCCGTCGTGGCCCGCGAGGAAGAAGGTGAGTTTCTCGGGGGCCTTGAACGAGCGGGAAGCGAGGATGCCGGTGAGTCGCTCGCCGCCCGGGGGGAGGCTGCAGATGAAAGTGGACTTGTCGTCGCCGTCGGTGGAGCGGCGGACTTGCCGGAACCAGGGGATGCGCTCGGATTTCAGGCCTTCGATCGGCAGCGCTGTCCAGGCGGTTTTGTCGGTATCGAGTTCCGCGAGAATCTCGCGACAGAGATCGGCTCCCCATTCGAAGGCTGCGGCTGGCACGGTCCCGCGACGGGAGGCCCCTTCCAGCGCGCCGCGGAAGAGGTCGAGGCGCAAGTCGAGGTTGTCGTCGAAGCGGTTGCGGGCGAAACGGATCATTTCCGCGTTGCGGGAAGGGGGGATCTGGCGCGCAATGTGCCGGATCATGGCGATCAGGGCATCGCCGCTTTCCTCGCGTTGCTGGATGTGGTCGAGCAGGAATTCGCCGGCGTCCTGGTTGGAGATCGCGACCATCACAGCGGCGGCGGTTCGGGCGTCGGCTCCGCTCAGGTTGCGTTTGCGGAGTGCGGCGAGGTTGTCGTCGCGGGAGAGCAGGTCGCAGAGGGCGCGGCGCAAGGCGTAGGCGGAATGGGCATCGCCTGGGGGTAGATCCTGGAGCGCCTGCGCAAGGCGGTGAAACTCGGCGAGATCGCCTTGTTGTCCGGCGGCGTCCGCCGCGGCCTTGACGACGTGGGGGTTCTGGTCCGCGAGCAGCGCCATGACGTGGGCGTGTTCGCGCCCCGTCCAGTTGGCGCGTTCCGACAGGACGCCGGCGGCATGGGCGCGGACCTTTGGATTCGTGTGTTGAACGGCGAGGTCGAGGGTCTTGTCGTCGAGGCCTGCGAGTCGATGAAGGACCCACATTGCGTGGACAAAGCCGTCTGCGCTGGTCGTTGCGGCAAGAGTCATTTCGCGCGCTTTTCGAGCAATCTTCTCGTTGCCGTTGTCGGCGAGGAAATCGGCGGCGAGGCGACGCCGGGTGAAGTCGGGCGAGCTGAGTTCGGCGACCCAGCCGTCGATGTCCTCAGCCAGGGGCAGGGGAGCCGGGGCGGGCGATGTGGTTTTCTGGTCGCCGAAAAAAGTCACACTCCAGATGCGGCCGCTTGTCCGGTCGCGGCCGGGGTGATCGAGCGGCACTTCGTAATGGCCGATGATCTTGTTGTAGAAGTCCGCGATGTAGAGTCGTCCGTCCGGTCCGAACTGCAGGTTCACGGGGCGGAACCACGGGTCCGTTGATTTCACGAAATCGTCCATTTCGGTTCCGACGGGGCTGGCTCCGTTGAAGTCGATTCGGTCGCGATTCACGCGGCTGGTCATGACATTGCCGATGAAGACGTTGTTCTGGAATTCGGCCGGCCAGGCGGGGTTGTCGACCCAGGTGATTCCGGAAATGGCGGTGGAGCCGTGGCTGTGTTGAATCACCAGGGGCGCGAAGCCGAGTCCGTCGTGCGGTCTGCCGAAGCCCGGGTATTGGCCGTTGCGGATGAGTTGGTAGACCGGCGAGCTGTGGCAATCGGCGGTGTAGAAGTTGCCCCAGGGGTCGACGCACATGCCGAAGGGGTTGACCTGGCCGTGGGTGAAATGCTCGACGCGCAGACCGTCGAGGCGGATGCGGTAGGAGTTGCCGGAATTCAGGGTGATCTGATGGCCGTCGGCGCCGGCGATTGACGACTGGTTGCGAAAGCCGTGGGTGATGTAGAGCCAGGCGTCGAAGCCGCGGGTGAAGGAGGAATTGTTGCCGTGGGTGTCGCGGGTGTGGTCGAGCGGACCGTAGAGCTTGATGCGTTCGTCGCACTTGCCGTCGCCGTTGTTGTCCTTCAGATGCCAGAGGTAGGGGATGCTCCAGGCGATGCAGCCGTTCTGGTAGGGATAGATTCCGATGGGGATGTTCAGGCCGTCAGCGAAGGTGGTGATCTTGTCGGCGCGGCCGTCGTTGTCGGTGTCTTCGAGAATCTTGATCTCGTCGCGGCCGGGTTTGTCGAGCGGCGCGGGAGTGGGGTACTCGCGGGTGACAGTCGCCCACATGCGTCCGCGGGAATCGAAGGCCAGGTTCATGGGCTTGGCTATCTGCGGTTCGGCGGCGAAGAGGCGGATCTCGAACCCGGGCGGCAATGTGAAGGTCTTCTCCTGTTGAGCGGGGGGCAGTTTCTCGGTCGGGCGCACGCCGGCTTTGAAGGGATCCTCGGCGGCGGAGGCGGCGAGAGAGAGGGTGATCAAGCCGGCGATGGCAAGCGCGGACGCTGCGATTCTGGAAAGCGATGAATTCATTTGCGCCGGGGAGCTTAGCGGGGTTCGGGCGCGGCGCCAGTCTGGAAATGGTGGTGGAGAGGTGGAGAGGTGGAGAGGTGGAGAGGTGGAGAGGTGGAGAGGTGGAGAGGTGGGGGAGCGCGACTGTGTTGGAGGCCAGTCGCAGCGGCGTCGATCGCGAAGGAGGCCAAGGGTTCGTCCCGCGCCATTCCATTGTCTTGGCCGCTGCGGCTGATCCCGAAGACGGGACACAGCCGTGTTTCGCCGGCTTCGAGTTGATGATATGGGGTCGCTTGAGGAACTCGGGAGACTGAAGGCCTGCGCATCGTTGCGCTCGCTCGGGCTGAAAAATGGGGGAAGGCGTCCGCCTCCGCCGGGGAGCGTCAGGGGTTGGCTCCCTGATCGCCGAGGAGGCGGTCGAGTTTGTCGCGGTGGGTGCGACTGAGTTTGAGTTTGGCGCCGTCTTTCAGGAAAACGGTGTACTCGCCGTGGAAAGAGGGCTGCAATTCCTTGATGGCGGCGAGGTTGACGATGGCGGAACGGTTGATGCGGACGAAGGTTTCCTCGGGCAGTCGCTCCGCCAGTTTGGTCATGGTTTCGCGGACGAGGTGGGAGTCTTGTCCGGTGTGCAGTTCGGCGTAGTTGCCGGCGGCCTCGACCCATTGGATGTCGTTGGCTTCGATCAGGAGGATGCGCCCCTCGGTCTTGACGGCAATCTTGACGGGTCCGGAGGATCGGGAACGGAGTTCGGCCAACAGGGTGGCCATACGATTGGCGACGTCCTTGTTCGCGCGGGCCTGGACGCGGTTGCGGGCCGCGTCCAACGCAGAGTAGAAGCGGTCGCGTTCGAAGGGCTTCAGGATGTAGTCGACGGCGTGCACTTCGAAGGCGCGCAGGGCGAACTTGTCGTAGGCGGTGGTGAAGATGATCTCGGGCAGTTCGGATTCAGCGAGCGTTTCGATCACTTCGAAGCCGCCCATCTCGGGCATCTGCACGTCCATGAAGACCAGGTCCGGGCGTTGTTGGCGGATGGCGTTGACGGCCTCTCGTCCGTTGTCGCATTCGCCGAGCACATCCACATCGCCCCGACTGCCCAGAAGGTCGGCGATGCGTTCGCGGGCCATGGGTTCATCGTCGACGATCAGGGCGTTAATTCGCATGGGCTTTCAAGGATTCCGGGGCGAAGGAATCGTCGGTGTGGAAAGGGATGTCGAGTGAGACGGTGAAGCCGGAGCTGGATTGGTCGTCGAGTTGGAAGCGGTGTTGGTCGCCGTAGAGGCTTTCGAGTCGGGCCCGGGTATTGGCGAGGCCGATCCCGGTTCCGGGCTTTGGGTCGCGTTTTCTGGGGTCATTGCCGGAGCCGTCATCGCTGATCACGAGGCGGAGGGAGCCGTTGTGGCGTTCGGCGCGGAGTTGGACGCGGCCTTTTCTGGCCCGGGGCTCGACGCCGTGTTTGATGGCGTTTTCGACGAGGGGTTGGAGGATGAGGTTGGGGATGCGGGCGTCGCGCAGTTCGGGTGGGGCGTCGCAGACGAACTCCAGTCGATCGCCGAAGCGCAGTTGTTCGATTTCGACGTAACGGTTGATGAAGTCGAGTTCCTGTTCGAGGGGGACTTCGGCGTCATCGGAGGTGTCGAGGGCCTTTCGGAGCAATTCGCTGAGGCGGACGAGCATGCGTTCGGCGGCATTGAGGTCGCGGCGGAGCAGGGTGGCGATGGCGTTGAGGGTGTTGAACAGGAAGTGGGGGTTGAGTTGCATGCGCAGGGCGAGGAGTTGGGCCTCGATCATGCGTCGTTCCAGTTCGGATGCCCGCATTTCACGGTCGTAGGCTGTCTTGCGCCAATGGTTGGCATGCCAGACCGTCAGGATGATCCAGTAGACGAGGAGATCGGGCAGCGGTTGGCGCCAGGCGATGACGTCCATGCCGCACACCGTGCTGCGGACGGCCTGATAGACCGGGGCGAGAGCGACGCTGGTCAGGCCATGCAGCGCGACGAAGCCCGGCCACCGGTCCCGTTGGAGGGGGAAGCGTCGGGCGAGTTCGAAGATTCCGATGGAGAAGAGGCCCCAGACATACCAATCCTCGAGCGACCAATGGATCACCTTCCACCAGCCCGGGTCCGTGCCCGCCTTCTTCAGGTGGATGTAAGACTGGTGGCCGAAACAGAGGGCGATCAGCGTCCAAATGCCGAGCCAGAGAAGCCATTTCTGCAGAAACTCCCGGAACAAGGATTTGTATTTGGTATTCATTTCGTGGCGCCGCAGGCGTCGCGTCAGCCGCATGTCAATTCCGGCTTGGATACAATCACGTAATCCAAGTCCAAGTCGAACGCCAATAGCCTGTTTTGCGTATTGGGGGGTGGACGCGGCGGCATGGTGCATTTCGTCACGAAATCAGGCCGCTTTGCCCCAAAAACGGGGACATGACGGTGAGATTCATGCAAGCTGGCTCATTCTTGAGCAACAGATCTGACAGAGTCGGCGCGTCGTGGACGTCGCTGGATGCCATCCGCCTTTCGTTGGGGCTGATCTATTTTCATTTTGGATTCCTGAAGTTTTTTCCAGATTTGAGTCCGGCGGAGGTGATTGCGAGTTACACGGCGATGAAGTTGACCGGCTTTCATTTGCAGGCTTCCGGGGCTCTCATGTGGATCGCGGTGATGGAGTGCGCGATCGGGCTGGGATTTCTGTTCAAAGTCTGGATGAGATGGGTTGGAATCCTGTTTGGACTGCACATGGCGGCGACGTTCCTGCCGTTGTTCGTGCTGCCGGAGTTTTCCTTCAAGTTTGTGCCCTTTGCGCCGTCGATCGAGGGGCAATACATCATGAAGAACCTTGTTCTGCTTTCCGCCGGCTGGGCAGTGGTGTCGCCCTACATCAAGCGAGGCGCGGAGGCCTCCGCCGGCAAAGAAACTGAGGCGTCGAAAGCCGTCTGAAACCGAATACGAAGATGAACTCGATGAAACAGCGATTGATAACCGCCGCGGGCGTCCTGATCCTCATGGTCGGCGTCGCCGCAACCTATGAGAAGTACCAGGGAACGGGGCTGAGCCGACTACCGTCGCGCCAGTATGCCGCCGCTTCGCCCGGCGCCCAAACGGCCCGCAACGAAGATGGCGCCTCCGGCGTTCCGGCTCCGTCGGAGGGCAATCGGAAGAATCCCAATGCCGACGGCATTCCGGCCGATGAGTTGACGCTTTATCCGACGATCAAGAAGGGCATGCGCACGCCGTTCGACCTGTGGCGATACTATGGGCGGGGGGTGTCGTCCTTTACCTCGCCGATTCTGCCGATGCGTTGGGACCAGTGGTTGGACTTTCATCGCAAGCAGAAGCCGAAGCTGATGAAGGATGTGATGAAGTACATGGCCGGGCGGTTTGACTTTCATGGCCGGGCGATTCCGGGTCAGTTCATGTCCGGCGGCAAGCCGATCATGGCCGGACCGGCGGCGCGGTTGGAAGGCGGCGTGAAATCCTACGAAGAACTCGCCGCGATGGCGCCGGAGGCGATCCGCAAGCGTGACATTTTCCCCTACAAGCCCTTGGCGCACCCGATCCAATCCACGGCGCACATGGTGTTTCCGAGGAGTTGGATCGAGGCGCATCCGGAGCATGAGCGCATCGACGTGGACATGGATTTTCCCGAGGCCTATCTCCCTGAGTTTCCGCCGCCGATGTATCTGACCACGCACAAGGAGTTGGGCGATGTCACCAACGGGCGTGAGGTGACCCTGGACAACTACTACGAGATTTTTGACGGCATCCTGAGTCCGGAACAGATGGAGGGACTGAAGGAACTGCTTCGCCCCTCGCCGACGACCTGGTTCAATCATACCGATCATCGTGTCACCGAGAAGCCGAGCAAGGGGGTGGCGTGCTTCGATTGCCATGTGAACGGACACACCAGCGGCGCGTTCGAGTTGGGGCCGGATTCAAGGCCGAACATGGGCCGCCTGCGGGTGGACACGCCGACCATGCGAGGCAATTACAACCTGATGCAGTTGTCGTCCAAACGCTCGATCCGCAGCATGGATCATTTTTCAGAAGTGGAGGAATATTTTGATGGCGATCCGGGCATGCAGCAGGCGATTGGGCCGCGGGCGGTCAAGCGGGAAGTGACCAATCGCATGGGCGACATGAACTCCATTCTCGACTACCCGCCTGCGCCGAAGCTGGATCCGCTCATGCGGTTGATTCCGGAGTTGTCGACCGAAAGCGAACTGCGCGGGGAGAAGGTCTTTCATGGCAAGGGCCAATGCGCGAAGTGTCACTACGGGCCGGCGTTCGTGGACGACTACATGCACGACCTGCGGGTGGAGCGCTTCTACGTGGGGCGTCCCGAGGGGCCGATCAAGACTTTCCCCCTGCGCGGCATCAAGGACACGCCTCCCTACCTGCACGACGGCCGATTGCCGACGCTGCACGACACGGTCGAGTTCTTCAACGTCGTGCTGCAGTTGAAGCTCACGAAGCAGGAGAAAGAGGATCTGGTGGCGTATCTGCTTTGTCTGTGAGCTCCGGGGGCGGCGCGTGGCGCGGGCCGCGCGCATATCCCCTTGCTGCTTTCACCCTTTCAGCAACTCTGAAATGGGCTCGACGGAGTCTCTCCCCACCGTCTTATGGATTGGCTGCCGCTGTCTCCGATTAGTCTCATTCCATGCTGAAACGTCTTCATCTCGAACTTGCCATCGCCGCGGCGGCGCGCGCGTGTGAGGACACGGCGTTCCATGTGACGGGGAGGCTTTCCATTCTGGGCAAGTATCCCGGCGTGGCGGAGGAATTGGTCGAGGGCGAGGAATTTGAATTGTTCCCCCGATCCAGGCGCGAAGCCGCCGGGAAGATTGCGGGGGCGTTGGGATCGCAGAGCGGCTTCCGGCAGATGCACGGTTGTGGCGCGCGGGCGTCCGATCCCCAAGACGCCGTCCTTCCGGAAGGCTGGCAGTTTCGACTCATCGAGGTGCGCACGGAATCGACGGGCGGCGCGTCGGGTTGGTGTTTGGACCCAAACGATCTGGCAGTTGGGGAAATCTGGAAGGCAGGGAACGCGAAGTCCGATTTCGTGCGGCGGTTGCTGGAGCACGACCTGATCGATCCGGATCTGATGCTGCGTGGGATGGAATCGCTGCCCACGGGGAGGACGCGGTGTGAGGGGGCTTTGGGGAAACTGCGGAAGGAGTTTGGGTGAGTCGCGTGGAAGGCGAACACTCAACGTGGTCCTGTCCTGGAATAGGTTGACACCTGCAGATCAAATGCAGGCATGAGAAAGA
>CAZFLK010000145.1:0-14964 GCA_964519245.1 uncultured Verrucomicrobiota bacterium
GTGGGCGGGCGAGGAGGTCAGTCGCAAGCGGACGATGACCTTCAATTTCGGCCCCAAGTTGGTGGCCTACAAGGGCGTGCTGTTGTATGCGGGCGGGGAGCGGACGATGGTCGCCCTGGACGCCAAGACCGGCAAGGAACTGTGGACGTCGCCGCACGAGCGGGGAGGTTATCAATCCCCCGAGGATTTGCTGGTGTTGAACGATCTGATCTGGACGGCGCCCTTGACGAGCGGACGGGATTCGGGCGTGTTCACGGGGCGGAACTTCCGCACGGGCGAGGTGGAGAAGTCCTTTCCGCCGAACGTCGAGACCTATTGGTTTCATCACCGTTGCTACATCGCCAAGGCGACGGAGAATTTTCTGCTGCCCTCGCGCACGGGCATCGAATTCGTTGATCCGGCGAAGGAGCATTGGGATATCCATCACTGGGTCCGCGGCGGGTGTCTTTACGGCATCATGCCCTGCAACGGACTGACCTATGCGCCGCCGCACAACTGCGCCTGCTATCCCGAGGCGAAGCTCTATGGCTTCAACGCGCTGGCTTCGGCGAGGGGCACGCGGGCGAAGTTGGTCGCCAACCTGAAGACGTCCAAGCCCGCCAACAAACGGGTCAAGGGCCCGGCCTACGGAAAACTCGCATCTCAAGAGAAACCTGAATCCGCGACGTCCTCGAAAGATTGGCCGACCTTCCGGAACGACGCCTCGCGCAGCGGCTCCACCGAGCATGCGGTTTCGACGAAGTTGAAGGAGGCCTGGAAGACGGATTTGGGCGGACGGCTGAGCGCCGTGGTGATCGGGCAGGGGAGGTTGTTTGTTTCGCAGATCGACCAGCACCGGGTTGTTGCCCTGGATGGTAAGACCGGCAAGGAACTATGGAGCCACACCACGGGCGGGCGCGTCGATTCGCCGCCGACCTACCACAAGGGCTCCGTGCTCTTCGGCTCGACCGACGGCTGGGTCTACTGCCTGCGGGCCAGCGATGGCGAACTGGCCTGGAAGTTTCAGGCGGCGCTGGCGGATCTGCGTCTGCCGTCGTTTGAGCAGTTGGAATCCGTCTGGCCCGTTCATGGCAGCGTGCTGGTGCAGGATGACTTCGCCTACTTCGTCGCCGGCCGGTCCAATTTCCTCGACGGCGGCATGCGGATGTACAAGGTCCGCGCCGCCACCGGCGAAGTGTTGAAGACGACCGTGATGGACGACATCGATCCCGACACCGGCAATCCGCTGCAGGACAAGATTGCGACCTTGCAGATGCCGGTCGGGTTGCCGGACATCCTTTCCTGCGACGGCAGCTATGTCTACATGCGCTCCCAGAAGATGGACCTGGATGGGACGCGATTGGAGATCGGGCCGGTCTCCGGCAACGCCGCCGAGCACGGCCAGGCGCAGGAGGGCGATGGGCGGCACCTGTTCGCGCCGATGGGCTTCCTCGACGACACCTGGTTCCATCGTTCCTATTGGGTCTACGGCAAGAATTTTGCCGGCGGGCACAATGGCTACTACCAGGCGGGCAAGGCGACGCAGGCCGGGCGGATCCTGGTGTTCGATGAGGACAAGGTCTACGGATTCGGGCGCAAGCCGGAGTATTTGAAGTGGACCACCACCATGGAACATCAGTTGTTCGCCTCGACCCGTGAGGCTCCCAAGAAGCCGGCTCCCGCGGCCACGAATCGGCGTGGTCAAACAGCCGGTGGCGTTTCCATGGTGCGCTTCGACAAACCAGCCACCATGAATCCCAAGGGCAAGCCGGTGACGGTCGAGGCCTGGGTGAAGGCGGACAAACCGAACGGCGTGGTCATCGCGCGCGGCGGCCCACTGGACGGCTTTGCCCTGGTCCTGGAGAAGGGGCGGCCGACCTTTCAGGTGCGCGCTTCCAGCGCCCTGTCGCAGGTGGCCGCAGACAAGGTGATCGTGGGTGAGTGGACCCACCTCGCCGGCGTCCTGACCGCCGACAAGAATCTGCAGTTGTTCGTGAATGGCCGTCTGGCTGCAACCGGCCATGCGACGGGCTTGTTGGCGACCGATCCCAAACAGGGATTGGAGGTCGGCGCGGATGAGGGCAGCGCGGTCGGGGACTACACGAGTCCGCATGGATTCAACGGGGCGATCGACGAGCCCCGGGTCTATCTGGAAGCGTTGACGCCGGACGAGATTGCCGGCAATGCCGGGAACCCGGGGCGCGTGATCGAGGGCAAGTCCCTGGTCCTGGCGAGTTCCTTCGACAAGGGCGGCGCCCGCGACATTTCGGGCAAGAAGCACCACGGCAAGACCGATGGCACGCTCAGCGTCAAGGGCAAGGCCGGCAACGCATTGAAGTTCACCGCGGCCCCGAATCCAAAACGCAAGCGGGGCAATGCCAACAACCGGGGCGGCTCCATCGTGAAACACCTTTGGAACCAGGATGTGCCGCTGCTGGCGCGCGCGATGGTCCTGGCCGGCGACACCCTCTGGGTGGCGGGGCCGGAAGACGTGATCGATGAGGAGGCCTCCTTCAAGAAACTCACCGAGAAGGACCGCGAGATCCAGAAGATGCTGAAGAAACAAGACGATATCCTCGAGGGCAGGGAGGGCGCGAAGTTGATTGCCTATGCGACGAAGGACGGCAAGCCGGTCGCCGAATACAAGCTTGGCGCGCTGCCCGCGTGGGACGGCATGGCCGCCGCCAACGATCGCCTTTACATCGTTACGACCGAAGGCGAGATCGTGTGCATGGCGAAGAAATAGCTCCGGTTGGAGAGGGACGGGCGAGGTTGGGCGGGGGCTCCGGACCTCACTGCGGCTTTACCTGGCGGGACAAACCGAGCAGTATGGCGGGGATGCGTCGATTCAGAACCGTTGTCGTTTGCGCCATTGCGCTTGTCGCCGTGGGGTTGGCATTCACCGCAACCGCGGCTGAACGCCCTTCACGCCCCAACATCGTCCTGCTCTTCGCTGACGACCTGGGCTATGGCGAACTGGGTTGCCAGGGCAATCCGGAGATTCCGACGCCGCATATTGACTCCATTGCGCGGAATGGCGTGCGGTTTACGAGCGGTTATGTGACTGCGGCGTACTGCAGCGCTTCGCGGGCGGGGTTGATGACAGGCAAGTTCCAGACGCGGTTCGGTTATGAGTTCAATCCCATCGGCGCGCACAACGAAGATCCGGACGCGGGCCTGCCCTTGTCCGAGGTGACGTTGGCATCGCACCTCAAGGACGCGGGCTATACCACGGCGCTGATCGGCAAGTGGCATTTGGGCGGGCATGCAAAATATCATCCGATCCGGCGGGGCTTTGATGAGTTCTTCGGTTTCCTGCACGAGGGGCATTATTTTGTTCCTCCGCCTTGGAAAGGCGTCACCACCATGCTGCGACGCAAGGCGTTGCCGGACGGGAGTCAAGGACGTTGGCTTGACGGCAAGCTGATTTACACCACGCACATGGGGCACAACGAACCCGCCTACGATGCGAACAATCCGATCCTGCGCCATGGTCAGCCGGTGGTGGAAAAGGAATACCTGACCGACGCGCTGACCCGGGAAGCGGTGGACTTCATCGAACGACACAAGCGGAAGCCGTTCTTCCTCTACCTTGCCTACAACGCCGTCCATAGCCCCTTGCAGGGCGCGGACAAGTATATGGAGAGGTTTTCGCACATCGAGGACATCCATCGTCGCATCTTTGCGGCGATGCTGGCGAATCTGGACGACAGCGTCGGCGCGGTCTTGGCCAAGCTTCGCGCCGAGGGACTGGAGGATGACACATTGATCTTCTTCATCAGCGACAATGGCGGTCCTACCCGTGAACTCACGTCCAGCAATCTGCCGCTGCGGGGGGGCAAGGGCGACATGTGGGAGGGCGGCATCCGGGTGCCGTTTCTGATGCAGTGGAAGGGTAAACTGCCGGCCGGACAGGTTTACGAGAAGCCGGTGGTCTCACTCGATGTTTACGGGACGGCTGCCGCGGTTGCGGACGCCCCGATTCCCAATCTGAAGAAGCGTCGGATCGACGGCGTCAACCTGATGCCTTTCCTGACCGGCGAGCGACAGGGGCGTCCGCACGAGACCTTGTTCTGGCGGGCGAAGCAGCGGACGGCGATCCGGGTCGGCGATTGGAAACTGGTCCGCAATCCGCGCGGCCGGTCAGGCAATGACTGGCAGCTTTACGATCTGGCAAAGGACCTCAGCGAGAAGAACAACCTGGCTCGGACCAAGCCGGAGAAACTCGAGGAGATGAGGGCGGCGTGGGGGAAGTTGAACGGCGAGATGATCGAATCGGTCTGGGATCCGCGCCGTTAGACCGGGGAGGGGGTTTGAGAATTTGCGCCATCCATCATTTGTCCGTGATCCGTTGTTTCAAGGACGGGCGTCCCTGGGATGTGGTCCAGGTCAATGCGCCCGCCTGGGAGGAGGTCGAATACGCCATTCGTCGACTGGACAATGACCGCCTGCCGTTGGTGCAGCTGGATCCCAGCTCCGACGACGACAATGAGGCTATCTTCAATGTTCTTGGCGGCGCCGGACGGTGGACGTTGTTTCAGATCATGGGGGAGTGGCGCTATGAGGATCCCGCGGGCGGCGACGGAGAGGTTCGATTGTGGGAGGGAGGGCAAACCCATGTGTGTCGCGAGCGCAACGTGTTGAGGGACCTGGAATCGGTCCTGGCGATCGCGCGCAGATTCTATCTCGCGGCCTCGTACGAGGAGTTGGCTCTGGAGCCGTGAGGCTCTTCCCCGGTCAGCCGTTCCGTTGTTTGAGTCGGTTGGCGCGCTTGATGGCTTCGGAGATCTGGCCCGGGGACATTTCCATCGTGAGCGCCTGCTTGGCGCGGGCGGATTCCGCGACGCCGGCCGAAGCGGCCATATCGAACCAGACCCAGGATTCGACCAGGTCGCGGGCGACGCCTTCGCCCCGGGCGAAAATGAAACCGAGTTGGTGGCGCGCCTCGACGCTGCCGCCGCGCGCGGCTTTGAGAAACCATTGGAAGGCTTCCCTGAAGTCCGGATCCACGTCCTGCCCCTCGTAGTACATCATTCCGACATTGAACTGGGCGTGGACGTGGCCCTCGCGCGCGGCTTTGAGGAGCCATTTGGAGGCTTGTTGCATGTCCTGCGGCACGCCTTTACCGCCTTCGAACAAGGCGCCGATGTTGTAGGAAGCGCGGGCCATGCCCTGCGCGGCGGCCTTGCGGAACCAGTCGAAGGCGGCGGAGTCATCCTTCTCCATGCCGCGGCCGGTCAGGGATTTGATGCCAAGGTTGAACTGGGCGTCGGGGTTTCCCTGGCTGGCGGCCTTGAGCAGCCATTGCGTTCCCTGAACCGCGTTGGTCTCGACGCCGTGACCGTTCTCGTAGGCAAGCCCGAGGCTGAGCTGGGCCTTGGCGTGGCCTTGTTCGGCGGCGAGGCGGGTCAAGCGGATGGCTTCGCCGAGGTTGGCCTCCACTCGTTTCCCGATAAAGAAGAGGGAGCCCAGGTTGTATTGGGCCTGGGCGTCGCCGCCGGCGGCCTTTTTCTTGAGGTCATTCGTATCCGTTCCATGAGCTTCAATCCGGGCGAGCGCATTCGGATTTCCGAGCACGGCGGCATGGCGGTACCATTTGAAGGCCTCGGAAAGATCGCGTTCGACGCCGAGCCCGCGGTCGTAGATGACGCCGAGATTGACCATGGCGGGCGTGTCGTGTTGCGCCGCCGCCAGGAGGAGCCACTTTCTGGCCTCGTCGAAATCCTGCGCGCCATATTGCTCGGAAAGAAGGTAGCCGCCCAAGGCGGATTGCGCGTCGACGTAGCCAGCCTCGGCGGAACGGCGATGCCACTCGATGGCCTTGGCGTGGCTCTTTTCCACGCCCAGGCCCTGGGTGTGGAAGGCGGCCATGTTGTAGGCGGCCTCTGCGTGATTTTGCTCGGCGGCTTTCCGGGTCCATTTGAGCGCTTCGGACAGGTCTTTCTCCACGCCGCGTCCCTCGTAGTGCATGACGCCGAGCAGGAACTGGGATTCGGCTGAACCCAACTCGGCGGCCTTCCGGTGCCAGGCGGCGGCGGCGGCGGCATCGGCGGGCAGGCCATCGCCGTGGAGACAGCGTGTGGCGAGGCGGGTGAGGGCCTCGACGTGATTCTGTTTGGCGGCCTTGGTCAGCCACTCGATGGCGAGGGTTTGATTGGCGTTGGTCGCGTAGCCGCGGCTGAGCATGACGCTGAGGTTGTATTGCCCTTCCGCATAGTCCTGGGCGGCGACCTTGGACACCCAGGCGAGGGCCTTCTCATAGTCGCGCGGCACGCCGTTGCCATCGAGATAGACGGCGCCAAGGGCCGATTGCGCCGGCACGAAATTCCGGGCGGCGGCGTTCTCCAGGTATTGGATGCCCTCGGAGGGGTTGCGGGCGACGCCGCGGCCATTGATCAGGCGCGTGCCGAGTTCGAAGCTGGCCCGGGGGTCCTTATCCTTGTCCGCCTTGAGCCGGAGTTCGGCGATCAGGTTGGAATTGACGAGGGGCGGGGAGGGCGTGTTCGCCTTGGCCATCCGGGTGGCGTTGTCTTCCTGTTGGGGGAGTTTCACCTTGAGCGACGGAACCTTGGGTTTCGGAACGGCCGGCTTCGACTCGGGATCCGGGGTGGCGACGAGGCCGGCTTTCTTTGTCTCGTTGGCGGGGTCCGGCGCAGTGGCAGGCAGTGGGGCGGGGCGGGGTTTGGTGACCGCCTCTGTCTTGGGCTTGGCCTCCGCCACGGCGATCGGAGGGGCGGCGGGTTCGGGCTTCGGCGCCTCGATTGCGGGCTTGTTCTCCTTGGCGGCGGGCGCGGCGACCGGCTTCGATGCTGCTGCGGTCGCCTCGGTCGAGGGCATCTCGGAAGGCTCCGGCGAGGGGGCTTTGGCGACTGGCGCCGGGGGCTTCGCTTCCGTTTCCGCCTTGGCGGGCTCAGGGGGGGGGGCGGTCGACGTTGGGGAGTCCTCCTTGTTGCCGCAGCCGGTCGCGACCATCAGCGCGACTGCGGCGGCCAGGAGGAGGCGGGGGTTGCTTGAAGGAAGGTCGATCTGGCCGGTCATGCGGGAAATGGTTTTCATGGCCTTGGAGCTATTGGGTGGGGCTGAACTCGCACCAGACAGGAGAGGTCCAGCCCATGTTGCCGTCATTCTGTTCGACCCGGAGGTAATAGCGGTTCTCGCCCGCGAGCGGCGTTTTGTCCGTATATTCGACGGCGAAGTGGGCGCTGTCGGGTTCCCAGGTTTGGTAGTCTTTCTCGTTGCGGACGAGCGTGACGCGACTCAGCGGGGCTGTGCCTGCGACGGCCAACTTGAATGTCGGGGGCGTCGATGTTGTCAGGCTTTCGCCCAGGGGGCGGCCATTGCAGGAGAATTCCATGAAGATCTTGTCCGTGGCCGCGATGGTGCGACGGGCGTCCATCGCATCAAACACGCCTTTGCGATCGAACGTCTTCACGTAAGCGCCGCCGTAGGAGACATGCGTGGAGCGGTGGTCCGAACTGGCGAAGGCTCCGAGTCGATGTCCGCGGCGCAGCGCGTTCTGCCAGGTTCCGGCGTTGAATTTCCCGAACTGCCGGCTCTTGCCGCCCACGATGGGGGGCTGGGGCGCTCCGACGCCCTCGTAGGCTTCGCGCGACCCCTGGAAGACCTCGATGATGTTCTCGAACTGGGAGTCGATCTTCGGGTAGACGGACCAGTCCGTCCCCATGGCGCCGGCGCTGGTGTGCTCGATGGTGATGGCGCGTTGGCCGTGGTGGCGCAGGAGGTCCCAGAGTTGCCAGGGCGGGATCTCGCCTTCGCGGACGCCGTCGGCCGGCGGCAACGGGGTGGCCCAACGCGAGCGGGCGTAGTTGTCGCGCTTGATGTAGATGACCGGGCCGCCGCGCTCGAGAAAGACCACGTTGCGATGGCCGTAGGGCCATTTCTGTTCCCTCTCATAGGCGTAGAAAGAAAGAAAGAAACCGGGGTTCTGGAACACATCGGCCAACTTCTGGGATTGCCACCACTCATAGGCGGACAGTGTCTTGCCGACCTCGGTGTGGTCCGAAGTGGCGAGGTAGTCCAAGCCGCCGGCGTCGAGCGCGTAGCGGAAATGTTCGACGATGCAGCCGTCGTCGGTGGTGCGACAATTCGAGAAATCGGTATGTCGGTGAACGTCGCCCCAGTAGAGGGCGTATTCCTGGCCATTGATGGTCCAGGTGTGGCGTTCGGAGCGGTCGCGCTCGGGTGTGTCATTGAATGCCTTGAGCGGCGATTCGGGGAGGTCCGGGATTTGAGCGGGAAGGGAAAGGGTGAATGCGTCGGCCTTGGTTTCCTTCGGTTGGATGCTGGCGGCGTGAACGCCGGTCAAACGTTGTTGTTTGCTGGTGCGTAGGTCACTGGGCCAGACGGCGTGAATTCGGCCCTTTCCGTCGAGGGCCAGCGAGCATTTGCGATCCTGGCAGTAGGCGCTGTTCTCCAAGGTCGTGGCCGGCGTCCATTGGCCGGATTCCGGATCGAAGGAGCTGAACGCGATTTGCCAGTAGCCGACGCGTTTTTGGGCGGCGTAGCGAAAGAAAAGCCAGGGACGATCCCCGGCGTCCAGGATCAGGTCGGGGCGGTTGACGGCGCTGGAATCAGGTCTGCCGCGAGCGGCCAGCATGCCGGGAACGAGCGGGGTGACATCGGAAACAGCGGTCGACTCACCCGAGGATAGGTCGACCTTGGCGAGTTTGATGCGGCGGTCGTAATTGAGTCCGCCGCCGATCTTGCGCCATTCGGAGCCCAGGTCCTTGCCCCAGCGTCGGGAGCCTTCCTCATAGGCGACCCAGAGGGCGCCGCCGTCCCGGGAAACGGCGCCGGTTGCGCGGGCTTCGTAGCGAGGCGTTGCGGCGACGGTTGAGATCCGGGTCCTTCCTTCCGCGGTCACCCGGGCCAGCTTGATGTCGAAGTCGCCGCTTTCATAAGAGTCGAAGAGTAGCAGGGCCTCGCCATTTGGGTCGAAGGAGAGGTGTGGCTCCCACTCTCCGGCGTTGGTTCGGGTGATTTGAAATTGGCTGGAGAGCAGGTCCCCCTTCGGTTCCACCCAGCGCGCGAAGATCTCGCCGAGGCCGCCGTCGAGGCGTTGCCAGGCAACCCAGAGGCGGTCCTGGCGATCGGTGGCGGCGGTGGCGAAGACATTGTTGCCGGCATTGGCGGCGATCTGGATGATCTGCTCGAACCGGGTTCCCTCCAGGGCGACCCTGCCTGCCCTTAGATCCCAGTGTCCGTCAATCAACTCGGACCAGACAACCCAGGTCTCGCCGTCTGTAGCAGGGGCGACGACGGGGCGGAAAATGTCGCCGCCTTGATGCAGGGTGAATTCGTCGGTCACTTCGGAATCGGCGATGCGGGCGGCCTTCAAGGTGTCGCGGTTGCCGTCGTGCTCGACGAATGCGACGAACACACGGTCGTCGGGAAGGAGGCGCAGGGTGGGGAAGTCCTTGTGGACGCGCGGTTGGCTGAGGGAAACGTTCGTCGGATGCAGCCCCCCTGGAGCGGTTGGCGAATGCCCGGCTTGGCCCTTCTGCCTGCTTTTCTTGTTGGCCTTGGCAGCCTCGAGCGGCGGCGGCGCGGCGCAGCAGAGCAGGAGCAGCGTCAGTGCCCAGAACGGCATGGGTCGAACGGGTTTCATGGCGTCGTTATGTCACGGAGGGCTGATTCTTCCAATCCCGCATTGCTGAAATCATGTAAAAAGGCCGCCCGTTTCCGGGCGGCCTTTTACCAACCAACGCGGTCTGAGCTGGGTTCCACCAAGCAACCAACCTGTGGAGCTGCAAGATCCGCACTGATATGACGGAAGAGTCTTCTCGATCAGGACATGGAATTCAGAGAAAGTGGTCCGAGGGCCTCGATCGTGGAAGGGATGGAGCTGGCCCCGGTGATTGAGGAGGGGGCATGGCGCCATGTCCGAGGCCGCGATGGCGTCCATCGGCGTGAAGAACCGCCGGCGTCAGCTATCGGCGTTGCCCGGCGTCGGAGACGGGGCCGATGTATTGGCGGGCGATGACGACATTGTCGATGAAGGCGTGTTGATCGTGGGGCGAGGGGCGTTTACCGCCATGGTAGATGTTCATCCACACTTGCTCGATGCGGAGTTTGTCGGTCAGGCGGAATCGCAAATCGTTTTTTTCGAAGGCGGGGCGGCCATCGATCCAGCCGCGCAGGATGCCGTTGTATTCGCCGGGGGTGTTGAGCTTGACGTGGGTTTCCACGCAATACCAACGATTGTTCTCGAGGTATCCCCGATAGCCGTTCTGCCAGATGAAATTGTCGCCGTATTGGCCGGGCATGTCGGCGTGGTAGCAGTAGGTTCCGATCGGCGTCGTGCCGGCGAGGGGATTGGAGCCGGGGGGGATGGTTCGTTGGAAGAGGCCTCGCGCCGACCAGCCGTTGTGACCGTCGCTTTTGCGGCCGCCCCAGCCGGCTTTGCCGTAAGTCCCGCTGATCCCCGGCATCTTGCCGCCTTCGAGCGATTGATTCCAATCGGCGCCCAATCGGAGGTAATAGCGGAAATAGATCTCCTCGGGTTCGGAGTCGGTCTCCTGTTGGAATTTGAACAAGGTGTTGAGGGCTCCATTGGCGCCCTCGGCGATGCGGATCCGCAGGGCCTTGCCGGAAAAGGGTTCAAACCGCCGGGCCCGGTCCGACTCGATCGTGTCAATGACGCGCAGCTCGCCGGCGCGGGTCCATTCCGAGTCCCAGGTCGGCGATTCAAAACCCGTCGCGAACAGGGTGGATTTGTGGGACTGGATGTTGCGGTCATAGGGAAACCCGGCGGCCAATCCTTGGCGGGGCTTCACCTCCGGAGCGTCGTGGCCTTGGCGACAACGAAACACGCCGATGGTGGCGTCGCCGTATTGGCGGCTGGTGTAGAGGCGCAGGACTGCCCTGGTCGCCGAAGCCAGGCGTTCCACGGAACTGAGGTCGAAGCGGATGAGGGCATGGCAATCCGGCGCGACGCGGAGCCGTTCGGAGCCGCCATGGCTGCGGTAGGTGGACTTCACGAGATGAGTGTCGGCGGTGGGGCGAAAGGCTGCCTGCCGTTGTCCGAAATGAATCGTGAGCAGTGGGCGCGGGTCCTTGTCCGGGTGTTCGTTGGAACAGAAATCGATTTTTCCCGAGCCTTGGGTCAAGCGCAGGAAGAAACCCTGGTTGGGCCGATTGCCGGAAGGGTTGGAGCCCCAATCCCGGATCAATTGGGTCACGTTCCATTCCACGAAGCGTCCGGTGTCGGTGTCGGGGATCTCGGCGGTTGCGTAGGGCCGGGGGCCTTGGACGGTGTTGTTGGCGTCGCGCCAATCGCCCATGAAGTTGTTCCAAGCCAGGCGTGCGGCGCGGTTGTAGAAATCGCGGGTGGCGCCGTCGGAATGGTTCTCGCCCTCAATCCAGTGGGATCTGGGATCCACGGCCGTCGATTCGAATGCACTGAGGGTCAGGATGAGGGCCGGGAGCAGGTGGGAACGGCGGAAAGTCATGCGCGGGCGAGACGGGGTTCAATGCGTCAAGGCGTAGGTGATGGCGTTGATGCCGAAGGGGTAGGACCATTTTTCGGAGAAGCGCAGGAAATACTCGACTTCATGGCCCTCGCGCTCCCAGCCGTCGCCGAGGTCGTTGTTGTGGCAGAGCAGCGCCATGAGGTGCCCCTTATCGTTGAAGTAGCCGAGGAAATGGGGCGCATGGTCCAACTCGACCCCCGGATGTCGGGCTTCGTAGTCGAAGCCGCGGCGCCAAGCGAGGATGTCCGGCACCTGAGGCAGGGCGGCCAGCGGCATGACCAGTTGAAAGAGGGAGTGGTCGAGCGGCAACTCGCGAGGTTCCACGTCCGGCAACACGCGTTTCATCTCGGCGAGAATGTTCTCCTTGTGGAAAGTTCCCCAGAAGTCATCCATCATGAGGAAGCCGCCATTGAGCAGGAAGCGTCGAAGGTTGCTGACTTCCTCGTCGCTGAGAACGATCAGGCCGGGTGCGACCATGTAGGCGAAGGGGCTGTCGAAGAGATTGGGGTCGGTCAGGTCGATGGCCTCGGGATTGGGCTCGACCTCGATGGCGGTGAGTTCCTGCAGGCGATAGGAGAAATTCAGGTCGCTGTCGGGGTAGTCATTGTCCCAACGGGTGTTGAGTCCGTAGCCGCGGCCGGAGGCATACTTGATGCGGGTGAACTGGAAGGTGTCCCGGGAGAAGCCTTCCTTGATTTCCCAGGTGGGAAAGTCGCTGCGGGATTTACGTCGCTCGCGTCCGCCAAAACCGCCCCAGGAGCCGCCGCCCCAGGGTTGCGCGAAGCCCAGGGTAGCGAGCAACAGGATGAGCAGGCCCCCGATTGCGGTTTGCTTCCGCAGCGCCCGCTTGTGTCGTGGTCGGGGAGTGGCTGTTGATTGGCGGGGCGGGAACATGGGCTTTTGCGGGAACAACGTGGAACGCTACGGCAAAACCGCAAGTCTGGACAGTGAAGTTTCCTTGAATAAACATTGTATTCCGGCCCGGCTATGAGATGTTGCGCCCCCGTTTTGTCCAGAGGACATTTCGGAACCCTCATATGGAAAAACGTCCCTTCAGTGAACTGGGCATTGCGCCCGAATTGTTGAAAGCCATCGAATCGTTGGGATTCGAGCAGCCTTCGCCGATCCAATCCGAAGCCATACCGCCCGCCCTGGAGGGGCGGGATGTGGTGGGCCAGTCGCAGACCGGCTCCGGCAAAACCATGGCCTTTGCCGTGCCGGCCTTGCAAGTGATCGAGCCGGACAAGCGCGCCGTGCAGGCGTTGGTCCTCTGTCCGACGCGCGAATTGGCGATGCAGGTCTGCGCCGAGGTGCACAAGCTCACTCCCTTCAAGCCGGGCATCAATGCCGTGCCTGTGTATGGCGGCTCCTCCTACGGGAGGCAGATCCGCGCGCTCAAGCAGGGCGCGCAAATGGTGGTGGGCACGCCGGGGCGCGTGCTCGACCTGATCAGTCGCAAGGATCTCAAGATGGACGCCCTTGCGATGCTGGTCTTCGACGAGGCCGACAAGATGTTGGACATGGGGTTCCGCGAGGATATCGACAAGGTCATGTCCTCGGCTCCGGAGACGCGGCAAACCATCTGTTTCTCCGCGACCTTTTCGAAGCAGATTCGCAACCTGATCGATTCCTACACCAGGGAACCGGCGACCATCACGATCGAGCACAAGGCGCTGACGGTCCCGACCATCGAGCAGCGTTTTTACGAGGTTCGCGGGCGCTCGAAGCTGGAAACCCTTTGCCGCGTGCTGGATATTGAGGATGCGCAGAAGGCGATCGTGTTCACCAACACGAAGAAGGCGGCGGACGAGATCACCGACGCCCTTGTCGCCCGGGGGTATACGGCCGATCGGCTGCACGGCGATCTGACGCAGATGATGCGGGATCGGGTGATGAAGAACTTCCGGGTTGGCGCGCTGGACGTCCTGGTGGCGACGGATGTCGCCGGGCGCGGGTTGGACGTCGATGACGTGGACATCATTTTCAATTTTGATCTGCCGTATGACGAGGAGGATTACGTTCATCGCATTGGCAGGACGGGGCGCGCGGGTCGTTCGGGCAAGGCGATCAACCTAGTGGCGGGGAAGGAGATTTTCCTGTTGCAGCGGATTCAGCGCTACATCAAGACCAAGATTCAACGGGCCAAGGTGCCGTCGCAGGAAGAGGTCGCCAATGTCCGGGTGGACCAACAATTCGAGAAGGTGAAAGCGCTGCTGGAGTCGGGTGATTTCAAGGGACACGACGCGACCGTTGAGCGGTTGTTGGACGCGGGCTTCACCAGCACGGACATTTCGAGCGCCTTGTTGCACATGCTGCTTCAGGAATCCGAGCGGGAAGGCGAGGAGATTGCCGAGGATCGCGGTCCGCAACGGGGCGATCGCCGCGAGCGTTGGAATGAAGACGTTCGCCAGGGAGATGATCGGGGGGGGGCGCCGCGGCGCGGCGCGCGCCCTGATCGGGGGCCGGCCCGGGAGGGCGCGCACGGTCCCATGGTTCGGATGTTCATCAATGTCGGCGCGGTGGACAACGTCAACCCGGGGCAGATCGCCGGAGCCATCTACAACACGGCGAAGTTGCCGACGGGATCGTTGGGCGGCATTGAGATCTTCGAGCGCAGCAGCTACTTCGAATTGCCGGAAGCGTTGGCCGACCAGGCGATACGCGGGGTGCGGGACGCCAAGTTGCGGGGACGCAAGCTGCGGGTCGATTACTCAGATGGTTTTTCCAGCCGCCCACCCAAGCCGCAGTTCCGGAAACCGGGTGAGAAGCGGACCAAGAAGCTGATATCGGGAGATCCCACCAAGGAGCCGTTTTTCAAGCAGTTCATGTCCGGCGGCAAGGAGGGCTCCGGGCCCAAGGGTGGATCGAAATTCAAGGGCAAGGCGGGCGGCAAGCGACGGAAGAAATAGCCCGGCCGGTTGGCTCGGCGCGAAGCGCCGACGGCGGCAGGAAAAACGCCGCCCGGTTCGGGCGGCGGAGTTCGATCGAATGGGGCGTCTGGCCTACTTGCCTCGACGCGCGGGCGGGGGGTTGTTCATCGACAGGATGCTGGTGCCGTTGAAGATGTTGCCGACGCCGCCGCTGATGACGCGCTTGCAGGGGTCGCCTGTCTCAGGGTCATGCGTCAGCGGATCGTCCTTCATGCTCTGCTGCACTTCGAAGCGGCGCGGCTTTTGTCCCTTCTTCTGTGGAATGGTTTCGTATTCGTAGGTGGCCATGGTATTCAGTGAATTGTTGCGGGTGATTAGAAATGGGCGGTCGGGATTCGTTCAAGATCAATTGCAAGAAGGTTGACCTCTGTTGTTGGAATGACGGGAAACAAGGAACCGGAAAACAGGGGTTGATCGGTAGCCCTTTCCGCGCATTTGGCATCTCACTCATAAGCTCACTTCATGATCCAGGGGTCGTTGGTTTCCTTTTGGAAGGCCTTCATCTTGGCGATGTATTCCTGGAGGACTTCGGCGTAGGCGGGGTCGCCGGCGAGGTTCTTGTA
>CAZFLK010000146.1:0-14650 GCA_964519245.1 uncultured Verrucomicrobiota bacterium
ACCACGCACCACGCACCACGCACCACGCACCACGCACCCCGCACCACGCACCCCCGCATCACCGTTGTCGGATTGAAGTTCCAACGCTAGGATGAAGTACAAATCACGATGCATTTGAATTCTTTCAGATCCAGCCTTTCCGTCCTGGTCGCGGCGCATACAATGATCCCGTGCTTCCCGGGAAATGCCCAGGCGGCGGAAAAGGTCGATTTCAACCGCGACATTCGCCCGCTGCTCTCGGACCACTGCTACGCCTGTCATGGCCCGGATGAGAAGGGCCGCAAGGCCGACCTCCGCCTCGACCTCCTGGAAGGCACGAAACGCACGGCCGACAACGGGCTGCGAATCATCGAGCCCGGCGACGCCGACCGCAGCGCGTTGTTTGTCAGGATCTCAACCGACAACCACGCCGACCTCATGCCGCCCCCCGAGTTCAACCTCCAGTTGGACCAGGCCCAGATCGATCTGATCAAACGCTGGATCAACGAGGGCGCCAAATGGGGCGAACACTGGGCCTTCGCTCCATTGGTTCCAACGAAGCCGCCCCGAACACTGGACCCGAATTGGCCCCGCAACGAAATCGACCGCTTCATTTTGTCGCGCTTGGAGACCGAGGGTTTGCGCCCGGCCGACGAGGCCCGGAAGGAGCGCCTCCTCCGACGCGTCACCCTCGATCTGACCGGCCTTCCGCCAACGCTCGAGGAACTCGACGCCTTTCTCGCGGATGATTCCCCCGGGGCGTACGAGCAGGCCGTGGATCGGTTGCTCGCCTCCCCGGCCTACGGCGAGCGCATGGCCCTCGAGTGGCTCGACGTCGCGCGCTACGCCGACACCTACGGCTACCAGGCCGACCGCTTCAACCATCTCTGGCCCTGGCGCGACTGGGTTGCCAGGGCCTTCAACGGCAACCTCGGCTACGACATGTTCATCACCTGGCAACTCGCCGGCGACCTTCTGCCCAATGCCACCCGCGAACAACGCCTCGCCACCGCCTTCAACCGCAACCATCGCCAGACCAATGAAGGCGGCAGCATCAACGAGGAATTCCGCGTCGAATACAACGCCGACCGAGTCAAGACCATGGGGCTCGCGTTCATGGGACTCTCGCTGGAATGCGCGCGCTGCCACGACCACAAGTACGACCCCATTTCCCAGAAGGACTACTACTCCCTCTTCGGATTCTTCAATTCGACCGACGAGTCGGGCCTCTACTCGCACTTCACCGATTCGATCCCCAACCCCACCCTGCTCCTCTACCCCGATGACGCGACAGAATCCCGGCACAAAGCGTTGCAGCGACAGATCGCCGAAGCGTCCGCCAAGCGTCAAGCGGCAAGCGTCGCGGAGTCCGAATCCTTCAAGGATTGGTTGTCCGCCAAACCGCGACTCGACGACGCCATCCCCGGACTTGTCGGCAGCTTTTCCTTCGACGCAATCGAAAAGAACCAGGTCGCCAACGCCGCCAATGCCAAAGCGCCTGGCGCCTTGAGGGAATCGCCCAAACTGGTCGCGGGCAAGTTCGACAAGGCCCTCGAGTTTACCGGGGAAAATTCGGTCGATATCGCCAACATCGCAAACTTTGATCGCGACGATCCTTTCTCACTCAGCCTCTGGATCAGAACGGTCGAGAAACTCGATCGCATCGTCGTCCTCCACCGCTGCCGCGCCGGATCGGACGCCGGCAGCCGGGGCTACGAACTGCTGCTTGAGGATGGCAGGGCCGCCTTCGGGCTCACCCACTTCTGGCCCGGCAATGCCATGAAGATCACAACGCGAAAGGAACTGCCGCTGAACCAATGGGTGCACGTCGGCGTGACCTACGACGGTTCAAGCCGAGCCTCCGGACTTCGCATCTTCCTGGACGGCAAACCCGAGGAAACCGCCATCCAGCGGGACTCCCTTTTCAAGACCATCGCCTACGAGAAGGAAAAGATGAACGTCCCCCTGCAATTGGCCGCGCGTTTCCGCGGACGCGGATTCAAGGACGGCCGGATCGACGAGCTGAAGATCTTCAATCGCGAGCTGTCCGCCCTGGAAATGCGATCCTTGGGAACGGGCGTCCCGCTGCCCGCCACCCTGAAAGGCGCCGCCACCGCGGCATTGCGCGAACTGCATCGCCTGCGCTTCGACCCGGAACTGACCCAGCAGGCCGCCGCGCTGCGAAAACTGCGCGCCCAAGAGAATGACCTGATCAACAAGATCCCCGAGATCATGGCAATGGGCGACCTGCCGACCCCGCGTCCCACCTACGTTCTCTCACGAGGCGTCTACGACGCCCCCGCCGAACGGGTGAATCCCGGCGTTCCCGAAAGCTTTCTGACGTTCGACCCGGACCTGCCGCGCAACCGCCTCGGCCTGGCCAAATGGCTGACCGATCCGCGTCACCCCCTGACCGCGCGGGTCACCGTCAACCGCTACTGGCAACTCTTCTTCGGCCGCGGGGTCTGCGCGACAACCGAGGAAGTCGGCAGCCAGGGCGAACGGCCCACCCATCCCGAACTGATCACCTGGCTCGCGAAAGACTTCATCGACAGCGGCTGGAACACCAAGGCCCTGCACAAGAAGATTGTCATGTCGGCCACCTACCGCCAGTCGTCCATCGGCTCCGCTAAGGCCCTGCAACTCGACCCGGAGAACAAGCTTCTCGCGCGCGGCCCGGGCCACCGATGGTCCGCAGAGACCATCCGCAACAACGCCTTGGCCGCCGCCGGCATGCTGCGTCATGCCATGGGCGGCCCGAGCGACCAGTCGCACGACCAGGCCGGACATCGCGGCGCCGCCAAGAAGGATGTGATCGGAAAGAGCTTTCGCCGCAGCCTCTACCTCTACGTCAAGCGCACCGCGCCCTCGCCCTACCTGATCACGTTCGACGGAACCAGCCGCGAGGATTGCATCGCCCGCCGCCAGCAGACCAACACCCCGTTGCAGGCGCTGGTCACCTTGAACGACGAGTTGTTCAATGAAGCCTCCCGCAGACTCGCCGATCGCATGGTGACCGAAGGCGGCAAGAATCTCACCGCGCAGATCCAGTTCGCCTTCCGCTCCTTGACCGGCCGCCGCGCCAACCAACGCGAACTGGACATCCTCAGGCAACTGCACGACGAACAACTGGAACTTTTCCGGAGCGCCCCGGAGGCAGCTCACGCCTTCCTATCCCAAGGCGGAAAGGGCAACGCTGACAAACACACGATAGAACTTGCGGCCCTCGCTGTCGTCGCCAACGCGATCATGAACTTCGACGAAACCCTGATGAAACGATGAGCACCAAAAGCGAGATGCATTCCCAGGGAGCGGCGACATTCTTGTCACCGTGGCCGCGAAGCGGCGAGAGGGGACGTGGGCAAGACCGCGGGAAGTTGATGATCGCGGGCCGAGGTCGCAATCAGGCGCGCCGTTGCGCCGGCGACGTCGGCAGGGCGACAGGCATGTCGCCGCTCCCCGGCCCGTCCAAAACGCCATGCCATGACTGCCGGTAGAAAACGAATACTGTCATGATCGATTCCAACCCAACCTGGTTCAACCGCCGCGAGATGCTCACCCGGTCCGGGATGGGCCTGGGAGGCCTCGCCCTGGCCCACCTGCTCAATCCGCAAACCAGCCAAGCCGAAGCCGCCCCCGGATTGAACGGCGTTCTCGGAGCCCCGCACTTTGCGCCCAAGGCCAAACGCGTCATCTACCTGTTCCAAAGCGGCGGCCCATCCCAGATGGACCTCTTCGACTACAAACCGATGCTGAACAAGATGAACGGAGAGGACCTCCCGGAATCCGTGCGTCGCGGCCAACGCCTCACAGGCATGTCGTCGAACCAGGCGCGCCTCCCCCTGGCGGGATCCATCTTCGACTTCAAACAGCACGGCCAGAGCGGCGCCTGGATCAGCGACCGCATGCCGCATCTCGCCAAGGTTGCGGATGACCTCTGCTTCATCAAGTCACTGCACACCGAGGCCATCAACCATGACCCCGCCATCACCTTCTTTCAGACCGGCTCCCAACTCGCCGGCCGTCCCAGCGTCGGCGCCTGGTTGAATTACGGCCTCGGCACGGACAACGAAAACCTCCCCGCCTTCTGCGTGCTCATCTCCCAGAACCGCGGCGGCCAACCGATCTACTCCCGACTCTGGGGCAGCGGCTTCCTCCCCTCCGAATACCAGGGCGTAAAGTTCTTGCCGGGAGAGAATCCGGTCAATGCCCTGCAATTCCCTCCCGGAATCTCCCGCAAAGGACGCCGCCTCATGTTGGATCGCTTGCGCGAATTGAACGAAGGACAGTTCGAGGCCATCGGCGACGCCGAGATCAATTCCCGCATCGCGCAATACGAAATGGCCTTCCGCATGCAGACCTCCGTGCCCGACGCCATGGACGTGAATTCCGAACCCCAGTCCACCTTCGACCTCTACGGCCCCGAAGCGCGGAAACCCGGAACCTACGCCGCCAACTGCATCCTCGCCCGACGCCTCGCCGAACGCGGCGTCAAGTTCATCCAGCTCTACCACCAGGGCTGGGACCAGCACGGCGGCCTGCCCGGAGGGCTCAGCCGGCAGTCCAAGGACACCGACCAACCTTCCGCCGCCCTCGTCGCCGATCTCAAGGCCCGCGGACTCCTCGAGGACACGCTCATCGTCTGGGGCGGCGAATTCGGCCGCACGAACTACTCGCAGGGCAAGCTGACCAAGACAAACTACGGCCGCGATCACCACCCCCGCTGCTTCACCATGTGGATGGCCGGCGGCGGGGTGAAGCCCGGCTTCAGCCACGGCGAAACGGACGACTTCTGCTACAATATCGCCAAGGACCCCGTCCACGTGCATGACTTCCACGCAACCATGATGCACCTCCTCGGCATCGACCACGAACGCCTGACCTTCAAATACCAGGGCCGCCGCTTCCGCCTGACCGACGTCCACGGCCACGTCGTGGAGCCGGTCTTGGGTTAGCCGAGCAATCATGCCGCAACCACTGAAGTCAGGACGGTCTGGACTCATCGGGCTGGCTCCATTGATTGCATCACCAGTCAACTCCTTGCTTGGAATCTCCCCGCGCATCCCTGACATTCATGCCTCATTGCATCGAAAAGAAACCCGACCATGAAAAAGTTCAAGACGACCCTCGCCCTGTTCGCGTTTTCCCTCATCACCTCCGCCGCCATCGCCCAGGACAAGGACGGCAAGCTCAGGATCATCTGCTTCGGCGCGCACCCGGACGACTGCGAGTTGCAGGCCGGCGGCGTGGGCGCCATGTGGGCCAAGCAGGGACACAAGGTCAAGTTCGTCTCGATGACCAACGGCGATATCGGCCACTGGCGGGAAGCCGGCGGCCCGCTGGCTCGGCGTCGCCTCGCCGAGGTAAAGAAGGCGTCGGAGATCCTGGGAACCAACGTGCAGGTCATGGATATTCATGACGGCGAATTGATGCCCTCACTGGAAAACCGACTGAAGGTCACCCGGGCCATCCGCGAGTGGAAGGCCGACCTCGTGCTCGCCCCTCGCCCGAACGACTACCACCCGGATCACCGCTACACCGGCATCCTGGTGCAGGACGCGGCGTTCATGGTGGCAGTGCCCTTCATCTGCCCGGACGTCGAACCGCTTCGCCGCAACCCGGTGTTCATGTACTACTCCGACCGCTTCCAGAAACCGAATCCTTCCGCGCCCGACATCGCCATCTCGATCGATTCCGTGATCGAACAGAAACTCGACGCGCTCGCGGTCATGGAATCGCAATTCCTCGAGGGCGGCGCCTTGGGCGGCCCGCACCTGCTGCCGCGTTCCGAGGAACATCGCAAAAAGCGCATCTCCCAGGTGCGCGCCGGACAACACGCCCGCTACCTGCGGATCGCCGACAAATACCGCGACATCCTGAAGCAATGGTACGGCGACAAGAAAGGCTCCGAAGTGAAGCATGCCGTCGCTTATGAAGTCTGCGAATACGGTCGCCGCCCCAGCAAGACCGAACTGAAAAAGCTGTTCCCCTTCTACAACGAGTGAGCAGCAATGGCGCCGAGGACCGGCTGAGCCGTCCAATGAGGCATTCGCCCGCTACGCCACAGAACTTCTGCAGTCGGAGCGCCGAGCATTGCTCGGCATCGGCTGTTGATCCGCGCCCAAGCCGAGCAATGCTCGGCGCTCCGTTTCGCGGAACGGGAACGGCAGCAGCCGTCCATCGAAGTCAATCCTGCCCGTCACCCAACCGGTGAATTGTATTGAAAATTTCCCCGCGCAGCGGCTCGCCCCCGGCGGTCTCCAAATTGAAGCGGATCTGCATCTGCATCACGGGCCGGATGCCCGGCAACTCCAAATGAACGGTCTTATCATCATCTGAAAGGGTCGCCGACTTGACGGTCATTGGCGCCCGGTTCCGAGCGCTTTTCTGATCAGCGGTCCACTCGACGCCCGCCTCCCCCGGCTTGGCCTCGCCTTCCCTGCCCGGCGCCACCTCGGGGGAGCCATAGGCCTGGGACCAGATGTAATTCCAATGGCTGACGCCATAGCTCTCAGGGTCGGTCGCCAATTCCCGATCCAGCGGCTCTTCAAATCGAATCGACACGCCTGAAGCCGAGGTATGCAACTCTTGCGGCATGCGTGTCGGTCGCCCGGTATAACGCACTCGCTGCAGGCAGCCGTCCATGACCGCGCTCGTCTGCCAGCCCTTCATGCCGGCCACATAAAGCTGACCGTCGCGCGGATTGAACCGCGCGCGCATGATCCCGCTGGGGAAGGTCAACGGGAATCGCGTCACCCCTCCCTGAACCTGGCCGCCGACTTCTTCCTTCAAGACCGAATAAAGCGAACACGTTCCGTAGGAAAGGTGCAGCAGGCGCCCCGCATATGGCCCCCAACGATCGTCCGGAACCCAGACCTGCCCGCCGCTTGAGTTGTCGGATTCCTTCGGCAACCAACACAAGGGCCGGTCATAGTCCGTTGGCGGCGGTTCCCGGTGCGCCAGGTCGACCACGCCCTGAAAACTGCCCGGCTTGATCCAGTTCAGCCGACAGCGTGGCATCCAAGTTCCTTCATTGTCGCCGCTGGTCAGCTCGCCATTCGGCCCCACCCCGATGCCATTCGGCGCGCGGAACCCGCTGGCGACCGTCTCCAGCTTGCGTCCATCCTTCGACACCTTCAGCAAGGTCCCATGATGCTCGACGATGTGGCTGAATCCCCGCCCGCCATTCTGAACCGGACCCGCCTTCGCAAAGTAGAAGTTGCCCGCCGCATCCGTCTGCAGATCCATGGCAAACTCGTGAAAATTCGTGGTGATCAGGCAGTCGTTGTTGAAGTTCTCGTAGAAGTCCGCTTCCCCATCCCGGTTCAGGTCGCGCAATCGCGTGATTTGGTCGCGCCCGGTCACGTAGACCTCGTCGTCCACAATCTTCAACCCCAGGGCATGAAACAAGCCGGACGCGTGCCGCTCCCAGATGATCTTGCCGAAGTCGTCGTTCATCCCGGCGATCGTCCAGACATCCCCGTGAAAGGTGGAGACCGCCGCGCGCCCGTCGGAAAAGAAATCCAGCCCGGTCAAATACATCGGAGCGCCGTAGGGATTCGCATGGGGCAATCCCAGCGTGTCGACCGCGTAAGCCCCCTTGCTATCGCCAAACTGAAACTCCGCAAGCACCGCATTGGTCCACTGCAGCCCGCCGCCCCTTGTGAAACTGACGGGATTCAGGAATGGCGGATGCTGATGGAAATTCTCCACAAAGCGGTCCAGGTTCGCGTCGTTCGGCGCGCCCCGCCAAATCTGGATCTGGAAGGTCGTCGGCGCGGCGATGACCGGCAATCTGAGATAAAGGTGTCCCTCCCTCGCCTCCAGCTTGCCCTCCTTGGGCGCATCCAGGACACCCACCGCAATCGCCTCAGGACTGCCATTCAGGAGAGCGTAGCCATGCGAACCGTTGCCCACATTCTCGACAATGTCCCTCCCTCCGGCTTTGGCCGGCAGCTTACAGATCAACAGCATCAAGGGTTCAGCCGTCGCCCCAATGTGAATGTTGCGGGTGAAGAAGCGATCGAGCGACTCATACCAGGGCATCTCCAGGACCGGCGTCTTTCCGACCGTGTAGGAAAGGACCGCCCGGTTCTCGAAGCGGTAGACGCCACGGTGCTTGGCATGCTCGGCCGGCAGCGGGCCAACCGGCTCCAACCTCAGGTCCGCCAGCAGATTGGTCTTGGCCCACCCCGGACGACTGCCGTTCTCCACCCGGATATCCCCCAGGGCCGAGGGATACTCCCCCCGGGACATGAGCTTGATCGGCTCCAGAAAGCCGCCCTCCCACATGGCCGACATGCGCAGCAACTCCGTATCAAAACAGACTGCTGCTTCGCCCCGATCACCGACCTGGATCGCCAAACCTTTCAAGGTCGTGTTGGTTCCCGTGCGAATCGTCGCCGCCTGCATGAAACGCGGCTGCTGATCCGCAGCCATGCCTGCGCCAACCATGCCAAACAGACTCAAGACCGCCAGCCACGCGGAGCCACACACCCACCCCCACGCCCGCAGCGCGCACAAACGCCCCGAACCGAACCGCCTGAACCCGATTTGCGCCAGTATGCTCATTTCAATTCAAGGCCACGAAGCTGGTCAATGTCGCCCGCCTGTTCAATCCGAAATCATCCCGCCGGGTTTGAGCGGGTGTCCCAGCAGGAAGTCCTGCGCGCTCATCCGGCGCTTTCCCTCCGGCTGCAGAACATCGATCCGCAAAGCCTGCCGACCACAGGCGACCACGACCCCGTCCTTGTCCGCCGAGACAATCTCGCCCGGTCGAGCGGATGCGTCGACAGCGCAATCGACCACCTCGGTCTTCCAGAACTTCAAAATGCGCTTTCCTCCGCCTCCCCCCCTCCAGACATAGGCTCCCGGCCAGGGTGTGAACGCGCGGACCCGACACCAGATCGACCTCGCCGACTGCGTCCAATCGATCTCGCCCTCCCGCTTTTGAATCTTGCCAACATGCGACACGCCTTCCTCGGGCTGGGGACGGGGCGGCAACTCGCCGTTTGCATAGTCCGGAATTGTCCGGACCAACAGTTCACCGCCGATGCGAGCCAAGCGATCGTGCAAAGATTGCGCGTCATCTTCGGACGCAATGGGCGTTGATTCCATCGCCACGATATCCCCCGTATCAAGGCCTTCATCCATCTTCATGATCGTCACGCCTGACTTGGCGTCGTCGTTCAGGATGGCGGCCTGGATCGGCGATGCGCCACGGTAGGCCGGCAGCAATGAAGCATGGACGTTCAGACATCCGAGCGGCGGCAGTTCCAGAATCGACTTGGGCAGAATCTGACCGTATGCCGCCACAACGATCAGATCAGGCGCCAGGGCCCGCAAATCGTCGACAAAGGCCGCGTTGCGGGCGCGATCCGGTTGCAGCACAGGCAATCCCAGCTCCAACGCCAGGGCCTTCACCGGCGACGGCTGCAACTTGAGCTTACGTCCGCTGGGTCGATCGGGTTGGCTGACCACGGCGGCAATCTCAAATCGTCCAGCGACCGCCAGCGCGCGAAGGCTCTCCCGCGCCAATTCAGCCGTGCCCATGAACACCAGTCGCAACGGCGCGTGGAGAGAATTCTCAATCACAGGCTCCTCAACAAACTCAGAGGACGCCGGTTTCGGAAAACGGCCCCCCTCACTGGAAGAAACGTTTCGACTCCTCCGGCGAACTCAATCCGGAGCATCCTTGTGCTTGAGCGTGACACAGAGCAGATCATTGAGCGGAATCACCTTGTCGATGCTTGCGCTCGACCCTTCGTCGCCCTTCGGCACGGAGAAGGTCACCTCGGTGTTGGTCGCCTTGAGGATGCGGTTGGAGATGAACTCTCCCTGGGAGGCGCGAACAACAAGCACCATGTCTTTTTCGTTCTCACCGGGAACGGCCCGAAAGAAGCCGGCGAACTTGGACTCGATGAACCGGCGATTCAAATTGAACTTGCCTCGCTCGAACACCTTGCTCTCCGGCAACTGGACCGGCTCCGGCTCCGGTTCCTGGTAGACGGCGCCATAGCCGGCGGCGGGGTCGGCGGCGATCGGATTGCCATGTTCGTCGTAAGCGACCGCGGCCTCGGCGCCATACTCGCCTTCCGCATACTCACCCTCGGCATACTCTTCCTCGTAATCCTCTTCCACGGTTTCCTCAATGACGACCTTCTTCTTCTTCTTGAGCGGCATGCAGAGAAAGACGATGGGGGTGATGAACGGGGCCGCGGCCGCAATGCCCGTCACCATCGGCATCGGATAACGACGAAAAAAGGAAATCTCGTAGGCCGCGTATATGTTGGCCGCGTAAAGAATCAGCAACAACAGCAGTCCGCCGCCCGAGAAGAAGGAGCCTATCAAACCGGGAATCTTCTCCGGCCGGCCATGACTCACGATGTCCACGCTCCCAACCGCCGACGCCGACGCCGCCGCTTGGGACGCCGCAAACTCTTCCGCCATCTCATCCTCAGGCGTGGCAATCAAAAGGCTGACAAAAGGCCGCGCGTCGAGATCCGTATTGAAGAATTGCAGCGTTTCCTGCGTGAAACGACGCCACGGAACGCGCGAGGAAAAGTTGCCCTTGTTCGGCCCCGCCGACAATCGGAAGGTGACGCCGTCGGGTTTGTAGTTGACCGTGCGACCTTCATAGATCTGCCCGTCGACCGTCTTGAATACCCCTTCCAGATCCCGCGCCAGCGCCGGCAGGGAACATAGAAGAACAAGGGTGGCAATAAGGATTCTCTTCATGATCAAGCCCGGGAAAGTAACAGAGCGATACCGGGCTGTGAACCGAAATCAATCGTGGGGCTCCGGACCGGGTGAAGCCTCATCCAGCTCCCTTTCCGGCCAACATTGCCATTCATGCGAAACACCTAGTTGTGCCGCCATTCCGTCAATGGAGACGGTCGGCCAACCGTTCGCCTCTCCTGGTTCCGCGAGATCCGCAACGAGCCCATGTTTCCAGACTGCATAGCGAATGGCTTCGCCGGCGTCACCAGCCAGTTCCGGTTGCGCCAGCAACCCTCCCACGAATCCCGCCAACACATCGCCGCTTCCGCCGCGCGCCAGCCAGGGATTGCCGGTTGAATTCACGCTGATCTCGCCGGAACACCGGCCAACCAGGGTCTGATGCCCTTTCAATACCACCCAACAGCCCCCGAATTTCGCCGATAATTCACGCAACGACGCGACGCGCTCCGCCTGAACAGCCGCGGTTGTGGTTCCCAGCATGCGGGCCGCCTCGCCCGGATGCGGCGTGATCACCCGCAACGCGCCCTCCTGCGCAGCCCCCTCCGGCAACCAATCCAACGCGCTGGCGTCCGCGATCACCCCCAAGGGGGATTCACGCCAGAGGTCTCGTGTGAAATCGCGGACCGATACCGGAAGATCGCCGGCCGCCAATCCCGGTCCAACCAGAACCGCACTGCATTTCTCCGGCAAGACAATCTCATCCGCCCAAGGATGGACCATGGCCGATTTCAATTGGCAGGCGACGGGGACGTAGCAACCCGCCTGCGTCAGGACGGTCACCAGACCGGGCGCCGCCGCCAAGGCTCCTTCAGCCGCAAGAACGGCGGCCCCATGATACCCCACGCTGCCGGCAAGGACCGCCAGATGCCCGAAGGACCCCTTGTGGGAGGCTGCCCGACGCTTGGGAGGCATGCCTTGAAAATCCGCAGGCACAACCCATTGCATCCCCCCGGTCAGGGAAAACGTCGACAAACCGATGTCCGGCTCCAACTCCAGCTTCCCGACATATTCCGCCGCTGCCGACGTCAGCAGGCCGCGCTTGGGCGCGCCCAACGTCAAGGTGCGATCCGCGCGCACCGCCGCTCCCATGACCTCGCCCGTGTCGGCGTCCAAGCCCGAGGGGCAATCCACCGAGTAGATCTCGGCTCCGGTTTCATTGATGCGATTGACGACCTCGATCCAGTCCTCACCCAACGGACGATTGATCCCGATGCCAAACAGCGCATCCAACAGCGTTCCATCCCCAAACTCCATCAACGCCGTATCCAAGGCCGGAAGATCAGCGACGGGATCGCGGACGTTCACCATTCGCGCGCGCCGAAGCCCTTCGCGTTCAAGAGCCGCCGCGCATTGCCGGGCGTCCTCGCCGTTGTTCCCCTTGCCGGCGATGATCAGGAGATTCCCCGAACTGACGGCCGGAGAACGCAGCAGCCAATCGCGCAGGCGCAAGCCCACCTGGCGGATCACATCCTCTTCCTTGATCCCGGCGTCCCAGGTCGCCCGCTCCCACTCGCGCATCTGCGCCACACTGATGATCGGGACGGACATGACGACCGGCTACCTTTCCAGCAACTCAACCAACCGACGCTCAATTGACCCGCATTCCTTGCGCGCCGCTCCCTCAACCCTTCTTGTACAGGCTTCCCACCTGGTCGGCATACCCGTTGAGATACTCGGTGCGCACCCGACGCCCGGTATCGATCATCCTGTGGGTCGCCTGAGACCAACGCGGATGCGGGACTTCCGGTTCAACATTGGACTCGAAGGGGTATTCCTTGGGCGAGAGCGCATTCCAAAGGGTGGCGGGTTGCTTGTCGACCAACTCGATCTTGTTGATCGACTTGATGCTCTTGTAGCCATACTTCCAGGGAACGACCAGACGGATGGGCGCCCCGTTCTGCACCTTGAGCGAGCGGCCATAAAGCCCCGTTCCAACCAGCGTCAAATCATGCATGGCTTCATCCAGTCGCAAACCCTCGGTGTAGGGAAGCGGATATCCCTGCAGAATGAGTCTCACCCAGTTGGGATACTCCTTCGGGCCGCCTCCGGTGGTGAACTTCACAAACTTCGCCGAGGACTTGGGCTGAACCTTCTCCAGCAGCATCCGCAACGGAAAGCCCTGCCAAGGCACGGTCATACCCCAGGCCTCCACGCAACGAAACTTGTAGACCCGCTCCTCAATCGGAAAATCCTTGAGAATGTCCGCGATGTCCAAGGTCATCGGCTTCTCCACCATCCCGGAAACCTCCACCTTCCAGGGATCCGTCGGAAAACCGGCGACTTTCTTGTGCACGTCTTCCTTGACCGTCGTGAATTCGTAAAAATTGTTGTAGGTCAGAACCTTCCCCTCATTGCTCAGATCCCAGCCCGGATCATAATCCGCATTGCGCTTGACCGGGTTGTCGGACGACGACGACGACGCCCGCTCCGACACCGCCCCGTCCGCCGATTCCGCAGGCGAGACCGGATTCCCGCCCCCGCCGCCGGAAGCCGCAGATTCTGAACCGCCCGAACAACCCAGCATTTGAGTCGAGAGCGCCCCGGCCCCGGCGATACCCAGCTGCTTCAAGAAACGGCGGCGATTCCTGTATACGTCCTCGGGAGTGATCTCGCGCTCCGGAATATGCCAATCGGGTCGAATGATGATGTTCGCCATACGCGCCATTAGGATGCCTCAAAACATCCGGGATTCCATGTTTTTCTGACGCAATGGGCGAACTTCCCGTCGAACTGGCAATCCTCCCCGCGCTGAAACTCCCCACCCCCGCGCGTCGCCTTCCCTCCAATGGGCCCTTACTTCACATACGGGCGGATGACGGAAGTCCACAAATCATATCCCTCCCGACTCAAGTGCAGACCATCCGCGGCAAACAACTCCGGCTTCGGCTTGCCATCCTTCCCCAACATCGGGGTCCAGATGTCCAGGTAGACAACACCCCGCTCTCGCCGGCAGTAGTCGCGGATCTTCTTGTTGGCCTCCTCCATCGCCGGAGCCAGATTCCAACGCTTGAGACTCGGCTTGATGGCAATGAAGCCGAGTCGCACATCCGGGAGCCCCGCACGGACTGTCTTGACGAACCGCTTGAAATCTTCCGCGACCACCTCGGCAGTCTTGCCCCGCGATATATCATTGTCCCCCGCATACACGACAATCTGACGAGGCTTGTAGGGCAGCACGATGCGCTCCGAAAAATGAATGGAATCCGACATTTCCGACCCGCCAAATCCCCGGTTGATCGTCGACGCACCCGGAAAATCCTCCGCCAGGGTCTTCCACATCCGGATACTGGAACTCCCGATGAACAACACCCCGCCCGACTTCGGAGCCGACGCCTGGTCAGCGGCCTCAAATTTCTGAATGTCCGCCTCCCATCGTTCGGGACCTTGCTTCTTGGTTTCCGCCGCGACGCCCACCGAAAGATGGGCGACCACTGAAACAAGAACCACGGCCAGCGCAAGTCGTCGCGTTGGGATAGGGAATTGCATAACTGAACCCAACGTCCGCCGCTCAGGCTCGGTTACAAGAATTTGCCTCCGTTTTCTCCGAGGCCGCGGCGATTTGGAGCTTCCCCCACTCCTGCAGGTCCGTATCCTCCTGCGCCATGAGCGAGAACTTCCACAAATTCCAACACGAGGACCCCTGGCGCATCTTTCGGATCATGGCCGAATTCGTCGATTCCTTCGAAACCATGTCCCAGGTCGGACCGGCCGTGACCGTCTTCGGTTCCGCGAGAACCAAGTCAACCGATCCCTACTACAAGGCATCCGTGTCCCTGGCCAAGAAACTCGCCAAACACGACCTCGCCGTGATCACCGGCGGCGGCCCCGGCATCATGGAAGCCGCAAACAAGGGCGCCAGCCAGGGCAAAGGCAAATCGGTCGGCCTCAACATCAGCCTCCCCCACGAACAATCCGGCAACAAGTGGATCAA
>CAZFLK010000147.1:0-14300 GCA_964519245.1 uncultured Verrucomicrobiota bacterium
CTCACCCACGCCGGCAAACACGGAGTAACCGCCGTGCTGCTTCGCGATGTTGTTGATGAGCTCCATGATGACAACCGTCTTGCCCACGCCCGCGCCGCCGAACGCGCCGACCTTGCCGCCCTTGAGGAAGGGGCAGATGAGGTCGATCACCTTGATGCCGGTGGTCAGGATCTGCGGGGAGGTGGACTGCTCGGTGAGTGTCGGAGCCGCGCGGTGAATCGGATTGTAGGCCTCGGCCTCGACCGGGCCGCGCTCGTCCACCGGTTCGCCGATGACGTTGAACACCCGGCCCATGACGGCGTCGCCCACGGGCATGGAGATCGGCTTGCCGAGGTCGGTGACATCCATGCCGCGCTTCAAGCCTTCGGAGGTGGACATGGCGACCGCGCGCACCCAGTTGTCGCCAAGGTGCTGCTGCACCTCAAGCGTCAGCTTGGTCGGGCCTTCACCCGGCATGTCGTATTCGACGGTGAGGGCGTTGTAGATCGCCGGCAGGTTCTCGGTGAACTCCACGTCCACCACGGGACCGATGACTTGAACGATTTTGCCTGTATTCATTGCTCGTAAATCCGTTAAAAAAATCTTCTGAAAACTTTCCCGGCTCGCGCCGAATCTCATCTTTCAACTGCTTAGCCCAGCGCCATCTGCGCGGTGGTGATTTCCAGCAGTTCGCTGGTAATGGCGGCCTGGCGCAGCTTGTTGTATTCCAGCGTGAGGTCCTTGATGATCTGCTTGGCGTTGTCGGTGGCGTTCTTCATCGCGACCATTCGGGCGCTGTGTTCACTCGCCTTCGCCTCCAGGAGCATCTGGTAAATCTGGTAGTTGAGGTAATGCGGGAGCAAGGAGCCCAACACCTCGGCCGGATTCGGCTCGAAAAGGAACTCTTTCGCATCGTCATGCTTCAATTCCGCTTCACGATCCGCGCCGACGACATCGGACTGGACGGCGTGAATCTCGCCGATGGGCAGCAACCGCTGGATCTCAGGGGTCTGCGTCAACGTCGAGACAAAGTTGGTGAACATCACGTCCACGGAGTCCACCTCGCCCTTGGTGAACAGATCCTGAACGTACTTCGAGATGGCGCGGGCTTCGGCAAATTCGGGCGTGTCCTTGTAGTGGAACTCCGCGTTGAGATCGCGCTTGGTGCGGTGGATGAACTGGCCGCCCTTCTTGCCGGCGCAGACGTAGACGGCTTCCTTCGCCTTGTCCTGCTTGTCGACCTCGCGAAGGATGTTCGTGTTCAGGGCGCCGCAAAGGCCCTTGTCCGTGGTGATGAGCAGAACCGCGCGCTTGCCATTGCCATCCTCGCGCTTCTCGATGAGCGGATGCGAAAAATCGCCGGTCGCCGCCGTCACCTCGCCAAGCATCTGGTTCATCAGGTCGGCGTAGGGCCGACCGGCCAAGGCCGCCTGCTGGGCGCGACGCATCTTCGACGCCGCGACCATCTGCATGGCCTTGGTGATCTGCGAGGTGTTCTTGATCGACTTGATCCGTCGACGTAGATCGCGCGTGCTCGCCATGGTTTCTCGGTTAAGGGGTTATACGATTCAGTTGACCGGTTTACTTGTAGGTGTCGATGAACTCGCCGATCGTGGTTTTCAACTCCTCCGCGATCTCGTCACTCACCTTGCCTTCAGCCTTGATCTTGCCCAGCAGGTCGGCTTTCCGATCGCGGAGATGCTCCTGCATCTTGGCCTGGCAGTCCTTGATCTTGTCGACGTCGATGCTGTCGAAGTAGTTGTTCTGCATGGACCAGAGCACGGCGACCTGCTCCTCGACCGGGATCGGGTTGTATTGCTGCTGCTTGAAGAGTTCGACGATGCGCTTGCCGCGCTCGAGCTGCGCCTGGGTCTTGGCGTCGAGGTCGGAGCCGAACTGCGCAAAGGCCGCCAGCTCGCGGAACTGCGCCAACTCCAGCTTGGTCTTGCCGGCCACCTGCTTCATCGCCTTGATCTGCGCGGCCGAACCCACGCGGGACACCGAAAGACCGACCGAGATGGCCGGGCGGATGCCCTGATAAAACAGGTCCGTTTCCAGGTAGATCTGCCCGTCGGTGATGGAAATCACGTTGGTGGGAATGTAGGCCGAAACGTCGCCCATCTGCGTCTCGATGATCGGCAGGGCGGTCAACGAACCGCCGCCGGCCTTCTCAGAAAGACGCGCGGAACGCTCCAACAGGCGGCTGTGCAGGTAGAAGACATCACCCGGATAGGCCTCGCGACCGGAAGGGCGCTTCAGGATCAGGGAAACCTGACGATAGGCGACCGCGTGCTTGGACAGATCATCATAGATGATGAGCGCGTCCATGTTGTTGTCCATGAAGTATTCGCCCATCGCCGCGCCGGCGAAGGGAGCGAGATACTGGTTGGTCGCGGAATCGGAGGCCGCCGCATTGACGACGATCGTCCATTTCATCGCGCCGTTCTCCTCCAAAACCTGGATGGTGTTGGCGACGTTCGACTGCTTCTGGCCGACGGCAACGTAGATACAATAAAGTGGGCGATAATCCTTGTCGCCCTCGTCAACGGCGCGCTGATTGGCGTTCGCGTTGTTGATGATCGTGTCGATTGCGACGGTGGTCTTGCCGGTGGAGCGGTCGCCGATGATCAGCTCGCGCTGGCCGCGGCCGATCGGGATCATGGCGTCGACCGGCATGATGCCCGTCTGCACGGGTTGGCTGACGGATTTACGCTGAATGATGCCGGGCGCGATCTTTTCGACGGGGTAGGCGTTCTCGGTCTTGATGTCGCCCTTGCCGTCGAGCGCCTCGCCGAGGGAGTTGACGACACGGCCGAGGAGTTCCTTGCCGACCGGCACCTGCAGGAGCTTGCCGGTGGTCTTGACCTCCTGGCCTTGCTTGACGCTGGTGTAGTCGCCCAAGATGATCGCGCCCACCTCGGTTTCCTCGAGGTTCAACGCCAGGCCGGTGACGCCGTTGCCGAAGTCGAGCATCTCGTTGAGCATGGCTCCGGTAAGGCCTTCGATCTTCGCCGCGCCGTCGCCAATCTGACGGACGATGCCGACGTTCTCTTTGGCGACCGAGGTCTTCACGCCCGAGATCTGGGCCTGGATGTCTTCAAGTATCGTGCTCATAAATCAGTTGAGTGTTCTTGGTTGAGAGTTGTGAGAATCGCTTCCCGGCTCTCATTCGTTCATCAAAATCAAAAACTGTCCTTCAAAGTGTTCAAGCGGGTGCGAACGCTGCCATCGAAAACATCGCTGCCGATCTGGACACGCAGGCCGCCGAGGAGATTCCCATCCACCAGGAAATTGACCTGCGCGTTCTCGCCGTAGTTCTTGGCGATATTGGCCTGGATCTGGCCGCGGGTCGCATCATCCAATGCGGTCGAACTGGACACGTTGGCGGTGCGCTTTGCCACGTCCATCTGAACCAGTTTGAAGAAGTGCGCCATGATGCCGTGATAACCACGAGGCTTTTTCTCGGCCAGGGCGTTCACGGCCGCGAGGGCGCGCCCCTCGTCCAGGACGCCGTCCGTCAGACAGGCCTGGAAGAGCTGCTTGGCGTCGCGTTGGGCTTGCTTGGAGGCTTTCATGCGCAGGCGGAATTCGGAAAATCAAATCAGGGGGATCAACCGGCGAGCTCGGCGTTGGTCTCCTCGACCAAGCGTTGCTGATCCTCGGGCGTGAGGGTCTTGCCGATGACCTTGCTGGTGGTGGCGACCACGAGTTGGCCGATTTCCGCCCTCAACTCGGCCAGCATCTTGGAATGGTCGGCCTCGGCGGCTTCCCGGGCCTTGGCGATGATGGCCTCGGCTTCCTTGATCGCCTTCTGGGTCTCTGCCTCGCGAACCTTCTCCGCCGCGGCGCGGCCTTCCTCGATCAGTTTGTTGGCCTGGTCGTTGGCCTTTTCCAGAATCTCTTTGCGGGACTGCTCGGTCTCCTCGAGATCCTTTTTGATCTTCTCGGCGTTCTCGAGGCTCTCCGCAATGCGTTGCCGACGCTTTTCAAGCACCTCCAGCACCGGCTTGTAGGCGAACTTGTTCAGCAGGAACGCCACGATGCCGAAGGCGATCAACTGGCTGATGAACATGCCCCAGTTGACGCCGAAAGTGGTCGTTATGTTGGTGATCGGGTTCTCGCCCGACGCCGCCGCAAGGATGAACAAATTCTCAGTCATTTCTCAAAAAAGTTGGGTTGGGCCGGACGGACGCGCCGCCCGGCCCGATCAAGCATTCAGCGCTTAGTTCGACAGGAAGATGGCGATGAACACCACACCTTCCGCGAGAGCTGCGAAGATGATTGCCTGGTTGCGGATGGCCGCCGCGGCGCCGGGGTTGCGTCCCGTCGCTTCAGCCGCCTTCATACCGATGAGGGCCACGCCGATGGCCGAGCCGATGGCCGCCATACCCACGTGAAGGGCTCCGGATATTACTGCAAACATAGTTTGACCTTTCTCTTGTTCTTTCAGTTGCTCTCACCGACGCCCACAATCTTTGCCATGGTCCCGCCGGCGAAATTGTATGTGTTTAGTGCGCGTGCTCCCCTTCCTCGTCATCGTGATGCTCACACATCAGGGCGGTGAACACCGCGGTCAGCAGCGCAAAGACCATCGCCTGCACGAGCCCGACCAGCAGTTCGAGCGCATAAAATGGAAGCACAAAGACGCCGCCCAGTATCGGGCCGCCCATGTGCATGATGGACTCCAGAATGTTCTCACCCGCGAAAATGTTGCCGTAGAGACGGAACATCAACGCGACCGGGCGGACACAGATGGAGATGATCTCAATGCCGCCCACAAAGATGAAGACGGCCACCAGAAAGAAACCCATGAAACCCTTGCCGTGGCCCTTGACCTGAAAGATGTGCCCCGCAACACCACCCGGCCCCAACTCCTGCAACGACCAGACCGTCCACAGGAAGAAGAACAACAAGGCCATGGAGGCGGTCATGTTCAGGTCGGCATTGACGCCGCGAAGCAGCGGCTCCGTCACCTTGAAACCGTGCCCCGCCTCCGCGTGACCGTAGCCGATCGTGCCGAGCCCGGGAATCAAACCAAACCAGTTCGAGAAAAGGATGAAAATGAAGACCGTGCAAAAGAACCAGAAAGTCTTCTTCACCATGTGATCGCCCAGAATGTCCTTGAAGAAGTCATACATCCCCTCGACCAGCAATTCGACGAAGTTCTGCAGGCCCTCGGGGACCATCTTGACCTCCCGCGTCGCCATCTGCGCGACCAAGATGATCAAGGCGGCCACAATCCAGACCATGATCATCGAGTTCGAAATGGGAATATTGTCTCCAAAGGGCCGGACCGCCGCGGGGGGCAGACCATGATGACCGCCTTCCGCGTGTTCGTCATGGGCGTCGTGAACGGCTTCCGCCGCCGCGTCGGCGACATTGGAGATCCCGTGCGCCGCCTCCTCGGCCACGTTCGAGATCTCGGACGCGCCAAAACCCGCTCCCGCCGCCAGGACGAGAAACAGGACCGCCAGAATTGAAATTTTGAGTCGCATTGAGATGTATGCACGTCTGTTCGGGAACCCGCATCCCGAACCCCGCAAGGCCCCGAAAAGAAAGGCGGCGAAGTTGCCTGACCGCCCAAAGCTGCACAAGGGATTTCTCGCGCAACCCTTTCTTCCATCCGGTTTCCCCTACGGAAAAAGCGATCAAATGCCAGATTGTGAATTTTTTCACAAGGACAAACTGGAATTTTTTTTGATCCCCTCGCCAGCGGCGATCCGGACCGTCGGGTTCGACGCGTCGAGCGCCGCAGATACCCCGGGCACAACGCCGCGAACGGCGCCGCTCTACTCTCAAGTCAACGCCTTTGCTGATCGACCAAAAAAATGTCCGATTCCAAGTAAATAATGTCCAGCGAAGCGCCGTCAAACCCGGCAGGACAGCAGCAAGCGGCGATTGGAGAGGGCAGAAAGATGAGCGACGGAAGCAAACCCACCACGGATCAGAAAAACTGGCTCGAAACAGTCTTCGGGCCGCAGTTATGGCGAGAATTGCTTTCGCTACCCCATTTCGAAGCCGCCTTGAACGAATCCCTTGGGCACGCCCGGCAGATCGCGCTGCGCCACCTTGCCGAGAAAGAACGGGCTTGACGCAGTAATCAGAGGTCGGTGTTCCGAAGCTGACGATCGATTCTCCCTGATTGCCACTCGCGGCAGCCTGTCTCCGACCTCCGACCTCCGACCTCCGACCTCTGACCTCTGACCTCTGATTACTGATTACTGATTACTGCCTCAAGCCACCCGCAAGGTCTGCACGGGGTCCAGGGACGCCGCCCGATACGCCGGCACGACCGTGGCCAGCGCCCCGATGCCAACCCCCAACCCGAGGGCGAGGGCCATTTCGCCGGGCAGGAAGGTCGGCGGCCAGGACAGGTAACGCTCCTCCAACAGGCGCCCAGCGAAGCGCGCCAGCAAGATCGCGATTCCGCCGGAAACCACGCTCAGCAGCAGGTTTTCCAGGAGCAACTGCCCCACCACCTGCAATCGGCGCGCTCCCTCGGTCCGCCGGATGGCCAGTTCACGATAGCGCTCGCGAATTGCAACCAGTGAGATGGTCAGGATCATCACCCCGGTCACCAGCAGGATGATGATCCAAAGGATGCTGGCAATCTGGGTCGTGAAGTCGGCTCCATGGATGACGTTGTCCACCCACTGGCTGCGCGCCCAGGCAATCACGGAAAGCCCGCGCCGCTTGGATTCCTGGCGCAGGTTTGCAGCCACCTGCTTCGCGTCGCGATCCGATGGGACCTTGAGCGCGACGCCGTGAATCGCGTCGCGTTCATCATAGAAATCCCCGGCGACATACATGCTCTTGAACTCCAAAGCGCGGTTCAGGGTGGAACGCGCGGCGCCGGCAAAATCCATTTCATCAAACTTCTTCCGGATCTCGAAGGGGTCCTTCAGCACACCGACCACCTCGAACACCCAGGTCTCGCCGCCAACCTCGACAAAGAGCATCCGGCCCAGCGCCGAAGCTCCACCGAAGAAGCGCCGCGCAACCCATTCGTCCAGCACGCAAACCCCGGGCTCCCGCTCATCGAAGAAGCGTCCCTCGACCAACTCAAGCGGCGCGATGTCGCCCCACTTGTCCGTGGTGGCCAGCATCAGGAATTCCTCGCTGCGCTGCGATTCCAGATCGACGCCGACGGCCAACTCCGCGCGAAAGGGCGCCAACTCGGAGGCGCCTGAGGTTTCGGCGATCCACTCGACATCCTCCATGGCCAGCGGCTCGAGGATGAGGTTCTGCAGGTTCGGAACCATCTGCACGTTGACCACATCCAGGCCTACCCGCTGCAGATCGCGATAGACCTGGGCGTTGACGCCAGCCAACACCGCCATGATCGTCATGACGCCGGCCAGCGCCACCGCCATCGCCCCCAGCAGCAGCCCCGTCTGCAGAGGCCTCCGGGTCAAACCGCGCCCGGCAAAAATCAACATGTTCTTGAGGGCGTTCATTCGTAACGCAGAATCTCCACCGGATCGACGCGCACCGCCCGCCACGCGGGGAGCAGGCCGCCGATCAGGCCGATCACCGCAACCACCGCGACGATGACCGCCGACTCCATCGGAGGAAAGGTCCAGTCCACGGTTCCGAGCGGTTCAAACCAGACCCGGATTGCCGCCAACCCCAGGCCCAGAGGGACTCCGAGCACGCCTCCCACCGCGCAGATCGTTCCGGTCTCCACGATGAACTGCGTGCCGATGTGCCAACGCCGCGCGCCCTCAACCCGTCGGATGGCGATCTCCCGTTGGCGTTCCACCACGGACAACACCATCAAAGCGCACACGATGCTGGCCCCGACCATCACCGCCAGAACGAAGACCACTCGATTCAGTTCGACCAGCGTATCCAGTGTGCGCCCATAGAGAAACGGCAGCACGGCGTTGGTGAAGATGACCGGTTGGAATCCCGCTTCGATCAGGTCGCGCCGCAGCCGGTCGCGCAACTCCAGAATCGCTTTCGGGTCCGCGCGCATCTCGATGACATAAGGCTTGAAGGTCGGAACCGCGGCATGCGGGACCATGATGTTCCGGCCGGTTCTCAACTCCTTCACCTGTCCGTCGTCGACGATCCCGATGTTGCGCTTCATGTCCTGGATGAAACGGCTCATGACGTGCCCGGATTCATAGCCGAACTCGTCCATGTTCTCGGACTTCACATCCTGCGGCGCAACCACGCCGACGACCTCAAACGTTCCGACCTCCGCCACCTCGACAGACTGCCCCAAAGGGTCGCGGTCCGGGAACAACTCAGAGGCGGCGGCATGTTCGAGGACGCAGACACGGGAGGCGTCGCGAATATCGGCGTCTCGAAGAAAGCGCCCGGCAGTCAGCGTCAAGGCCCGGCTGGCCAACGCCTCGGGATCCGTCGCCATGACAGGAGGGGTCTTCCGGTCTTCGGATTCGTAGACGCCCATGCCGGTGACATGGCGCACATCCTCCGCATAGCGTCGACGCAGCCACCCGACATCCTTCCACTCGAAGGCCTTCTCCGCCTCAAGTTGTTCCAAGGCGATGAGAATGCGGTCCGTCCCCTGAACGGCGGCCTCCTCTTCGGCCTTCTTCAGACTGCCGTGAATGACCGCCGCGGGAAAAACGCCGAGCGCCGTGCCCCAGATCACCCCCTGCAAGACCAACAGGGTCCGGACCGGATGCAACGCCAGGTGTCGCAGCGCATTGAGGATCAATCGACCAAACATACGTCAGGCGCAGACCATGACGCGGGTTAGCTCATTTGGAAACCCCGCAGACGCTGCGCTCGCAAGAGATTGTGCCAAGAGGGCGGCAGCCGAAGTGAGCAGGCTCTTCTCTTCTCGCAAGCCGTTGATGGGCGAGCCGGCCGGCTGCAGCGCGGCAAGCGTCGCCGCGTCCGCCGCGACTCGATCGCGTCTTTACACAATCTCGCAAAGGCGGTTACGCCTCGCGTCGCAGCACGGTATCGCGTTGGGCCCAATCCGGATCGGGGTCGGGATGATCCAGGTTGTAGTGCAGCCCCCGGCTTTCCGGCCGGCGCAGGGCGCACTCGATGATCAACCCGGCGACCGTCATGATGTTCCGCAATTCCAGCAGGTCCGAGGTGACCAGAAAGTCCCAGTAATACTCGACGATCTCCTCCTGCAGGTTGGCCACGCGTTTCTTCGCGCGCTGCAGCCGTTTGTCGGTCCGGACAATGCCGACGTAGTCCCACATGAGCCGGCGGATTTCATCCCAGTTGTGCGAGACCACCACCAATTCGTCGGGATCGGTGGCGTCGCCGGAATGCCAATTCGGGATCTCAAAGGTTCCCGGGTCCGGCGGTTCGGCGGCCAGTTTGTCGGCCGCCCGACGCGCCAGGACAAGCGCTTCCAACAGCGAATTGCTGGCCAACCGGTTGGCGCCATGCAGGCCGGTGCAGGCGACTTCGCCGATGGCAAACAAGCCCGGGATGTCCGTCTCGCCGTCAATGTTGGCCACGACGCCGCCGCACTGGTAGTGCGCCGCCGGGACCACCGGGATTCTCTCCTTGGTGATATCAATGCCGAAATCGAGGCATTGCTTATAGATGTTGGGAAAACGATCGATGGTGAAAGGGGCGGGCTTGTGCGTGATGTCGAGAAACAGGCAATCCGCGCCGGTCCGCTTCATCTCGCTGTCGATGGCGCGGGCGACGATGTCGCGGGGGGCCAACTCCTTGAGCGGATGCTGGTCGGCCATGAACTCCTCGCCCTCCGCATTCCTGAGTTTGGCGCCCTCTCCCCGAACCGCCTCGCTGATCAGGAACGACTTGGCCTGGGGATGATAAAGGCAGGTCGGATGGAACTGGATGAACTCCATGTTGGCCACCGAGGCGCCGGCCCGATAGGCCATGGCCACCCCGTCACCCGTCGCGACATCGGGGTTGGTGGTGTAGAGATACACCTTGCCGCAACCGCCGCTGGCGAGAACCACCGCGCCGGCCGAGAAGGTCTCCACGCGCTCCTCCGTCTTGTTCAAGACATAGGCGCCAAGGCAACGGTTCTCCACGGCGTAACCCAGCTTCTGCGTGGTGATCAGATCCACCGCGATATGCTCCTCAAAAACCTCGATGGCGGATTCGGCGGCCACCGCGCTCAGCAAGGCTTTCTCGATCTCCTGCCCGGTAATGTCCTTGGCATGCAGGATCCGACGTTTGGAATGCCCCCCCTCCTTGCCGAGGTCGTAGGCCGGCGAGCCGTCGTCCGTGATCGCCATGCGTTCGGAGAACTTCATCCCGAGATCGATCAACTCCTGAACGCGGGCGGGGCCTTCCTCCACGATTGTGCGGACGACCGGCTCCCGACACAAACCGCCGCCGGCAGTCAGCGTGTCCTTGACGTGGAGATCAAAGCTGTCCTCGTCCGAAGTGACGGCCGCGATGCCGCCCTGTGCGTAGTTGGTGTTGGACTCGGCGCGATCCTTCTTGGTGATGAGTCCGACGGAGCCCCGTTTCGCCGCCTGCAGGGCAAAGGACAGCCCGGCCACCCCGCTGCCGATGACCAGAAAATCAAACTGTCTATGCTTCGGATCCGCCATAAAGACCGCCAATTGCGGAACACGCAGGTTACGGAATGGCGTCGCCGTGCGCCACCTATTTCAACGGCGACCCCACCTGTTTTCCGTTTGTGGTCAACACGTGGATCTGATGCACGCCCCGCAACTTCGGATTCACGTATTCCCAGACAACCTTCCGGTTCGCATCGACTTCAAACACCTTGGCCTTGTCGGGTTTGCGTTGGCCGTAGCTGCAAATGATCGTGTTGCCGTCGGGCAAACGCTGCCCCCCACAGGGATCGGCAAAGCGGCCGTCGACATGGGAGTTGTCCGCGCGCCAGACAACCTTGCCCTCGCGATCGAACTCGACCGTCTTGTTGCCGTGGGTGAGGTTGACCAGGAGCCGGTCGCCCTCCAACAGGATCGCTGTGAAAGGCCAATTCTCCGCCTTGCGCCCGCCCAGTTCCTCAAGGTCGGTGCGGATTGTTCGGACAACCTTTCCGTCGGGCTCGTACTCCTTCACCGCGAAGGCAAGCAGATGCGGGACGATGTAGTTGCCATTGGGCAGCTTGCGCGCCATCCGCGTCTGCATGTGGGCGTTGTCGGTGTCGGGCTTCAAGGGGACTTCGACCTTGATCGAACCATCACTCGCAATCTCCAGCAACCGGGGCTTCACACCGCGTTCAACGACCAGGGTGTTGCCGTTGTCCAATCGAACGGACGTGCCCAGTTCCTTGTTGGCGGGATCGAGCTTGTAGCTCCAGACGACGTTGCCGTCGCGCGTGTATTCCTTCACCTCCGTGTGGTGGGAGATCAGGATGTTCCCATTGGGCAAGACAAAGCCGTCGCGCGAGCGGCCCGGAACCTCCCAGACGATCTCATTCTTCTCGCTGATGATCCCCGTCCGGCTGCCGGTGATCAGGAAGGAATGCCGAATGCCCGAAGCGCTGACCTGTCTACCGAAGGACTCGGCCGCTTTCTTTCCCGGGGCCGCCTTCGCCAACTGCGCCGGGGCCGGTCCGGCGATGCTTCCTTGAACCGAAAAATCGTCAAAGGTCAGGTGCCCCCAGCCGCCGGTGTACCGATCGACCACCTTCAGGAAAACGATCCGCCCCTTGAACGGTTTCACGTTCCAGTTCACCCGCTTCATCTGCGGACCGCGCGGACCGCCGACCTTCAGCAATTCCTCGCCGGACTTCGCGTCGCAAAGCGCGATGTAGAGGCTGCCCGCTTGAAAGCCGCCGGACGCAAGAAAACTGGCGCGGTCGCCTTCGATAACAAACTGCGGCGAAACGAAGGTCACGGTCTGCCGATCATGCACCCCGTTGCCGAGGTTGATCGTGGAAAGGTGGAACTTCCCCTCCTTGTTGAAGGGGCGATGCTTCCATTGCGGCAGGGCCGACAGATCGGAAACCGCTTTCCCGGCTTTGCCCGCCCCGATTCGCCAACCATCCAGCTTCCCGGACTCAAAGGTGAACCGCAGGTTTCCGACCGGTTTCACGCCGTCATAATCCGGCTTTGCCGGGGCACGCTTGTTTGCCCCGGCCTTCCGCGGTTTCACCGGGACCTGCAATCGACGCGGCCCCTCTGCATAGAAACGCGCGCCCATGCCCGTCTTGTCGATGTCGCCCAGTTCCGCCCGCGCCGCCTCGATCCGCGCCATCAATTGCTTCACCACGTCCGGATGGGCCCCGGCCACATTGCGCGCCTCGCCGGGGTCGGCCTCAAGATCGAACAACTGCGTTTCCTCCACGGCCTCGATCATCCGCCCCCACCAACCCGTGCCGGCCGGATTGTCCTTGCGCGGCAGAACCAGTTTCCAATGGCCCGCGCGCACGCCGGTCAACAGGCAACCCGTGTAGTAGAAGTAATCCTCGCGCGGGCTCTGCTTCTTCTTGCCGAGCAGGAAGTCCGAGGCGTCGCGACCATCAAGTTTGACCCGCGGCAGCTTGGCGCCGGCAAGCTTGGCAAAGGTCGGCAACAAATCCATGGTCGACAGGAGTTGATCCGATTCCCCGCCCGCCGGGATCTTTCCAGGCCAACGCATCACACAGGGCACGCGACTACCCCCATCCCAAGCCGACATCTTCCATCCGCGCAAGGGCGTCGCGTCGCCGGAATGATCGCGCGGGATAAACTTTCCGGCTCCCGGTTGCATGCCCCGCGTCGTCTCCACCCAGGGCCCGTTGTCCGAGGTGAACACAATCAACGTGTTCTGGTCCAAGCCCAACTCCTTCAGCTTCTTCACGATCTCGCCGCAGGACCAATCAATCTCCTCAATCGTGTCGCCGTAAGGACCGTAATCCGACCTGCCCTTGAACTCCTTCGAGGCGCCGACCGGGATGTGCGGCAGATTGTGCGCGAGATAGAGAAAGAACGGACGTTCCCTGTTCTTTTCGATCCATTGCAGCGCTTCCTTCGTGTAATCGCGCGTGATGTGGTCCCAGGTCCCGACCGCCTCCACCACCACCTCGCCATTGCGAAAGATCGGGCTGCGGAACTTCGTGTCGTCGACAAACACCGTGAACCCGTTGTAGAGCGGCGTCCCGTAAAAGTAGTCGAATCCCTGGGCGTTGGGCATGGTCGCGGGATCGAAGCCGCCGGGCGCGCCGGCCTTCTTCTCAGTCAGGTGCCACTTGCCGATCAGGGCGGTTGCGTAGCCGGCGTCGCGCAACGTCTCGGCCATGGTCGTCTCCTTCGGATGCGGCACGGTATGCAGGCGTTTCACATTGCCCGGCTCACCCACCCGGATCGGATACGATCCCGTCATCAACGCCGCCCGCGACACGCCGCAAACCGGCTGCGCATAGAAGCTCGTCAACTTCATTCCCTCCGCCGCCATCCGGTCAATGTGCGGCGTCTTGATCTTGGCGGATCCGAAGCAACCCAGATCGCGATACCCCTGGTCGTCGGTGAAGATCAGGATGATGTTCGGCGGCTTCGCGGCAACGGAATTGATCGACAGGACCGACGCCAGACTGAGAAAACAGAGTAATCGTTTCATGGTGGAGTTCAGGTCCGGAAGTTTGGGGCTCGTGCGCGCGGAGATGCAAACAAGAACACGATTCGCTCCAGTGATACCGTATCCGCCCGGCAGCCGCATCTCACCGGCTTGGAGAACGCGCCTCTCGAAAACGAGGCGTCTCAGGGGCGAACCAAGAGGGCGGATGATGCAACGCGGATCCCATGGGTCGCGAGAGCTGCCGACGTCATTGCGGCGAGGATATATCCAACCGGTAGAAACGCTGAGTCCCCGGAGGCGTGACGGTTAACCCGGTTCCATCGTCGACAATCGAACAAGCGGCCCGCCCGCCCAGGATCTTTGGGGTTGCAGGCAGCCAGGTGACAAGATCATCAGAAAACATGACCCGGTATTGCCGACCTTCCAACGTGTCGAATTCGAGCTGAACATTTCCCGGCGATGCCTGGACCAGTCGAAGCTCCGTCGCGTCGCTGTCGCCGCTGTCGTGAAAGGTGTCATGGAGGTATTCCCGCAGGTTGGTGCGACTATCCATGTCCGGATCACCATTGGGATCGGCGGGGTCTGTAAAGCCATGACGCGCTTCCCAATGGTCATCGATGCCATTGCCGTCATCATCGCGAAAACCGGGGAAGGTTTGAATCCCGACTTGAAGGCTGAATGGCTCACCCTGAACAGAATCGCCGCCGCCCGCAGGCACGCCACTGAGCGCGAACGTCAGGGTGTAGACCCCCGCCTTGCTGAAGCCCCAAGAGTGATGGCTGTGCGCGCCGGCGCTTCCGGGAATTCGATCCTGCGACGGGTCAATGCCATTGCTGGAGTCGGCAAGCACGCTATGCGTTCCCAAGGCA
>CAZFLK010000148.1:0-14219 GCA_964519245.1 uncultured Verrucomicrobiota bacterium
GCTTCTGCGGCTCACAGACCCGCGCCCCGAAAGAATGCCCCCTCTCCCGCCCGTGAGCGCATCGACGCCCATCGTCACCGTCGTGATCGCCGCGCGTCCTGGTCAAGAGGAGATCAAGGCGGTCGAGGCGGCTCGCAATCTTGACTACCCCGCGGAACAGCTCGAGATCATCGTCGCGCGAGGCAAACAACCCTCCGTCCAGCGCAATCAGGCCGTGCGCGCCGCCAAGGGCGAACTGATCTACTTCCTCGACGATGACTCCATCGCCGATCCGGCAAACCTCAAGCGCGTAATCGTCCATTTTGAAAAGAAGGAGGTCTGCATGCTCGGCGGACCGAATCTTTGTCCGCCGGACGCCCCCAAGATCGAGAAGGAATTTGCCACGGTCATGGCCAACCCCCTCGCCTTCGGCCCCAGCCGGGCGCGCTATGCGCCCATCGGCGAACTGCGCGAAAGCGGCGAGAAGGAACTCATCCTCTGCAACCTCATCGCCCGCAAAGACGCCTTCCTCGACGCCGGCGGTTTTGACGAGGCCCTCTATCCCAACGAAGAGAACGCCCTCATGGATGAACTGCAAAAGAAGGGCGGCAGGCTGATATACAATCCGGAGTTTGTGGCGTTTCGCAGACCGCGGCCGGACAAGACCGCCTTCCGGAAGATGCTGCTGAACTACGGACGCGGACGCGCAGAACAATTCAGGCTGCATCCCAGCTCCGGATCACTGTTGAACTTCGCGCCTGCGGGACTGGTGTTGTTCCTGGTCGCTCTGGGCTGTTCCAGCTTCCTGACGCTGATCAGAACACCGCTTCCCAATGGATTCCAAGCCGTCTGTTTCGCCGCAGCGCTCTTTTGCCTCGTTTTCTACGGCGTTCCGGTCTTTCTCTCAGCCTGTCGGCATTCCGTCTTCCCCGAGACACAATCAACCCCGGCCGCCAAACAAACACCGAGCACGGTTCGCCCCGACCAATTGGCATTGCTGATCTTCACCTGCCACATCTTCTACGGCCTCGGTTTCTGGAAAGGCTTGTTCACGCCCTTGAAGGCGAATTCGAACGAACGCCCCCGGGTGGAGGTCGAACTGGAATTCGTTCAAGCCGTATGAGCTCTTCCCGGTCTTCGTTCTTCAAGCAAAGCGGTTGGATGATGATCGCCACCTTCGGCGGCGGAGCCCTCATGCTCGGCGTCCAGTTGCTGGTCAATCGCCTCATGTCCGTGGCCGACTACACTGAACTGCTGACCCTGCTGAAGATCATCACCTTCATCAGCATGCCCGTCGGAGGCCTCACCACCATCTTCGCCCACCAGGCGGCGGCGGCCGCGGACGAACCCGAGCAACGTCGGCTGCGGAACTGCGCCCGCGCCGTCGCCTACGGCACACTGGCGCTCTGGCTGGTCCTGCTGGCGACCGCCGCCGCCGGCGAGCGCTGGATCATGGAAACCATGCAGCTCACCAGTCGGGCGGCGTTCTGGATGACCATGCTCGTAGCCCTCTCCACCCTGCTGACGCCGCTCTTTCGCGGACTGCTTCAGGGCGCCCATCGGTTCGGCCCCCTGGGCTGGACCTTCGCCGCCGATGGCGTCATCCGCTTCGCCGGGGCCTTGCTCATTCTACTGCTCATCGTCAAGAGCGCCGCCGGGGTCATGACCGCGGCCCTGATCGGACAATGGATTGCCCTGGGAATCTGCCTTTGGTGGGGGCGCGACCTGTTCGCCGGCCCGGGAGCGAGGGTCGATTGGCGGTCTTGGCTGGCAACCGCCACACCGCTCATCCTCGGCTCCGGCGTCATCGTCTTTTACATCAGCGCCGACTTCATCTTCGCCCGCACTCTCTTCCCGGAGATCGAAGACATCGACAAGCTCTACGTGCCGGGAAACATGGTGGGTTTCGCGATGGCGCAACTGGCCGTGCCGATCGCCGCGGTCATGTTTCCCCGCGTCGTCCGCAACGCGTCGAAAGCGGGCAAGAGCGGGGAACTCCGCTGGACCCTGATCCTCACGGCCCTGATTGGCGGGGCCGCATCGCTGCTGGCGACGGTTGCCCCCTGGTTGCCCGTGCTGGTGATCTTCAAGGGCGATTACGCAGAGGGCAAGGCCCTGGTGCCTTGGTACGCCTGGAGCATGCTCATCTTCACCCTGGCCAATGTCCTGGTTTCCAACCTCATGGCGCGAAGCGAGTTTCGGGCCATCAAATGGTGCGTTGTCGTGGCCGCCCTCTACGGGGCGACCTTGTTGCTCTCAACCGAACAACTCAAGGCCATGGAACCCCTGCACGCCTATCGACGGGTGGTTCAAATTCTCGGAATCTACAGCGCCGCACTCTTCGCTGTCGCCGCATTCTACACGCGCGACTCACTGAAGCGAAACCAGACACCGAAAGCGGACTGACACGTCCGGCGGAATGGGAAAGTAGGCTCAAAGCCCGCCGCCTCGGTTCAAAACAAGCGATTCACCGCCGTGCCCAGGATGCTGAGCGGCCCGGTGTCCTCCAACCCCTCGGTCGCCTTGTCGACCTTCTGCAGGGTGCGCTTGGCGTTGCGAATCAAGCTGTCGTCGTTGACCAACTCCCCCATGGATCCCTGTCCGGAGTTGATCTTCTCGAGGATCTCGCGCATCTGCACCAACGCGGACAGCGTCTCCTTGTAAAGGGCCTCATCCTTGGCCAACAACCCCAGCGTCCCTTTGCCCTGCTCGATCCCCTGAACAACCTTGCGCGCCTCCGTCAGGGTCGTTTCCAACTCCGTCAGCGCGTTCTCCGCCTTGCTCAGCGACGTCTTGCCATCGCCGAACAGGCTCCGGGCCTCCTTCAGGGTGAGCTGCATCTCATCGCCAGTCTGCTCCAACTTCTTCACCGCATCGATCGCCGTGGTGTAGAGCTCGTCGTCGGTGAGGATTTTGCCCATGGTCCCCTCACCGTCCGACATCTTGCCCGTGACGACCTGGAGGTTGTCAAAGATCTCAGAGATCTTGGGATTGTTCTCCTCCAGGAAATGGGTCAGCGGTCCCAGCACATTCTGAATGCTGTCCCCGCTGAAGCTGCGCGTGATGTTCTCAATGCCCGAGGCCACATTGTCCAGCCGAGCCATCAAGGCGCTAAGATCCGGCTGTTCCTCGGTCTCAATCGCCGCATCCGCCGACAGCGCGGGCGCGGCCGTGGAACCAAAATCGACGGACACAAAATTCTGTCCCAGCAGCCCAATGAACTCGATCCGGGCCTTGCTGTCGGTCTTGAGGACCTGGCCTTCGTCGATGCGCAGGGAGACCCGCACCTTGGCGTCCTGGAAGCTGATGGCCTCGACCTGCCCGATCTGCACGCCCGCCTTCTTGACCGGATCGCCCTCCTTCAACTCCTGCACATCTTCAAACAATCCATGCACAACGTAGCCGCCCTTGAAGTATTTGCCGCCGCTGGCCATTTCGAAAATCAGGAACGCCGCGATCATGGTGACCGCGAAGAACATGCCGAGTCGGGTTTCGAGTGAGTTTCTCATGATGCTGGTGGATGTTATGTCTCCAAATTGAAATCCGCGGTCAGAAAATGCTGCACGCGTTCGTCGCCGCAAGCGCGGACCTTCTCCGGCGTGTCGACAACCAGAATCTCTCCGGCCTCAATCAGCGCGATCCGGTCCGCCACGCCGAAGGCCATGTCGCGATCGTGGGACACCACGATCGAGGTCACATGGGTGCGCTGTTTCAGGGCCAGGATCTCCCGGCCAATGGTTATCGCCATCAAGGGATCCAATTCGCTGGTCGGCTCGTCGTAGAGGATCAATTGCGGCTCAATCACCAACGCCCGCGCAATCGCCGCGCGTTTCTTCATGCCTCCCGACAACTCTCCGGGATACTTGTCCACCGCCTCGTCCAAACCAACGATGGCCAGTTTCTCCTCCACAATCTTCTGAATCTCTCCGGGCGACTTGAGTCGGTGCTCCGTCAAATACAGTCCAACATTCTCCCCGACCGTCATGGAACTCAACAGGGCCCCCGATTGAAAGACCATGGCCAATCGGTAGTCGTCCATCACCCCCTCCATCGCAATGGACTTGCCGTCGATGAAGATACTTCCCGCATCCGGCTCCTCCAGTCCGATCAAGTGCTTGAGCAGCACGGACTTCCCCGAACCGCTGGGGCCCATGATCACAAAAATCTCACCCGGCTCGACCTCAAAATTAATGCCCTTCAAGATCTCATGATCGCCAAAACTCTTGCGCAACCCCTCGACTCGAACGCCAACGCTTTCCCGTGATGTCTTCACTGCGGCGCTCATAGGTCGAAAAACAACAGAATCCGGGTCAGCACGTAATCGAGGATCAGAATCAGGACGATGGAGTTCACCACCGCCTTGGTGACGGAACGCCCGATGCCTCTCGGCCCGCCGATGGTCTGCAGACCCTGGTGGCAGGAAACCGTTCCGACCACCACCGCAAAGACGAAGCTCTTGATCAATCCATTGGCTATGTCTCCCGGATCGACAAACGCCTCCAGATTCGTGAAGTAGGTCTGAAAGGACACCCCGATGTCCTTGTTTGAAGCGGCGACGAATGCCCCGCCCATCCACCCCACCATGTCCGCAAAGACCACGAGCATCGGCAGCGCGATGCTGATGGCGACCAGCCGGGGAAGCACCAGGAAATGGATCGGGTTGATGTTCATCGTCTTCAGGGCGTCAATTTCCTGATACACCGCCATGGAGCCGATCTCCGCGGCCATCGCGGACCCGATTCGCCCGGCAATCAGGATCGACATCATCACCGGCCCCAGTTCCTTGCACAGCGTCAATCCGACCGCCCCCCCGAGATAGCTGCCAAGACCGCGCTCCACCAACACCGGCCCCGTCTGCAGCGCCAACACACCGCCGATGAAAATCGACAGAATGCAGGCCATCAACAGGCTCGCGTTGCCTATCTCAAACAGCTGGTCAAAGACCTTGCGCCGCTGCCGCCACGTCAGCGGCAACGACTTGAAGGTCTTGCTGAACAAAATCAGCAGTTGGCCAAAATCATTGAACATCAGTTTTCGGTATTCGGACTCTCATCGGCTCCCGAAAAAATGGACTTGAGCCGGCGCCATGGAGCCATGCCGGGGGCATTCCCCGCCGGAGAATCGGAGGCCGGACGCTCCGTCCCGGACTCAATGGCCCCCGCGGCGGAGCCGTTCCCGGTCGAATCGCTCTCGGACGACCGGGCATCCCGCTCCCCGACGCCGGTCGTAAAAAGGTGAAGCCACTTCCATCGCTTGCCCGCCGGGCTGGATTCATACTGAACCAGCCCGAATAGAATCGAGCATTTTCTTGCCTCCGGACGCGTCTCGCTCCGCCACAGGTTCCAAAAAAGCGACCGACTCCGCGCCCCTGTGGCGGGATTCTTCTCCGACCGCCAAAGCGACCAGACCGGCGAGTAGTTGCGCTCAATGCTGTCGCTGGATCGCAACAACGGCTCCAGCGGCGCCAGGAACTGCCAGCGCTCCTCGCCGGTCCACTCCCGCCGGGCCGTGAACAGCGGCCAGAAATCCTTGCGCCACATGAAATCCCCGGTCTCCGTATCGGCCTGCCGGAGATCCTGATATAGGAAAAACAGGATGCGCGAGAACTTGCGCTCAAGGAAGCGTCCCTCCTCGGGAATCGGCTTGATGAGATTGGCTTTGTACAACGGCCAGAGAACCCATCGACTTTCCAGCGTGTCATTGTAGGCGCGACTGTAGAAGGGCCACACCCGGTTCGCAGTCTTGCCCTCCCCCCGCGCAAACACCACCAACGGCCAGGGCAGCCCCCATTCGCGGTATTGCTTCTCCCGATCGTCGGTCCGGGTAAAGAATGGCCACAAGACGGTGGTCGAATCACGCATCGGCGAGCGCTCCATCGCGATGAAGGGCAGAATATTGTGCTGGTGTACCGGATTCTCCGTCCCCAGGCCCGTCCAGTCATCGAAATAGAACGGCCACAGCGCAAAAAATTTCTGGTGCCCCGGAACCGGCTCCTCGTCACCCCAGTCGTTCAACTTTACCGAGGGCTCCTTCTTCTCCGCGCCAATCAACGGCCAGAACTGCCAACCCCGCAGATTCTCCCCCCGCCGCAGGTGAAAAAAGGGAACCAGATAGTTGTCGGTGACCACGTCACGCTTCCGACTCTGCACATAGAGCGGCAGCATGACCCACTTGATCTCATCGCGAAACAGCCGGTTCTTCAGGCGACCGTAGAACGGCGCGACCGCTGTATAGTTCAGGTTCGTGTCCGCAGACCGCTGCTGAAAATAGAAGGGGAACAATGTGAATCGCCGCGCCTCCAACGCTTCCCCGCCCCCCTGTTCGCCCCCCGAAAAGGCGAACATCTGCATGATCTGAAACCGATACTCACCGCCAAAACGGTCATACGTCAGCAGTGGATAAGCGATGTCGATCTCGGTGAAATCCCCCACCGGATCGTCGACCCGTGAGATCAGCGGCGTCCAGCGCCGCGTCTTCTGATCCCCCTTCCGCTCCACCCCGAAAAGCGGCCCCAGCGTCTCGCTCGCGCGCCCGCTCTCCAAGGTCAGTTCAAACTCATGATGCAGCGGACCAAACAACCGCTCCGCCCCGCTCGCATCGGACGGAAGAACGGCTGCCAACCCACTCAAACACAACAAGATGAACCGAACCCACATACTGAAAACCCAGATCAATACAGAAAGCGTTGCAACTTACGCGCGCGCCCCGGGGCGTCAAGATCCTTCCCCCGGTTCCCAGTCGCTTTGCGCTTGGTTCCATTCAGGGGCAGGCCTACTCTACCCGAACGACGTCGGGTCGCTGGTCATGGCCGAACCGAAAAACATCATCCGCCATCTTCGGGCCTGCTACGAGGCCGACAACCGCGAGGCCTCGATCTTCAATCTCAAGGACCGGAAGGTCGCGCAACTCCACTTCCCCCGCAAAGGCGGCGAATTCTTGCTTGGCAATCTGGATGTTGTCCCGCTGGACCTTGATCTGGGCATTCAGATCAAGAAGGCGGCGCAGCTCAACAAGCGGGAGAAGACCTTGATGTTCGGCGCCTTCATGGTGATCGGCAAACCGCCCGGATCGCGCCGGCCCGGCCCAGCCCGGCTGTTCGCGCCCCTGATCTGGTTTCCCACGCAGGTGGAAATCCACGAGAATCACGCCGAGTTGCTCATTGAACGCGACCGCCAGCGCGTCAATGCCCGCATCCTCTCACTCCTGCTGGGCGACCAGTCCGACGCCAGCGGACAGCTCAATGATCTCCTGCTCCAGTTGCCCCCGTCGCCGCTTGACTGGGATCAGGTCCAGCAGCTGGCCGAGGCGCTGCGCGACGCGATTCCTGCGCTCAATGTGGGCCCACTCGCTCGCTATCCGGAGATGCTGGACAACGAGGCGCTGGCCGCCGAGCGACGCGAGATGAAGGCCGGCGCCGACAGCCTGACCCTCCACGCATCCTGCGCTATGGCGCTGATCCCCAACTCGCCCGATACCCGGGGCGTGTTGACGGAACTGAAGCAGATCGCCAACCGGAACAATTTCTCCCCCCCGATCAACGCGTTGCTCGGTCGCGAGGCAAGCCCTGGGTGGCCGGAACGGGAACGCGGCCTGCAGCATCATCAGGCTTCCGCGCTGAGCCGGTCACAGACACGGGCGCTCAAGTCCGCCGCCCGGAATCCCTTGACCGTCCTCATCGGCCCACCGGGGACCGGCAAATCCTACACCGTCGCCGCCATCGCCCTGGATCATGTCATTCGGGGCGAGCGCGTGCTGATCGCCTGCAAGACGGCGCAGCCGCTCGCGGTGATCGAACAGAAGATCGCGGAGTTGGCCGGCGATGCCGCCTTCGTCGTCAATGGCGGCAAGGCCAACTACAAGAAGGAGCTCTGCCAATACCTTGGCGACATCCTCCAGGGCTACGGGACGGCGGAGCCCCCCCCGGATTCCGGCTACGATTCCTGGTCCGAAGCCAACCTGCTGGAACTGCTCGCGCAACTCGACGAGAACCAGAGGCGCATCGAAGGACTCGAACGAAAACTCCAGGACCGGACCGATCTCGAGCTCGCCTGGGGCGCGGCCAAGAGCGACCGGCGAAAGGGATTCTTCCGGCTCGTTCACCGCGGCTTCCAACTCTGGCAGGCCGATCGCAAACTGGATCCGCTCAGCAACTACTGGAGCGCGCTGACGGCCTACGAGGACTTGCTGGAGACCCAGAAGCGCGCCGTCACCACGGCGCTGCAATACTCCGTCGGGCTCTGGCGGCAGCTTTCGCTCCAGTCCCGCCGCAATGACCTGCGCCGCCTTTCGCGATCCCTCCGCGCCCGGACTCATCGCAAGCAGGAGGAGTGGTTCGACAAAATCGACCATTCCATCCTCTTTCGCGCCTTTCCCGTCTGGATGGTTCCGCTCGCCGACATGGCCGAGTGCCTTCCTCTGCGCAAGGAAACCTTCGACCTAGCCATCGTCGACGAGGCGACGCAGTGCGACATGGCCAGCGCGTTGCCGGTCTTTCAACGCGCCCAGCGCGCCGTCGTCACCGGCGATCCGAAGCAGCTCCGTCACGTCTCCTTCCTTTCCCGCCATCGCCAGCGAATGATCGGAACCCAATACGGCCTGTCCGACGACGAACTGGAGATTCATGACTTTCGGGAGCGCAGCCTGCTGGACCTCATGAACGAGCGGATCGCTTCCGGGACCCAGACCATGCTGCTGGACGAGCACTTCCGGAGCCGCCCCGGGATCATCGAATTCAGCAACCGTCAGTTTTATCGCGGCGCGCTCAAGATCATGACGGAACGCCCGAATTCATCGGACGCCCCGGCTGTTCTGATACGCCGGACGCCGGGCATCCGCGTGGACAGTGGTCGCAATCCGACCGAGGCCGAAGCCCTCGTCAATGAGCTGGCCGAATGGATTTCCAACGAATCGGAACTGCCCCGGGGCGTCTGTCACAGCCTCGGCGTCCTGTCGCCCTTCCGCGACCAGGTCGATTGCATCCAATCGCTGATCGCGGAGCGGTTCAGCGCCTCCGAGTTGGCCAAGCACAACCTGATTGTCGCCACCGCGCACGGATTCCAGGGCGAGGAGCGCGATGTCATGTTCCTCTCGCTCGCCCTCGATGCGCAGAGCCATACGGCGTCGTTCCGCTTCCTGAATCGACCGGACGTCTTCAATGTCTCGATCACGCGCGCCAAGACGCTCCAACTGGTCTTCACCTCCCTGACCGAGCGCGACGCTCCGGCCGGAGGCCTCCTGGCCCGCTACCTGGACGTCTCCGACCGCGTCGCAAAGCCTCCGACCGCCAGCGCCGCGCGCGACGCCTTTCTCGACGAGGTGGTCACCGCATTGAACGCGCGGAAGATCCAGACCTGGCCGGCCTATCGCGTCGCGGGCCAGACCATCGATCTCCTGGCGGAACGAGGAGGCGTCGCCCTGGGCGTCGACCTGATCGGACATCCCGGCCCCTACCAGGACGCCTTCGAACTCGAACGCTATCGCCTGTTCCGCCGGGCCGGCCTGAGATTGTTCCCCCTGCCCTGGTCAGCGTGGAAGAAGGACCGAATCAACTGCCTCGACGCCCTGGCCGACTGGCTCTGCTGACCGATTGCAACGACCGCTATCCCGTCATGGAAACCGAAAAGCCTGACCTCGACGTCATCCAGGAGGCCGCCCGTCGCATCGCCCCATATGCGCGACGCACCCCTGTCCTGACCTGTTCGGCGCTGAATGGGTTATGCAACGCCGAGATTTACTTCAAGTGTGAGAACTTCCAGAAAGTTGGCGCCTTCAAGTTCCGCGGCGCGGCGAACGCCGTCTTTTCACTCACGGACTCGAATGCCCGGTCCGGCGTCGCCACGCATTCATCCGGAAATCACGCCGCCGCCCTGGCGCTCGCCGCCCGGCTCCGCGGCATTCCAGCCCACATCGTCATGCCGAACAACGCGCCCCTGGTGAAGCAGGACGCCGTTGCCGGCTACGGCGCCCAGATCACGTTTTGCGAACCGACCCTGCAGGCCCGCGAGGAAACCCTGGCACGGATTGTCGCCGACACCGGCTCCGGGATCGTCCACCCCTACGACGACAACCGCGTCATTGCCGGCCAGGGAACCTGCGCCCTCGAACTTTGTGAGAGAATCCCCAATCTGGATGCCGTTCTGGCTCCCGTCGGCGGCGGGGGCCTCCTCGCCGGAACGGCGATTTCCGTGACCGAGTTGTGCCCAGGGACCAGGGTTTTTGGCGCGGAGCCCTCCAATGCCGACGATGCCGCCCGCTCCTTACGTGCCGGCCATATCATTCCTTCGGACAACCCCAGGACCATCGCTGACGGCCTCCTCACCTCGCTGGGCGAGCGCAACTTCCCCATAATCCGCGAACGCGTCGCCGATATCCTGACCGTATCGGAGACGGAGATCATCGACGCGATGCGCCTGATTTGGGAGCGAATGAAGATTGTGATCGAACCCTCCGCCGCCGTGCCCCTCGCCGCGCTACGGGCGCATCGCGATGAAATCCCCGGTCAACGAATCGGCATCATTCTCTCCGGCGGCAACGTCGATCTCGACCGCCTCCCCTGGATGGACCGGAATACCCACGCCTCGTAGCCGAGACCTTCAGGTCGCGCCCCGAGCCGGAACGGCGAGAAGTCGACCGCCCCTCGATCACACAAAAAAAACGCGCCGGAAACCGGCGCGCTTTGGTGCAAATCAGTGTCTATCGAACAAGATCGATCAGGCCTTGGCCGCAGCGTAGTTCTCGGCAACCTGCGCCCAGTTGACGACATTCCAGATCGCCTTCAAGTAATCGGGACGCTTGTTCTGATACTTCAGGTAGTAGGCGTGCTCCCAGACATCGACGCCGAAAATCGGCTTACCGCTGCCGTCCATGCAGGGGCTGTCCTGATTCGGCGTGGAGGTGACCTCAAGCTTGCCGTCGTTGTTGACGATCAGCCAGGCCCAACCGCTGCCGAAACGCGTGGCTCCGGCCGCTTCGATTTTCTCCTTCAGGGCGTCCAGGCTACCGAAGGCCTCGTTGATCGCCTCCGCCAACTCGCCGGTCGGCTCGCCGCCATCCGGTCCCAGAACCTTCCAGAACAGGCTGTGGTTCGCGTGACCGCCGCCATTGTTGCGGACCGCGCCGCGAATGTTCTCCGGCACGGCGTCCAGGTTGGCGACCAGTTCGCAGATGCTCTTGCCCTCGAGCTCGGCATTGCCCTCGATGGCGGCGTTGAGCTTGGCCACGTAGGTGGCGTGATGCTTGCCATGGTGGATTTCCATGGTCTGGGCGTCGATGTGGGGTTCCAACGCGTCGTGCGCGTACGGCAGATCCGGCAGTGTGTGAGCCATTTTAGTTCGTTTTCTGTTTGTGGTTGATTGAGCCTATGTGTGTGGCAGACCTTTTGCCAAAGGACGTTGGATAAAACAAGGATGATTCCCAACCTGTCCAATTGCTCCGCCAACCGATACCACGCTATTTCGGGATCGCAATCCGCGAAACGCACCCCCACCCGCGCAGCCTCAGTCAACTCACTCGCCCTTTGTCGGCCCCGTCCGGGCGCCAACCTCACCGCAGGGAACGACCCAGCTCAATTCGCGGTCAAATCGACGAAGTTCTTCAACAGCCGCAGCCCGACGCTCTGGCTTTTCTCCGGATGAAACTGCGTGGCAAAGACATTGTCGCGCCACACCGACGAGACAAACTCGCCCCCATAATTCGTCCGCGTCGCAGCGATCGAATCATCCGCCGGCCTGGGAAAAAAACTGTGCACGAAATAGACATGGCTGCGATCCGGAATGCCCCGGTAGAGCGGGCAATCCTCCCGCTCGATCTCGATCTCGTTCCAGCCAATCTGCGGAACCTTGAACCCGGGCTCCTCCTTGAACTTCACCACCTCCCCCGGAAACACCCCCAATCCCGCAGCGCAGCTGTTGAACTCCTGACTCCGCTCGAACAACGCCTGATACCCCACGCAGATGCCCAGGAACGGACGCCCTGTCTCGATGAAGTCGCGCGCCCCCCCAAGCAGTTCCTGTTTCTGCAGGGCGTTGATGCAATCGTCGAAGGCTCCCACCCCGGGCAGCACGACTCCGGACGCCCCCTTCATCCCCTCCGGCCCCGAGACCAGCTCCACCTCCGCCCCAACATGCAACAACGCCTTCTGCACGCTTCGCAGGTTTCCCGATCCGTAATCCAGCAGGGCTATCATGTGATCCAATTTCTTGAAAGAACGGAACCATGGCATTCCCACGCCAGGTCCGCAAGGCGCTCAGCCGCTAATCCGAGCCCGCCAACTCCTTCTCCTTGCGCAGTCGCAACTGACCACAGGCGGCGTCGATGTCCGTGCCCTTCTCACGACGCACGGTCACCGGCACGCGATTATCCTTCAACGCTTGAAAAAAATCGTCGATCGCCTCCTCCGAAGGGCGTTCCCATTGCAAGCCCTCGACCGGGTTGTAGGGGATCAGGTTGATCTTTGCGTCCAGAGTGTGAGAAATCTGCGTGAGGGAGCCAATGTGTTCCAAGCCGTCGTTCACCCCGTCAATCAGGATGTACTCCAGCGTGATCATCTGCCCGTGCCGGTCCTTGTAGTATTCCAACGCATCGATCAGCTCATCGAGTGGATACTTCTTGTTGACGGGCATGATCTCCTCCCGCACATCGTCGAAGGCGCCGTGTAATGAGACGGCCAACCTCACCTGCAGGTCCTCATCCGCCAACTTGCGGATCTCCGGAGCCAACCCGCAGGTGGACACGGTGATCTTCCGCGCGCCGATGTTGCATCCCCATTCGGCGTTCAGGGTGAAGAGCGCCTTGACCAGATTGTCATAGTTCGCCAGCGGTTCCCCCATGCCCATCACCACCAGGTTGTCGACGATGTACTTCGAGATCTTCTTGTTCCGCCTCCCTCCGGCGCGATTCACCATCTCGGCGATCAGACGCTCTTCCTCCGACAATTCCGAGGGATCGACGTGAGGCTTCGAATTCACGGACTTCAGGTTGTCGCCATACCAGCGCTCGACCGCCACCACCTGCTCCACAATCTCGTCGACCTCCAGGTTCCGCTTCAAGCCCTCGAGCCCGCTCGCACAGAATTTGCACCCGTAAGCGCAGCCAACCTGGGTCGAGATACAAAGCGTGTGCCGGTCCGACCGGTCCCCAAAAAGACCCATGCTCGCCGGAATCAGGACGCTCTCGATCAGGTTCCCATCCTTCAGCTTCCAGAGAAACTTGTTGGTCGAATCCGCCGAACCGGTCCGATGCGCCAACTCAAATCCATAGAGGTCAAACTCTTCCTGCAGCTTCTTGAGCAACTTCGCCGGAATATTGCTCATTCGGTCCCAGCTCTTGATGCGTTGCCGATAGAGCCATATCAAAATCTGCGTCGAGCGATACCTTTCGAACCCCCACTCTTCCAACGCATCTTCAACGTCCAACAAATCCAATGATTTAATGTCGCACTTCATCGCTTCAATATTCTACGCAGAGCCCTCAAAGGGGTTGCCCTCTCCCGGCAACTCTGCCCTCGATTGATTATCGAAACACGACACCTATTCAAGGAAATCAGCGATTTACGTAGAATTTCTCCACATACTCCTGAACCATTCTCCAGGTATTGTATTCGTGGTTCAAGGTCGCCATGGCGTGACGGATTTTCTTGATCCATTGTCGGGGAATCCCGGAAGCGTCTCGTTGATAGAAGCAAGGGATGACTTCCTCCGTCAGTGTGCGATAGAGGTTCTCACTGTCCAACCGATCCTGCTTCTCGATGGATTCCGGGTGGGAATCGTCACCGATCGCGAAGCCGTTGTCGCCGTCGTAGCCCTCGCGCCACCAGCCATCCAGGATGCTCATGTTCAAGCAGCCATGAACCGTGCACTTCATGCCGCTCGTGCCCGAAGCCTCCAACGGTCGCCGGGGATTGTTCAGCCAGATATCACAGCCCGAGACCATCTGCCGGGCCACGTGAACATCGTAGTTCTCGAGGAACACCAGGTTGCCATTCAGTTCGCTGTGTTTCGCCAGGTGGATGATCTTCTGAATGAAGCGCTTACCCTCGTCGTCGCGCGGATGCGCCTTGCCGGCAAAAATGAATTGCACCGGACGCTCCTTGTCCTTGGCCACGCTGATACTTGCGTGGTAGGCTTCAGATTCGTTCATTTTCAAACTAATTCAAATTTGAAAGTTGTACGTTTTATTATAATTTAAAATGGGAATATATTTTATTTGAAAGTGCCATATGAAGGGGTTTTGGGGTTTTGGGG
>CAZFLK010000149.1:0-14123 GCA_964519245.1 uncultured Verrucomicrobiota bacterium
TGAACTCCTTCGAGGGGCACACGCACCATGTGCTGGGGGTCAGTTGGAAGAGAGACGCCCGCACGCTGGCGAGCGGGGGCGCGGACGCGGCGATCAAGGTCTGGGACGCCCAGAGCGGCTCGCGCAAGAAGTCGATCGGCGGCTTCAAGAAGGAAGTCACGGCCGTGCGATACGTGGACAACAAGAACTACTTCCTCGCGGTCGCCGGCGACAGCGCCGCCCGCTTCGTGGACGAGAACGGCAAGACGGTCCGCAGTTTTGGCGGAGCCTCGGATTTTCTCCATGCGGCTGCGGTCACGGCGGATGGAAGCGTGGTTGCCGCAGGCGGGCAGGATGGGGCTCTGAGAATCTGGAACGGGGCCGACGGCAAACTCAGGTCGACCTTCGCGGCTCCGAAGTAGGCGTCCATCCCGGTGAGAGTGATTGGCCGCCGAGGGCGTTTCTCAGCTCTTGGAAAAGAGGTAATTGAGCAGGAAGAGGAGCAGGCCGCAAAAGGCCGCGAAAACCAGCATGATCAGCAACGCAATGCGGAACTGGCGACCGGGATTCTCCTGCGGCGTGCCGCAATCCACACAACGCAGGTCGCGTCGGTGAAGCTTGCCGCCACAGAGTTTGCAGCGGGTCGGGCGTGTGCTGAGAATGCTCATTCGTGCTGGTTGCTGGAAACGAGCCGGGAGGTTAATCCGCCGCTCCACAACTTCCAGATAATTCTCTGACCGAGGCTCCAGGTCGCGAAAGGCAAGGCGGCGCGTTTGCAGCTTGAATGCCCCGGATTTGCGCCTGGGGGCGACGGTTCAGTCGGCTGTCGCGGCCGGGGGCTTAGGGGAGGCTTGGCTGAGAGCCTGGCGAATACGCGCGATGGGGGCCTTGCGCTCCTCTTCGGTCTGGGTGAACCGGTATCCCATCTCTTTCAGGTCGAGACCGAAAGCCTTGAGGAAACCATTTTGGGTGAACTGACGGTTGACGAGGTAGGGGTCGTTCAGCATGCGGACAAGGCCTGGCATCGCCCAGGTTGCCCGCTGTTCGAACAGGGCCTGGCTGGCTGCGAGTCTCACCGCCTCATGCGGACTGAGCAGATAGTTGACCCCGGTCGGCGCGGCGCGCTCACGATGATTCTCATTCAAGCGGGCCTCGTCATAGACATGCTCCCCGCCATACCAGTCGCGGAGGTGGGAGATCGTCCAGTCGACCGGTTGGTCGAGGTGGCACAGGTTGCAGGCGTTCGGTTGGTTGGCCTCGATCATCCGCGGGTCCGTCGGACTGGAGATCTTGTGGGTCCGGACCATGTCCTGGAGTCCCTCGGTGGTCTTGGGCATGTGGCAGTTCATGCAGCGGCTGCCCGCGCTGTCCGGGGCGTGTCGTGTATGGGCGCGCAGGGAGGATTCCTCCTTGAATTGCTGGTGGCAGGCGATGCACTTGGCGTCGTCTTGTCGCGGTGAGAGCGGCCACTTCTTTCCGATGCCCTTGTGGGGGTCGTGGCAGTGGACGCAGGTCAGTTGATCGAGGCCGCTGGTGTGCGCCTGGTTGATGTCATAGCAGTGGCCGGAAACAGCGTCGCTGTATTCAGTGGAGTTCCAGGTGTCGGCGCCGTTGGCGTATTCCGGGCGGCCGCCGGAATGACAGCGGGAGCAGAGCCAGTTCTTGTTCTGGGAGGTTCTTGCCCAGATGTCGCTCGGGGACTCCCCGCTGACGTGGAGTTGCGGGTCGGCCAGGAAGAAGGGCGGTTTGACGCTTTCATCCTTCGCATGCTGGGCGCAGCCGAAGTGGCAGGCCTCGCAACTGATGCCGAGATTGACGGCGCTCTTGACGTTGATCGCGGTGTTGAAGTCGTCTCGGAGCAGTTCTGTGATCTCCGTGACGGAGTAGTCGGTGAAGTCCCGTTCCGGCGGAACCAGCCCGGGGTGCGTTTCGGCGAGGTATTGCGACGCGTGGAAGTCGACTTTCCGAGGGGTGAACATCTGCATCCGCAGACTGCCGCCGGCCTGCATGATCCAATCGCCGGCGGAGTAGGTGACGTGGCAGATGGCGCATTGGCGATCGTAGTTGACGTTGGTCGGAGACTTGAAGGGGTCGTAGCGTTCGGCGTCGGGCAACTCGCCATGCACGTGGACGATGGGAACAATCTCCCGTTGATCAATCCACCAGCCGACGGGCAGCAGTTGCTCCTCCGTTCGGGCCCGGTGGTCTTCGGGTTCCGGGCCTTCGAGCAGGCGTCCGATATAGTATTGGAAGAACCGGATCCCCAGGGTGCGGCTGACTTCATAGACGCGTTGGACGCCGTCGCGTTCGAGGGAGATCCTTCGGACGCCGTTGTCGGTGTGGAATCTTGCCATTCCGCCGAGGTATTCGAGCGTCGCCGAGCCGGAGAAATCGCCGCGAACGGATTCGTCGGTGGCGCGCGCATTCATCAGGCGATGGGAATGTTGCATCCAATCCCCGTGATTCTCGGAGTGGCAGTCTTTGCACGCGTCGGCGCCGGCGTAGTCTGCGCGGCGGGTGTTGCGGACATCGTTGGGGGGCGGGACGGATGCCTTTCTGAGATCTTCGGGGATCCCGTCCCAATGGATCCGGACGGCGAGATCGGGATCCAGTACGTTGCGGGTCCTGCCGGCGATGAAGGAGCGAGGCTTGCCGGATTGCGAGGGATCGGCGTTGTCCTGAACGATGTCGGCCATTTCGGCGCGTTCGCCGGTCAGGTCATCTGCGGTGGGAAAGGGCGATGGCCCTGTAGGAAGCGGCTGCGTTTTCCCGGGTTCCTTCCCGGGTGGATAGACGGACTCGAGCGGAACCGGATCGGGGGTCGGCGGCGCGACCGCGGTCCACGCATCCGGGGCGGATGGCCCTGACTGTTCGGGCGGCTTCCTGCGAAGCATGACGGCGCCGCCCATCCCCAATCCCACGACAACCCCGACCGCGGCGAGCGCGCGAAGGAATCTCGATGGGTTGGCGTTTGCAGTTGCGGGCATTCTGGAAATCGAACGTTTGGCGTTGGGGCAAGCTTCCTTGCGACGGGGCCGGTGCGTCAGACGGATGACGCTGAATCATTGCCGGAGGCCTGAGCCGGGGGAGCGCTCTCCTCGTGGATTTCGGAAGGGGCGACGGCCCGGTGTTGCTCGGCGCTGCGGTAGGCTGCGTCCACGAGGGCCATGGTATTCAGATTGTCTCGGCCGCTGATCTCGGGTTCCTGCTCGCGCTCGATGGCGAGCAGAAGTTGCGCCATGGTTCCCGCGAAGGCGTCCGGGAACCAACTGCCGTCCCAGACCGGTTCGGTGAAGGCCTCGTCGCCCTTGGTCGCAAACCAGAGTTTTGAAGGCGTGGTGTAAGGATCCTGACACCAACCGATGTCGCCCAAGGCGAGGCCGTCGATCCCCTCAATGCGCCAATTGATCCGAACGTCGCCGGGGCAGCCCTCGCGAGCGGGGCCGGTCCAGGTGTCATCGATTGCGATGCAGCGGAGGCCATCCGCGTACTCGAGGATATAGGAGCAGATGCCGTCCTTGTGGGGGAACTCGGTGCGCGGGTCGGTGCGGACGCTGGCGTAGATGCGTTCCGGTTCGCCAAACCAGTAGCGGAAGCAGTCGATGTGATGGATCGACATGATGCGCAGGGTGACCCAGCCCAGTTCCGCCTGCCAGGGCATCCAGTGGGGGATGCCGCGCATGTCAATGGTGGCAATCACGGGCGCGCCGATGACGCCGTTCCCGAGGAGGGTCTTGCCGGCGCGGACGGACTGGTCATAGCGCATGTTCTGGTTGACCGCGAGTTTGATCCCGGCGGCTTCGCAGGCCTCAACGGCTTCCAGGGCCTCCGCATAGTTCATGCCGAGCGGTTTCTGGGCGAGGATGCCTTTCACCGAGCCGCGGTCGCAGGCCGCCTTGATCAGGGGGAGTTGGGCGTTGGGCGGGACGGCGATGTCGAGAACGTCGATATCCGCATTGTCGAGGAGTGATTCGCAGGCGCTGAAGACCTTCAGGTCATGTTCGCTGGCGATGGCGGCGGCCGATTCCCGCGTCCGTGACGCGATGGCGACCGGATTGAAACCGGCGTTGCGGTAGGCCGGCAGGTGGCAGTCCCGGACAATGAAGCCCGCCCCAAGAACGCCGATCCGCCAATCTTTCTTTGCGGGGAGTTCCGGATAGATGTTCAGGTCCATATCAGTGTGCTTCAGGTCCAGTCGCGGTTGGCTGATACAAAGGCGTCCAGCGAGTTCCTGTCAAGCGGTAGCGATTCCGGGGCGCGGTTGAAACTGGGGTTGGCGCGGCTGTGTCCCGTCTTCGGGATCAGCCGCAGCGCCTTGCTCGGCCGGTCTGAGCAGAGTCAGACCGGAACGCCCTTGGCTGGTCACGCTGCGGCGGTTGAACACCGGCGCAGTCGCGATCCGTTCCGTCTTTCTCATCCCGCCCTCAATCACGCCCGGCCAAGCGGGTACGCCGAAATTCACGTTTACTTGGAATGCGACATTGGTGAAATTGGGGCGCACGTGTCGGCGGAAAACCATCCAAACCAGAAGTCGGGAGACCCCTTGGCGGACAAGCGGGCGGCGTTGGCGATCCTGTTCCTGGGACTGGCTGGATTGGCGGGCGCTTTTTTCCATGTCACGCGGACGCCGGAGCGGGTGTCGGATCGGCCGCCGGCGGTCCCGGGGGGCAAGGCTCCTTATTTACAGGAGGCGGGAGTGAAGGCCCGGGGAGGCGAGGGGCAACCTAGGGGCATTACGGAGACCCACATTCCGAATTTTTGGGGCGATGGGGCCGGAGTGACCTACTGGTGGGATGACGTTCCGGAGGAGGTTGAGGCAACCCGGGTGGACACCGGCGCCGCCAGCAATATTCGGCCGGCGGATTACGCGGGCGCGGAATCCTGCAAACAGTGCCACGAGGAAAAGTATCGCGACTGGCTGACTCATTCGCACCGGTTGATGAATGTCATGGCGACCCCGGAGAACGTGGTGGGCGATTTTTCCGGGGTGTCGATGGGCTACCTTGGCGGGAAGGCGGAGTTCTTCACGGAGGAGGGAGAGTTCCGCATGGCCTTTGCGAGGGACAACATTCGCCGGGTTTACAGCATTGAGCGGACGATTGGATCGCGGTTCACCCAGTATTATGTGGGGCGGGTGATCGAGGGGCCGGATCCCGAGGATGCGCCGTGTCGCAATGTGGCGCATGTGCTGGCTCTGGGGTGGTGGATCGACAAGCGGGAATGGATTCCGGCGGTTCACGTGCAGGGCGACGACACCGATCAAGACGTCTGGGATCCCTATGACGCCAACAACCTGACGTCCTATGACCTGCATTGCGGTTCCTGCCACGTGACCCTCAGCGCGGGCGATTGGATGCTGCGCAGCGGCGGGCGCAAGCGCATCACGGAATACACGCCGCGGCCCGTGTCGTTTCAATTCTCCGAGTATTTGGCGGAATCGCATCCGGGCCGGATCGACAAGCCGGCCACGTGGAGCGAGACTCCCGGGGTGGCCATCATCGACGCCCTGGAGTCAATGAATGACATCGATATTCCGTCGCAGGCGATGCAGATGGGAATCGCCTGTGAGGCCTGTCACAACGGCTGCCAGGAGCACTTGGCCAACAGCACAAAGGAGGCCTCCACAACGTTGCCGTCATTCTTTCCCCAGAGTCCGCATGTGCATTCGAAAGGGGCGAGCGTGAATTTGTTGCGGGGGCGCAACGACATCAACGCCAACTTTGTTTGTTCGAAGTGCCACGTAGGCAGGCGTCCTGAGTTTGCGAACGGGGGGCACACATGGAATTCAACGGAGTTTGCCGATGCGGTGAGAGGGGCCTGTTATGACCGGAAGGAGGCGGAAGCCCACTCGATGAAGGCGCTGACCTGCATTCATTGCCATGATCCTCATCTGGGCACGGGAAAAAAATGGACGAGGACGCCGGCCGAGGACAATGAGTCGTGCCTGGCCTGTCACGAGTCGTTTCGGGCGCCGGCCGCGCGTCAGGCGCACACGCATCACGCGCCCGGAAGTTCCGGTTCCGATTGCATGAACTGCCATATGCCCAGGATTACCGAGGGGCTGCAGGATGTCGTGCGCTCGCATCGGATATTCAGTCCGACCGATACGCAGATGCTTGAGGCCAATCAACCGAATGCGTGCAACCTTTGCCACCTGGACAAGCCGATCGACTGGACCCTTGGTTTTCTCAAGGAGTGGTATGATCTGCGCGAATCGCTCGAGGTGGGCGGAGCGAATCGCGGCGAGGTCTATTCGGAGACGGCGTTGGCCCCGAATTATCCCGATCGCACGGGGCCGGTGGGCCTGGGGTGGTTGCGGAGCCCGCATGCGCCGACCCGGCTGGCCGCGGTAGAGGCCCTGTCGAAGGCGGACGCCCGTTGGGCGGCTCCGGAATTGATTGAGATGTTGAAGGACAGCCACATCATCAACCGACAGTTCACCCAGAAGAACCTGGATGAGATGCTCGGCGTGACTTTGAAGGAGAAGGGCTTTCAGTTCTATCTCGAACCTGCGGAGCGTAATGCGGCCGTGGATCGGCTCAGGCAGGAATTGCTGCGGATGGCGAGGCGAAACGGGACGGAAACCGCTCCGGATGCCGAGCGCTGAGCGACCGCGTTGGCAGGGTCCTGCTTGCGCCCGACCGCCGCGGGGACGGGGCGCGTGATTCAGTCCAGCGCGTCTTCCCGTTCGAGGAATTCAAGCAGGATTTCAGCGACCAGTGCATGTCCTTTCGCATGCCAGTGGCCGTCATGCTCGATGGCTTCATCGACCAGGTCCGCCTCCGCCAGACCTCGGTCCCAGAACTCGAAATCCAGGTCGAGGTAGAGAGCGTTGGGCAGCGTTGAGACGATGGACTCGGTCGCCTCGGACCACTCCTTGAGTTCGGCGTTGACGGGATCCAGAAAGCGTCCGAAAGAGGCGACGCCAAACCTGGCGCCGGATTCCGTGGCGAGTCTGTTGATGCCGTGAAGCAGCGGCGTCATGATGTCCCGGAAATCGCCCGTGTATTCCATATGGCGTTTGGTCTCGCCCGGTTTTGGCGGGGGGATATTGACGAATTCGAGATTTCCTCCGAGCGCGGCCGAATGGGGGAGCCCGTTGCGCAAGAGCGGTTTGCTGAGGCTGTAGAGGCGGGCGGTAAGCGAGCCTTTGACGTCGTTGGCTGCGCAGAAGGCGAGCAGCACGATGTCAGGATCGTATTTGAGCCCCTCCTCCCGAAGGAAAAGGTATTGCTGGTCGGTGCTCCATCCGGAAACCCCGGTGTTGATCACCTCCCAGCGGGTTCCCTCGCGTTGGGACAGGCGTTGCTCCAAGACGGCGGAGAAGGTCTCGTCGTCCGCGACGCTGTAGCCCCAGGCAAAGGAGTCGCCGAGGACCAGTATGCGTTTGACGCCTTCGGGCTTGGCGTAGGGATGCTCCGAATCGCGCAGTCCCTTCGAGTTGATGGTTAGCTTCTTTCCGAATGTCGTGGACTCCCAGTTGGGGATGTTCCTCCAGCCAAGCAGTTCGTCGTAGATGTACTTGTGACCGGTTTTATCCGCGCCGACCTCCTCGAGAATGAGTGCGCCATCCTCCACGGCGGGGGCGGAAGCGGGAGCCTTGTGTTGTGGAACAAGGAAGCTGAACGGGCCGGAGGGCACGATCTGGAAACGGACCAACAGCAGCGCGGTCAGCAGGGCGAGGCCGGTTGAGACAACGCTCAGCATGAACCTGAATCGACGGATGCGCGCTTGGCGTTCCGGGGTGTCTTCGAGTTTCCGGGGCGAGGACATGATGGCGCAGCATAGCGTTCTTCGCGTCGTCGGAAAACACCGGATAAGCGCCGGCCGGCGGCCTCGTTCCTGATTTCTTTACGTTTAAGGTCAAGATTGCCATGCTGCGGCCTTTATGAATCGCATTTCAGAACGATTTGAACGCCTGCGGGGCGCGGGACAGAAGGGATTGGTGGTCTACATCGGAGCCGGCGACCCGGATCTGGATGCGACGCGCCGGTTGGCGTTGGCCTTTGACGAGGCGGGGGTGGATGTTCTGGAGCTGGGAGTGCCCTTCAGTGATCCTCTGGCGGACGGCATGGTGAATCAATTGGCCGCCCAGCGAGGGTTGGATTCGGGCACGACGCCGCCGAAGGTCCTGGAGACCGTGGCCGCCATTCGCCAGGAGTCCCAGATTCCGATCGTGCTCTATATCTACTACAACCTGGTGCATCGGGCCGGTTTGGAAAACTGGATCAAGCAATGCGCCGAGGCGGGCGTGGATGGCTTGCTCATGTTGGATCTGCCGCCGGAGGAGGCCGAGGAATATCAACGGCTGATGTTGGAGGCAGGCCTTTGCCCGATCTGGCTGATCGCGCCGACCACGCCGGAGGAACGCATCGCCCTGATTGCCCGCCGCGGCGACGGATTCATTTACTACGTTTCGCGCGAAGGCGTGACGGGCATGCAGACCAAGGTTTCAGACACCATTGGCGAACGCACCGCCCTGATTCGGAAGCATTCGGATCTGCCGATCGCCGTAGGGTTTGGCGTCTCCAACCCGGAACAAGCCCGCCAGGTGGCTGCCAGCGCCGACGGGGTTGTTGTCGGAAGCGCGATCGTCAGTCGTATCGGCGAGTTGGGAGAGAAGCCTGAAATGGTGGCCGAGGTGGCCTCCTTCGTCGGAACGCTGTCCGAGGCCGTCAAATCGCCGGCCTCCGTCTGATTCGCTTTTTTGGGAGCCGCGAAGAGGCGCAGAACGCGCAGAAGAAAGAGACGCAACATGGCTGTGGAATTCAAGATCAAGGCGGTTGATCCTCGCCTTTCGGAGCGCCGGGCATTGCTCGGCCGGGGCGTGCGGCTGCGGCCAATGTCGAGCAATGCTCGGCGCTCGGATGGCGCGGACGACGCGTCTTAGGTCATTCACGGTGTTGTTTGGTCCACAACCTGAACTTGGATAAGCTTATGGCCACAAAGAAAAAAGCCAACCGGAAGGCGACAGCAAAGTCGTCCGCCAAGTCCAAACCGAAACCCAAAGCGAAAGCGAAGGCGAAGGTCGCGGCCAAACCCAAGGCCAAGGCGTCAGGTAAGCCGGCTCCAAGATCCGCGTCGGTCGCGTTGTCGTCGGGCCATGAGGACCGATTTGTCATCATCATGGCGGGGGGGCGCGGCGAGCGATTCTGGCCATTGAGTCGGGAGAAGACGCCGAAGCAGTTGATATCGTTGTTGTGGAAGGAATCTTTCCTGCAGCAGACGGTGAATCGAGTGAGGCCCCTGGTTCCGATTGAGAACATCCTGATCATCACGAACGAGGTGCAGGCGCCGGAGGTGGCGAGGCAGATTCCGGATCTTCCGGCGGCGAACATCATTGCGGAACCCTGCGGTCGGGACACCTGCGCGGCCATCACACTGGGCGCGGCCATTGTCGGTTCCCGTTCGACCACGGCGACGATGGCGGTGTTGCCGGCGGATCATGTCATTCCCGACGAGAAGAAGTATCAGCGCGTGTTGGATGATTGTTTCGATCTGGCGTCGCGCGGACAGGCGATCGTGACGATCGGGATCAAGCCTACGGAACCGGCGACCGGCTATGGTTACATCAAGGCGGGAGCTGCCTTGCCGAAGCCGAAAGGGAAGGCGGGGCGGAAGTACCGCACCGTATTCCACAAGGTGGAGAGCTTTGAGGAGAAACCCTATTTCGAGAAGGCGGTCGAGTATCTTGCGGATGGGAGTTACCGTTGGAACGCCGGGATGTTCATCTGGTCTTTTGTGACCATCGCCGAAGCGTTGCAGAAGCATCAACCCGAGATGGAAGCGGCGTGCCATCTTTGGTTTGACGCCGCGAAGAGTCCAGCCAGACTCAAACGGGTCCTGAAGAAGGAGTATCCGGAGATACGACGCATCTCGATTGACTACGCGGTGATGGAAAAGGCCCAGAATGTCATCGTGGCGGACGGCGATTTTGGCTGGGATGATCTTGGGTCGTGGACCTCGCTGGCGCATCACATCAAGCCGGATGACTCCGGCAACTGCGCCGTTGCGGATTTCGTGCATGTGGACGCCGCCCGGAACATCATCTTTGACGCGCGCACCGAAAACCGCACGCCGATCACCGTCGTGGGATTGCGGGATTCCATCCTGGTGCAGACGGACGACGCGGTCCTGTTGGCCCACAAGAGCCAGTCCCAGAAGGTGAAGCAACTCGTCGCCAAACTGGGGGGCGAACGGAAATACAAGAAACTGGTCTGAGCATCCCGCTTGACTAAGCCTTGGAAAATCTTAGGTTGCGGCATGGCCAATTCCCGTCGAAAACAGACTTCTGGACAGAAGAAGGGCATGATGTTGGGCGTCGGACTGGATTCCGACGGCCACAAGCGCGTCACGACCGGCGACAACTTCGCCTTGGTCGGGGGCAGCAAGGAGACGCATGAGGAGATGACCGAGAAGACGATCAAGATCAACGAGAAGCTTTCGGCCAAGGGCAAGACCCTGGAGACGGTCAGTCGGGAGGAGTTCGACGATATCGCCCACTCGGTTGGCTTGCACCGGAATGATCCGGAACAGAATTGAGCGGGGCAGCCCCTTTGTGCCGACGCGAACGCCTCGGGTCGGATCCGGGGGAGTCGGTGGAGGGGGTGTCCCTCAAAATTGAAGGTCTGCCGGTCGGTGGCGGTCCACGGTCCTTTCCGAAAGCATTCCCACTTGGGATCAAGGATTTAGAAACCCAGTATGAGTTCCAAGAAAGTTGAAAAAATGGTCGAGGCCTCTCCGGCGGCGGTCTTCGCGTTCGTTACCGATCTCAAGAATGCGACGAAGCACATTCCGGGCGTCAAGAAGCTCGAATTGTTGAGCAAGGGGGAATTGGGCGTCGGGTCGCGATTTTTGCAGGAGCGCACGATCCTGGGAACGACCCTGGAGCAGGAGATGGAAATCACCGAGTTTGATCCGCCCACGACCTATGCGGCGCGCGGAGAAGCGCATGGTTGCGAGGTGACGGGCCGCCTGTCGCTGGAGAGCGAGGAAACGGGGACCCGGGTGCGGGCCGAACTGACGGTTGAACCCCAAGGTTTCGCCGGAAAACTGGCGGCCTCAATGATCCTGAAAGGAGCGGAAATCGCGATGCACGAGGACCTGGAGGCGATGAAGAGCGCCTTGGAGTCGCGCTAGATCAGGCCACGGGAAGGGGAGGACGAAGAGTTCGTCTTCCCTGCGTCATTTGCAGCGCCAGATGATCCGGGCCTTGCTGAGATCGTATTGGGACATCTCCATCTTGACCCGGTCACCGACGGTGAGGCGGATCCAGCGTTTACGCATGCGGCCGGAGATTGTGGCCAGCACGAGGTGGCCGTTGTCGAGTTCCACGCGAAACATGGTGCTGGGAAGCACGGCCGCGATGCGGCCCTCCACCTCAATGCAGTCTTCTTTCTTTTGCGCGGAGTTTTTCGCTGCCATGGGATCGGTCGGGGTGTCGAACAGGAAAGGGGGAAATGAAAACGGAAGCCCGGCCGAAACCGGGCTCCCGTTGTAAAATAGTTGAAGATTAGTAGCGACGCTCGCGCGGCGGACGATCTTCGCGGGGGCGGGCAATATTGACGGTCAGCGGGCGGCCGCCGAGTTCCTTGCCGTGCATGCCATCGATGGCAGCCTGAGCCTCCTCTTCCGTGCTCATGGTGACAAAACCAAAGCCGCGGGGGCGGCCAGTTGCGCGGTCGGTGACCAAGTGCACTTCAAGCGCAGTTCCGAATTGATCAAAGGCTTCTTGAACCTCGCGATCAGAGATGTTGAACGGGATGTTCCCAACGTACAATTTGTTATTCATGTGCTGTCTGATTCCGTCGCCCGACCCGCGTTGGCTCTCACGACTGTTCCCGACCACCGGGTCTCAAATCATCACCAAACCGAGTTCACCTGAAAATTTCCATGCCTTCAAACCGGCGCGTCAGGCGACAGGCAATGACCATGAACGATTGCCGCAAGATGGCAATGTCGAATTGAAATTTTTTTCGAACGATTGGGCAGTGGAAGGTGTCGTGGCGCGAACGCGCGCTTGCGTGTCCGGACGTTTACGATTAAACCTCCGCCCGCGATTCCCGACAAGAGCCGCAATTGGCTGCGGGGGTCCTCACGCGGATCTGCGATATGGCGAGATTTCACAAAGTTTTTTTGCAGGCGTTGGGTTACGAGTTGGCGCCGGTGGTGGTGACGTCTTCCGAACTGGAAGAGCGTCTTGCCCCGATGTACCGGAAGTTTCATTTTCCCGAGGGGCAGTTGGAGGAATTGACGGGGATCGCGGAGCGTCGTTGGTGGGAGCCGGGAACGCCGTTGTCGAAGGGAGCGATCCTGGCGGCCAAGAAGGCGCTTGCCAATTCCGGTGTGGCGGCGGCGGCGGTCGGCGCCCTGGTCTACACCGGGGTCTGCCGCGAGAATTTCGAACCGGCCACGGCGTGCCGCGTGGCGGATGGCGTCGGGGTCAGTTCCTCTGCTGCGGTCTACGACATCAGCAACGCCTGTCTGGGCGTGTTGAATGGGATCCTCGACGTCGCGAACCGGATCGAACTCGGGCAGATCCGGGCAGGGCTGGTGGTGTCCTGCGAATCGGCGCGGGAGATCAACGACATCATGATCGAGCGGATGAACGCGGAGTTGGACATGAAGTTGTTCACGACGGCCTTGGCGACCCTGACCGGAGGGTCGGGCGCGGTGGCGGTGTTGTTGACGGACGGTTCGTTTGGAGGCGCGGCCGGGCGCAAGTTGCTTGGGGGAGTCACCCAGGTTGCGCCGGAGCATCACGCCCTGTGCCGCTGGGGATTGGAGAAGCGCGATGGAGCCCGGTATCAGGAGTTCATGGCGACGGACTCCGTCTCGGTGTTGAAACATGGCGTGGCGTTGGGGGCGCGAACGTGGGCCGCCTTCCTGGATGAGATGAGCTGGGCCGGCGAGTCGGTGGACAAGGTCATCTGTCACCAGGTTGGGTCGGAGCACCAGAAGCACATCCTGCGGGAACTGGGGATTGCGGAGGAGAAAGACTACACGACCTATGAATTTCTAGGCAACATCGGCACGGTGTCGTTGCCGATCACCGCGGCCTTGGCGGACGAGCGCGACGTCCTGAGATCCGGCGACAAGGTCGGCTTTCTGGGTATTGGCAGCGGGTTGAACTGTCTGATGCTTGGGTTGGAATGGTGAAGGCATCCCAGGACGAGTATCCATTCGCCGAGCATTTCCTGGATCGCGACGGCATCCGGCAGCATTACGTGGACGAAGGCTCCGGCGAGCCGATCGTGATGCTGCACGGCAATCCCACCTGGTCCTTCTTCTTTCGCAACCTGATCAAGGATTTGTCCCGGGATCACCGAGTCATCGCCCCGGACCATGTGGGCTGCGGCAAGTCCGACAAGCCGGACGATGCTCGTTATTCCTATCGACTTCAGCAGCGTGTCGAGGATGTGGAGTCGTTGTTGGACCACCTTGGCGTCGCCGGCGACATCACCCTTGTATTGCATGACTGGGGCGGGATGATTGGGACGACGTTTGCCGTCCGTCACCCTGAGCGCATCAAGCGGATTGTCCTGCTGAACACCGGCGGGTTTCATTTGCCGAGGGCGAAGCCCCTGCCGTTGCCCATCTGGATGGTTCGTGACACGCCGCTGGGCGGATTCCTCGCTCGGGGACTGAACGCCTTCAGTCTGGGCGCGGTGAAGTGGTGCGTTACGAAGCGGCCGTTGTCGGCCGAGGCGGCCGCGGGCTATCTGTCTCCCTACGACAGTTGGGCCAACCGGATCGGCGTGCATCGTTTTGTTCAGGATATTCCTCTGGAACCGACGGACCCGTCCTATGACCTGGTCACGGAAACGCAGGAGCGGCTTGGGCAATTGGCCGACCTTCCGATCCTCATTCTCTGGGGCGAGAAGGATTTTGTGTTCGACGAGCATTTCCTGGAGGAGTGGCGACGCCATTGGCCGAAGGCGGAAGTTGTGACGTTTCCAGAAGCCGGGCACTACGTGATCGAGGATGAACGGGAGGAGATTGTGGGGCGGGTGAGAGGGTTTCTGGAGGCGAATGCGCTCGGGGAGTAGGGGGGCGAAGGGGGCGAACGACGGAAATGAAATCCCAAGCTCCAAGCTCCAAATCTCAAAGAAGCTCCAAATCCCAAGTTCCAAAAGGCGTTCCTG
>CAZFLK010000150.1:0-14111 GCA_964519245.1 uncultured Verrucomicrobiota bacterium
TCTTTCTTTTGTCGGACTCGCGGAGAAATCCCCGGAACACAGCGGCAGTCTGTTGTTCCTGCTGGGCGTCTTCTTCATTCTGCTGGGACTCGGTTTCAAGGTGGCTTCCGTTCCCTTCCAACTTTGGGCCCCGGATGTCTATCAGGGCGGCATCACGCCGACATCCGCCTTCCTGGCCGTCGGCTCCAAGGCCGCCGGTTTTGTCCTGATGCTGCGTTTGCTGTTCGTGGCGCTTCCGGACATTGCAGCCGATTGGGCGACATTGTTGGCCGCCATCTCCGGCATCACGATTCTCTATGGCAATCTCGGCGCGATTCCCCAGCGCAACCTCAAACGCCTGATGGGTTACTCCAGCATCGCGCATGGCGGTTACATCATGATGGGCGTCGCCGCCGTCAGCGCCGCGGGGCAATCGGCCGCCCTGGTCTATCTGGGCGGCTACACCTTCACCGCTCTGGCCGCGTTCGCCGTGATTGCCATCGTGGCCAAGACGGTGGAGGGCGAGGACATCAGCTCCCTGGCCGGGCTGCATCGGCGCTCGCCGGTCTTGGCCTTGGCGATGACGCTGGCCCTGATCTCGCTTACGGGCTTGCCGCCGATGGCCGGCTTTTTCGGCAAGTTCATGCTGCTCAAGTCGGTGGTCCAGGCGGCGGAAGGAAACGGGGCTTATTACTGGCTCATCGCCGCCGCGGTCTTCGGCGTGGTGGTCTCCGTTTACTACTACTTCAACGTCATCCGAACGATCTTCTTCGTTGAAGGCAACGAAGACGACACGCCCATCGAGATCTCGCGCCCCTTGTCGCTGAGCCTGGCCGCCTGCGTCGTCGGCATGCTGGTCCTCGGACTCTATCCCGACGCCGTGGTCAATTTTGCGGTCGAGGCGGTCGGGGCGCTTTCGTGACAGGCGTCGCGCAAGCCTGCCCTCAACCGAGCGTCCTCGAAGACCGTAGAACTACGGAACACACGGAACACGCGGAAGACGCGGAAGCAAGAGCGATCCAGCAAACAGGGCGGGATCGTTGACTTCTACACCATCGCCTCCACTTCCGTGTGTTTCGAGTATTCCGTAGCCCTCGATCGCAACGCCTTGTGAATGCGAAGCCGGAGCGCGGACACCAGTAGGCGCATGAATCAAGGAAATGGGCGGAATGAGTTTCGGATCTCCTTCAAGACCGTTGAACTACGGAACACACGGAACACGCGGAAACCGAACTTCTTCGCGTGAATGCCCCATCGAGGCTTGGAATGCAGGGAATCCCTCGTCCTGCCCTTTTCAGTGTAATCCGCGTATTCCGTAGTTCCCAATCCCGCAGCAAGATTCGCTGCAAGAATCGGGTGGGAGGATCTGGGCTTCGGGCTATGCTGCAGCCCATGAACGACTATGAACGCGTGGCGCGGATCATCCGGTTGCTCGACGAGCGGCAACGGGAGCAGCCGTCGCTTGACGATCTGGCCGCGGCGGCCGGGTTGAGCGGCTCGCGGTTGCATCGGTTGTTCGTGGAGTGGGTGGCGATCACGCCGAAGGACTTTCTGCAATGTCTCACCCTGCAGCACGCAAAGGCTGCGTTGCATCGTGGCAGTTCGGTTCTGGACGCCGCGTTGGACAGTGGCTTGTCGGGGCCGGGACGGTTGCATGACTTGTGCGTGACGTTGGAGGCGGCAACCCCGGGCGAGGTGAAAAGCGGTGGGGCGGGACTGGAGATTGTTTGGGGCATGGGCCCAACGCCATTTGGCAATTGTTTGTTGGCTGAAGCTCCGCGTGGGATCTGTCATTTGTCTTTTGTTGACGCTCACACCCGTCGCGCTGCTACGGGGTTCGAAGGGCCAAATGCGTCTGATGATTGCGAGATCAGGAAAGCATGGCCGAAGGCGGTGTTGAGGCGGGATGACGCTGCGATGAGCGAGAGACTTGATTGGATGTTTGATGCAAAACCGGGCGCCAGCAACCGCAATCTCCGCGCGTGGGTTCGCGGCACGGAGTTTCAGATCCGGGTCTGGCGTGCGTTGTTGGAGATCCCTCGCGGCGGGTTGGCATCCTACGGTCAACTGGCCAAATCCATCGGGCGCCCCAAGGCGTCACGAGCCGTCGGCGCGGCGGTGGGTTCGAATTCTCTGGCTTGGTTGATTCCCTGTCATCGGGTCATCCGGGAAACGGGCGCGATCGGCGGCTATCGCTGGGGAGCGGGTCGCAAGCGCGCATTGATTGCGTGGGAAACTTCGGCCCTGGCGACGGCATGAATCGCGCGGGACTCATCCGGTTGATCCTGCTTTCCATGATCTGGGGCGCGTCTTTCCTGTTCCTGCGGGTGGCGGCCCCGGAGTTTGGCCCCCTGGCGTTGATTTTTATTCGCGTATCCGTGGCCGGATTGGTCCTGGCGCCGATTCTGTGTGTCCGGGAGAACTGGCGCTCTTTCCGGCGCGTCTGGGGCAAAGTCGCCATCGTGGGAACGCTCAACTCCTCGGTCCCCTTCAGTCTTCTGGCCTTCTCCACCCTTCGACTTGAAGCGGGGTTTACCTCGTTGATCAATGCGACCACGCCGATCTTCGCTGCCATCGTCGGCGCGATCTGGTTTGGGTCGCGCCTGGGCCGCGTGAATATCCTCGGATTGTGCATTGCGCTGGCGGGCGTGGCCCTGCTGTCCGCGGATCGTTTGGAGTTCAAGGCGGGCGGCGCGGGTTGGGCCATTGTCGCGGCCTTGGGCGCGTCCTTGAGTTACGGCGTCTCGGCAAACCTGTCGAAGCGTTGGCTGGCCGGGCTGAACGCCCGAATGATCGCCGCTGGCAACATGGCGATCGCGGGCCTGACCATGGCGCCGTTGGGGTTGCTGTTCTGGCCCGAGGTTCAGCCGTCGATCAGCTCCTGGGCCTGTGCCGTGGCCCTGGCCATTGTCTGCACGGCCAGCGCCTTTCTCCTTTTCTTTCGACTGCTCGAGGATGTCGGTCCCCTCGCGGCCACCTCGGTCACGTTTCTGATTCCGGTGTTTGCGGTCATCTGGGGAGTCTGGCTCTTGGATGAGCGTCTGGACGCCCGCCTGTTTGGCGGCATGGCTGTGACCCTGTTGGGAACCGCGCTGACGATCGGGCTGCTTGGAAAGCGGACGAAGTGATCAGGAAGACCTCGTTTCGTCACTTTGGGACTTGGCATGGCGCCACCCGTTCTCAATCGCGTGGCGCCCCGGCTCCCATTTCTCAATAAGATTGACAGAAATCCGGCGCTCCGTACCGTTGCCTGCCAATTTATTGCAGCGAGACTGACATGGCCGATTACGAAAACAAGTGGGACGACAACGTAAAGGGACGTTTTTACGTCGATGAGGAATGCATCGACTGTGACCTTTGCCGTGAAACCGCGCCGGACAACTTCACCCGCAACGATGACGGCGGCTACTCGTTCGTCTTCAAACAACCCGAGAACGAAGACGAGGAGCAGCAGGCCCGCGAGGCCATGGAAGGTTGTCCGGTGGAGGCCATCGGCGAGGATGGGCTGGCCGAGAGCGGGGACGCCTGAGCCGGTCCAACGAGTCTATTTCAACAAAGCCGTCGGTTTCAGGCCGGCGGCTTCTTGTTTTTGACCGAGTCCTTGGTCAATCGCCGGCGCAGCAGTTCCAACGCCTGTTGCGACGTCACCAGTTTGAAGGTCTCGCGATCGTAGGGATTGAGGAATTTCATGGCCAGGGGCCTGCCGCTCTTCGAGGCAAGGCCGATGTAGACCGTGCCGACCGGTTTGCCGGGTGTGCCGCCCGTGGGGCCGGCGATGCCGGTAATGGACAGCGCGTAGTCGGCGCCGGTCTTGACCAAGGCGCCCGACGCCATTTGACAGGCGGTCTCCTCACTGACGGCCCCATGCTCCGCGAGTGTCGCTTCGTGAACGCCGAGAAAGTTCTGCTTGGCCTCGTTGCTGTAGGTCACCAAGCCGGCGAGAAAGACCAGCGACGCCCCGGAGACATTGGTGATTCGATTGGCAACCAGGCCGCCCGTGCAGGACTCGGCCAGCGCCAGGGTGGCGTTCGCTTCAGTCAGCGTCCGGACGACGACCTCCTCCAGCAATTCGTCGCCGACGCCATAAACGTGGTCGGGCAAGGTTGTCCGGACAATCTGCTCGGCTTCGGCGACCATGTTGTTCGCCGACGCGCCGACACAAGCGAGTCGGACATCGACGCCGCCGGGGCTGAGACAGAAATGAACGCCCAAGCCCCGACCGACCAACTCGGCCAGGGGTTGGTCCAGTTTCTCCTCGACCAGCGACTCGCCCATCCCGGACGTGCGAAGATTCCGGCAGGCGCTCTCGGAGCTCAGGGGCCGTTCCCGCCCCAGCAGGGGGGCGACCTGTTCATCGAACATGGGGTAAAGCTCGCGGGGGGGACCCGGCAACATGATCAGCCACGAGTCGGCGCCATCCCGAAAACGGCCGGCCTCAACCCGCAACGCCAATCCGGGAGCCGTGCCGTGGGGGTTGGGCAATACCGTTCCGCCTTCAGGGACCTCCGCCTGAACTTTCACCCTTTCAGGCGTCTGCCGATTCCGGGCGGCGAAGAAAGCGTCCAGATGTTTCAAGACATTCGCGTCCGTCCGCAGTTCCAAGCCGAGCAATCCCGCAATTCGCTCGCGGGTCAAATCGTCGGATGTCGGTCCGAGTCCGCCGGTGACGATGACCAGGTCCGCCCGGGAGAGCGCCTCGGCGACCGCGCCTTCAATGCACTCGCCGTTGTCCGGAATGGAGACCTGACGCGACACCCTGTAACCCAAGTCGTTCAGTCGACGCCCCAGCCAGCGTTGGTGGGTGTTCTGGCGGAACCCGAGCAGCAATTCATCGCCGGTGTTGATGATCTCGATCCTCAAGGAACGTGCAAGGTAGCAGTTTTGGGGAGGCGTGCAAGACGGCGGGCGCGCGCAACTGCGGAACTCGACGGGGAACCCTGCCGGCCGGCGTCGGAAATGTCGCTGGTTCCGCTACAGGCAGCCCTCGAGAAGCGTCCAAAAAAATCCTCAAACAGGACTTGCATTGACCATGCGCGATGCCTAGTCTCTGCGTCCTTTCGGTAAAAAACGGGACCGGACGGTCGAGTTGTCGACCCGTTCGACCCTGATAAAAACAGCTTTAAAAGATTATGGCAGTCAAGATTCGACTCAAGCGCGTCGGCGCACGGAACCATCCGGTTTATCGTGTTGTTGTCACGGATGGACGCAGTCCCCGCGACGGACGGTTCATCGAGGAAATCGGCACCTACATTCCAACCAAGAAGGAAGGGCCCAAGTTCGACCTGCAGCTTGAGCGCGCCGAGTATTGGCTCGGTGTGGGAGCGCAGCCTTCCGAGACCGTGACCAGCATGATCAAGAAAGCCCGCAAGGCCGCCAAGGCCGAGGAGCCCGCCGAAGCCGCCGCGTAAGCGAGGCGTCACGGGCTTTCGCGACATGAAGGCTTTCCTGGAATATGCGGTCAAAGGCTTGGTGGACCAGCCTGACGCCGTTGATGTGACCGAGGTCGACAACAACGGAACGACCGTGTTCGAGTTGCGCCTGGATCCCGACGATGTCGGCAAGGTGATTGGCCGCCAGGGCAATACGATCCAGGCCCTGCGCTCGATGGTGGCCGTTGGCATGAGCAAGGCGGGCAAGAGCTCGCGCTGTTCGGTGGAGATCGTGGAAGACGACGCTCCCGCCAAGGACGCCTCCGAGGATTGAACGGATTTGAATTGAACGAACGGGAGTCGGTCCCGTGCTACGACCGACATGAAGATTGATGTCCTGACGCTCTTTCCCGCGATGTTTGCGGGGCCGCTGGATGAAAGCATCGTCAAGCGCGCGCGGGAGGCGGGGCTGCTGGATCTGCGGATCCATGATTTGCGTGACTACACGCACGACCGGCACAGAACGGTCGATGACCGGCCATTCGGCGGCGGCCCGGGCATGCTGCTCAAGCCGGAGCCGATTTTTGAAGCGGTGGAAGCCATCGCCGGCGAGGATGCCAAGGTGATCCTCACGACGCCGGGCGGGAAGCCGTTCAAACAGGCAGTCGCCCGGGAATGGGCCGATTGCGAGAATTTGCTGATCATCTGCGGAAGTTATGAAGGCGTGGATGAGCGGGTGCGGGAAGCGCTCGTCGATGAGGAAATCTCCATCGGCGATTATGTTCTGACGAACGGCGCGCTGCCTGCGATGGTGATGATTGACGCGGTCACGCGCTTGTTGCCCGGAGCCTTGGGCGACGAGGACAGCGCGGCGGACGAGTCGTTCAGCGACGGATTGTTGGAATATCCGCAGTATACGCGGCCGGCTGAGTTTCGCGGGATGAAGGTTCCGGACGTGTTGTTGTCCGGTCATCATGGCGCGATTGAAGCCTGGCGGCGCGAGCAGGCCGAGATCCGGACGCGAAAGACGCGACCGGACCTGAAAGAGAATCTGAATTTGGAAATTGAAAATGACGATTCCGCGAAAGCGGGGTCCTGAGAAAGGTAAAACAGCTATGAGTCAGGCCTTGTTTGACAAAATCGAATCGGAGCAGTTCCGCAAGAATGAGCTCAAGTTCAATGTGGGCGACACCGTGAAGGTCCACACGATCGTGACCGAGGGCGAGAAGTCCCGTCCGCAGATCTTCGGCGGCGTTGTGATCGGCCGTCGGGGCCGCGGCATGAACGCCACGTTCACCGTGCGCCGCATCAGCTACGGCGAAGGCGTGGAGCGCATTTTTCCGGTTCATTCGCCGAACGTTGAGAAGGTTGTCGTCGAGCGGGAGGGCCACGTTCGTCGCGCGAAGTTGAACTACCTGCGCGAACGCATCGGCAAGCGCGCCCTCGCCGTCAAGGCGAAGGACCCCCGCGCGAGATAAGTTGCGCGCACCCATTCAGATCATTTGCAAGAGCGAGGCTTCGGCCTCGCTCTTTTTTTTGGGGACGGGCGGTCTGAAGCGGCGTCGCCATGGTTGCTCGCGGCGATCCTCATCCGCGCGGCGTTCAGTCTTACTCATCCGGGTTCAATCACGCCGGTTGTCGATTCTTCCGAAGTCCGCGATTGACACCCATCCATCTTTCCCGGCCAAACTCGGCGACCATGAGATTGTTTGCATTGCTGTTCGCGCTCGCGACGTGCGGAATCGTCGTCGAGGCCGCCCAACCCTCACCCCGGCAACTTCAGAATTGGCTCAAGCGTTTTCCGGCTGCGGATGCCAACGGCGACGGCAAGCTCACGCCGGAGGAAGCGCGAGCCTATCTGAGCAAGGTGCGCGGCGCCCAGCGCGGCGACAATGGCGGTCGGGGCGCGCCGCGCACGTTCAAGGTCGATCCCGGCTGGGAGAAAGATCGTTTTCCCGATCACGCCGTCACCTACAAGTCCGCCCGGGAGATACTGAAGCTCTACGCGAATCAGGTCGGCGAGAAGAGGGCGTTGGTTTCCTTTGAGAAGCCGAAGGACGGCGCATTACGCATTGTGGGCACGGGACACAGCTTCATGGCGCCGGGTTACAAGACCTTTCCGTTGATCGCGCGGGCGGCCGGGATGGAGCAGCCGCTCCACACTCACACCGGCGGCGGCATCACCGGCAGCGCGCGCTACAAGTGGGAACAGGAAAACGGGATTTTCCAGTTCGACCGGAAGCCGACGCCCAAGCTCCTGGCATCCATCGCCAATGCCGAATGGGACGCCATGATGTGGGGCCCCTACTTCAACGATCGCCCGGAGTATTATTCCTGCTGGATCGACTTCTGCCTGAAATACAACCCGGACATGAAGTTCTTTTTGTCTGATGCCTGGCCGCAACTTTATCAACTGGGCGAAATGCCCAAGTCGGAGACGTTCTTTACCGAGGAGATCATGGAACGAATGGGCCGGGAGCGCACGGAAGGATACCGGGAGTTGGTCGGCGCGCTGCGAGAGAAATACGGCGCGCGCATCTTCATCATGCCGACTTCCGACGCCATGGTGCTGGCGGCCAAGCATTTCATCCGGGGAGAGTTGCCGGGTATCGAGGGCATGCACAAGGCGGTCGGCGGCAAGGAGCGATCCCTGTGGCGTGATCAACTCGGCCACCTCGGCCCGGGTTTTGACCGACTCGAAGGTTATGTTTTCTACGCCACGGTCTATGGACGTTCGCCGGAGTTGATCACGAAGGAGATCCTGTTCCGTGACCAGGACGACTTTCCCGGCCCGGCGCTCGACGCCATCTTCCGCAAGATCGCCTGGCAGGCCGTTGCGAACAACCCGCTTTCCGGTGTGCGCGACCGGAACGGGGACGGCGTCCGGGATTGAGACGGTGAAGTCCGGATGGTTCGGAGGACCGGTGGGGAGAGACTCCGTCGAGCCCGCTTCATAACCCGACGGGGTGAGGGGGCCGGAAGCCTGGGTGGCATGTTGAACGCCGCGCGTTGGAGTCGGTCTGGGTTTTCACAAACGTCAAAGGTCAGCGACGGGAGCCCGCCGCCGATGGTGTTGAATTTGTCTCTGAGCGAATCGGGTGGCTCCCGTTCGCTGCGCCGTCTGGTTCGTTGTTCATTCGGGCCTCGGCCCACTCCGCCCAACGCTCCACGTCCGCTCCGTAATCCAAGCCGGTATACTGCTGCAAAGATGCAACAACAGGCTTGATGCTCTCATGGCGCTGCCGCTCTAAACCGGCCTCAACTTCAGTGGGACCACGGTATCCCGGACCCGGGACGTAGTAGGAACCCATGTAACTGATCATCTTAGAAGTAGCATGTTAATAGGGGCACGTCTCCACAATCAACAAAGAGAAAATACCTTTGTTGAAAGTGGAGACGTGACCCGCTGACCCCGGTCCCGCAGCGAAGCCCGGCGCGTGATGACGGGAGTGATCCGATTCGTAGAAGGCAAACTGAAGCTGAAGGTCAACCAAACCAAGAGTCGTTGCGCGCCGCTCAAAGAGTGTTCCTTTCTGGGTTTCCAGATCGGGGCGCGCGGCCGGGCGGTGTGGACGGCCAAGGCGCAGGCGCGGTTCAAGCAGCGGGTGCGGGAGATCACCTCGCGCAGTCGCGGCCACCGCGTGCAGACGGTCATCGCCGAACTGCGGCGTTATGTCGTCGGCTGGCTCAACTACTTCGGGCTCAGCCAGACCTACAAGGTTCTGCTGGAACTGGAGGAATGGGTCCGCCGGCGGGTGAGGTTGTATTACTGGACCGCGCGCCGCGAAGCGGCTGTCCATCAAGCGAAGCCTGACTGCGGAGCCCGACGGAGAAGGGCAACCAATGGAAGCAGCCGCGAACGCGACGACGACGATTGCTGGCGTTGGGCATTCATCCCGATCGGGTGAAGCTGGCCACGCGCAGCCGCAAAGGCTATTGGCGAATGAGCGGCAACAGCATCGTGCAACGCGCGCTGACCAACCGCTGGCTGCAGGAGCAAGGGGTTCCCTACATGAAGAAGCAGTGGATCGCGATTCACTGTCCCGAGCAGCAGGCTTAGGGAGTCTGATCTGAACCGCCCGGTGCGCACCCGCATGCCGGGTGGTGTGGGAGCCGGGAGCTAATCACTCCCGGCGACCCGTTTAGCGCTTGGCGTGTTCTCGGAGCAACCCGGCGATGGACAAATCCTCGTCGATCTCTGGCCAGTGAATGCCAAGTGGCGATAATTCCATCTGCGAACGTTGATCGGCGGATGCCGCCGCTAAACGGGGATAGTCGGAGCAAGGGAATACGAACTCGAATCCACTGCTCATGGTGACAATGATGTCCCCATTATCGTGCCGCGCCGAGGCGGGAGTATCAATTAAAGTATTCATGCCACTACTGGATTATAAGCTCCTTGTGTTCGCTTGCCAAGTCCTCGGCTTTCGACAACTCCTTGGTCTTGAGTCCAACGGATTCGCGGAGAACCACCTCGCCTTCGACTTCGAAAACAGCTTCGCCGTCTCCCCGTCGCACATGGACATGGATGGGAGTGTGATCATTGCTGTAGAAGAAGAAGCGATATCCGTCTTTTGTGAATACTGTCGGCACCAATCTGAATTTCTTGCGCTAATGTAAAGGTCAGCGACGGGAGCCAGCCGCCGATGACGTTCGATTTGTCTCTGAGCGAATCGGCTGGCTCCCGTTCGCTGGACTGTCTGGTTGGCCGATTCCCTCAAGCTGTCCATCATCATACACCCAAAGGCCATCGATCCACTTGTGCGGTCCGCTGCCATCGGTGCCGGCAGCATAAACCGCAATCCCGAAGGGATTAAAGACATCGCTGAAATCGATCCAGACTGAGTTCGTCGAGATGGAGACTCGCGTAGGTTTGAGCCGTCGAATTGCAGGCGGAATCTCAGGCGCCGAGGTGCTGATTTTTCCGGAGAAACCCGCTCGACTGTGGAGTAGCTGCCTCCCGGCGATCAGCAACTGCTCTGGATCAGCGGCCAGCACCCGCTTGACCATGCGCTTCTGTTGCCAAGCGTAGAAGGGGGGCATGCCCAGAAACTCCAGGAAGGACATGCCTGCGAGGACAACCGCCCCGAGAAGAAGGACACTGAGAATAATGAGGGCTGCGCGCTTCATTCGTTCCCGGCCAACAATTATTATGATCCAAAAGACTTGATGTTATTGGCTACAGGAGGGGTAAACGCCAAGTTTTTCCATTCGGAGACCTCATTGCTTGATAGGGCTGAAATTACGGTCGAAGCGGGAGGCGGTCAAAGGCAAATGCGGCGCCATCACTGCGCAATTGAGTCCGGGCCGTTTCCGTGGTTGGATTCCGACCGTCGATTCCGCCATGCAACTCCGTCTCTTCAATCCGCCCCGCCCATTGAAGGAGCGTTTCGACTCGGCCTTCTTTCGTTCCATTCCGAAGGAGCCGGGCGTGTATCTGATGCACGATGCGAGCGACCGCATCATTTACGTGGGCAAGTCGGTCAATCTGCGCCAGCGCGTGGGTTCCTACCGCTACGTGCATCCGGATCGCGATTCGCGGAAGACCGTGCGGTTGGTGGCGGAGATCCGCCGCATTGTCTGGGAGGTCTGCGAGAGCGACGAACAGGCGCGTTTGCGCGAGAACGAACTGCTGCGTGAGCACAAGCCGCGTTGGAATGTTATGAACACGCGGCCGGAGCATTACGCATTCTTCGGCGCGCGGGTGAATGCGGAATCGCTCGCCTTGCGGCTGACCAAGGAGCCGGAACCGCTGCCGGCGGAACGTCTCTTCGGCGCCTTCAAGGGAATCACCCGCGCGCGCTCCGTCTTTCAGTCCCTGCTGCGTTGTTTCTGGTTTGCCGAGGCGCCCGGCAGATCCTTCCACGAGATGCCGTTGGAACTGAATCGCTCCCGCCCGCCGGAGTCGTGCGAATTCGAGTGGCTCGACGCCGCGCAGGCTGAAGCCATTGCGTCCCTGTTGCCGGACTACTTTGAAGGACGGTCGCCCGGACTGCTGGACTGGTTCGCCGGCCGTTCGCTGGAGGTTCCCGATCTCAGCGCTTTTCAACGCGGCCTGCACGAGGCGGATCTGGATTCGCTCTTGCAGTTCTACCGTTTTGGGCCGAAGCGCAATCGCCGCTTCCAACGCCGTTTTGCCCTGGGCGACTCGTTGATTGCCAAGGACCGGATCGACGATTACCTCGTCTTGAGCCCCGAACCGGCCGAGGAGTCGCCGGCGGACAAGACTGGCGTCGGAACTTGATTCTGTGGCAACATGCGGTTCGCCAACACATCATGAAACGAAGCACAGACCGCATTCTCACCACCCACGTCGGCAGCCTTGCCCGTCCTCGCAATGTCCTTGACCTGCTCTGGACCAAGGAGCGCGGCGAGGAGTACGACGCCAATTTATTCGAATCCTCCGTCAAGAGCGCGGTCGATGAGATCGTCAAAGGCCAGGTTGGGGCCGGCATCGACATTGTCTGCGACGGGGAGCAGAGCAAGTCCAGCTTCCTCACCTACATCGCCGAACGGTTGAAAGGCTTTTCGCCCAGTGAGAAGCAGGGCGAGGACCTCTGGGTGGAATCGCGCGAGACCATCGCCTTTCCGGAATTTTACGACGCGCATCGCAAGGCGCGCGAGGGCCTGGTCGCCAAGCCGGTCAAGCTGGTCTGCACCGGCCCGGTGGAGTATTGCGGGCATGAGGCGCTGCAGCGGGACATCGTCAACGTCAAGGCGGCCGCCGAGGCGCAGGGAGCCGAGGAGGTCTTCATGACGGCCGTGTCGCCCTCGGACGTCGAGGGGCAACAGGCCAACGAATACTACGATTCCGAGGAGGCCTACCTGGAGGCGATCGCCAACGCGATGCATGAGGAGTACAAGGCGATTGTGGATTCCGGCATTGTGCTGCAGATCGACGACCCGCGGCTGCTCACCTATTACATCTCGCGACCCGACCTGAGCGTGGCGGACTGTCGCAAGTGGGCGGAGATCCGTGTTGAGGCCTTGAATCACGCGCTCAGGGGACTGCCCGAGGACCGCGTCCGTTTCCACACCTGCTACGGCATCAACATCGGCCCCCGCGTCCATGAGATGAACCTGGCGGACATCGTGGACATCATGCTCAAGGTCAACGCCGGAGCGTATCTCTTCGAGGCCGGCAACCCGCGCCACGAACATGAATGGACCGTGTGGAAGGATGTGAAAGTCCCGGACGGCAAGTCGCTTGTGCCAGGGGTGATCTCCCATTCCACGCCGCTGGTCGAGCATCCCGAATTGATCGCGCAGCGCCTCGTCCGCTTCGCCGAGGTTGTCGGCCGCGAGAACGTCATGGGCGGCAGCGATTGCGGCTTCGCCTCCTTCGCCGCGACCGAACAGGAAATCCATCCTTCGATCGTCTGGGCCAAGTTCAAGAACCTCGCCGAAGGGGCGAAGTTGGCTTCGGAGCGGTTGTGGTGAAAGCGAGCCCTGCGGTGTGTGCATTGAAACCGATGTGTTGGGGGCTGAAGGCCCCGGCGCACGAAGCACAGGGCTTCAGCCCTGTGATGATCAAGCGGGTAATGGTTGCGGCCTGAAGGGTCGCGCGCAGTTTTCGAAAGCTGGTCGCGGGCGACCTTTCAGGCCGCATTCGGTATCCAAACAATTCGCACGGGGCTGAAGCCCTGTGCTTTGCAGGGCCGGACTTTCAGCCCGGGAATACAACTCGCAATCACAATGATGTCCGAATTCGCGCGGCTTGCAAAACCGGTTGCTCGAGACAATGCTCCAATCGTGACGCCATCCTTCAACACCGATCCAACCGTCATGATTAGAATCCCCCAAACCCGCCGTTCATTCTCCAAACGTCTTGCGTTTGCCGCCGCCGCCTCCAGCGCCGCGCTGGCCGCCGAGGCGAAGGCGTCCCCCTTCCGGTTCAACTACATCGTCGGTTCGTCGATGTATGGCGAACTGCCGTTGTCCGAGATCCTGCCGGATGTGCGGCGGACCGGCGCGGGCCATATCGACATCTGGCCGCGGGTGCACGGCAATCAGCGCGAGCAGGTGGAGGAGATGGGGCATGAGAAATTCGCGGCAATGCTGGAGCGCAACCAGGTGAAGCTGGGTTGCCTGACGCACTACGATCTGGGCCCGTTCAAGCTGCAGAAGGAGATGCGCATTGGACAGAAGTTCGGGAACAAGGTCGTGATCTGCGGCGGCAGCGGACCCAAGAAGCTCAAGGGCGCCGAACTCAAGGCGGCCGTGAAGAAGTTCGCCGAGCAGATGAAGCCGCACATTGCCGTGGCCGAGGAGACGGGCGCGGTCATCGGCGTGGAGAACCACGGCAACAATCTCATCGACTCGCCGGATTCGCTGCGTTGGTTGATCGAGTTCGCGCCGTCGAAGCACATCGGCGTGGCCTTGGCCCCCTACCACTTGGAGAACCTGGGACTCAACGGCGATGACCTGGCGAAACTGATCGTGGATCTCAAGGGGCGCATGCCGATGTTCTACGCGTGGCAACATGGCATGGGCTGCCGCACGAAACTGCCGAAGGAACAGGAGTTGCTCCAGATGCCCGGCCGCGGCGACCTGGATTTCAAACCCATCGTGGCGGCGTTGAAGCAGATCAACTACGACGGCTTCACCGAGATCTTCATGCACCCGGTTCCCCGGGGCATTCCAATTCTGCCGACCGCCACCGAGGTGACCGCCGAGATCAATCGGGCGCGCGGTTATCTCGAGAATTTGCTTTGACGACTCCCGCCCTTGTGTGGAGCCGCAAGCGGGGCTACTTTGCCGCGT
>CAZFLK010000151.1:0-14109 GCA_964519245.1 uncultured Verrucomicrobiota bacterium
GTAAGCCGAGGATTTGGAGACGCCGCTGACCATGCCGAAGAACGCGACGCCAATGAACACCAGGCCAAACAAGGGAAAAATGCCGGGCGCGCCGATTCCTGAGGCCATCCCCATCCAGAATATGCCGAAGCCGATGGCGATGACCCCGCCGATCACGCTGCCGGCCGAGTTGGGCACACTGTATTCGCCGTCCTGATTGCGGACCTTGTAGCGATCCATGCCCATCTGCCATTCGCGGTCCAGGCGTTCGATCTCGTTCTGCGCTTTGATGGCTTCGAGGTCGTCGGCGATCCGCTCGGTGTTCTGTTCGATCTTCTCCAGGACCTCGGAATAGACCGCGCCGCCGGACTGGCGGATCTCCAGCCGCGAGGAACAGTAACCGCAGTTGACGAAGCGTACCTTCTTGGGAACCTCCAAGGGACCGCCGCAGTTGTTGCAGGTGACGGAGAGGACTTTCATGACATTGCTATTCAATCAGCATCCCAAACTCGGAATTGAACTCGCGGCCGCACTTGTCGCACTTGGCGACGGGCAGTTCGACGGCCGGATTCCAGGCATAGGTGGCCTCACAATGCTCACATTTCACGATATAGCCGCGGCCGCTTTCCCTGTATTCGCGCCAAGCCGGTTCGGCGGGTGATTCGAGATCCGGAGCCTCGAGGATCGCCAGGGCCTCAGCGTCGTATATGCCGGACTTGGAGAGCCGGTCGGCCTGTTCGTGGACCACCTTTTCAAACGCGTTGCGAACCATGCGTCCGTTCCCGCTGTCGCGCTGGGCGTTGCGGGCCTGCCAGTGAAAATGATGCAGGGTCTTCTCCTTCAGGTCCGGCGTCAGCGCGAGGTCGTGCTTGCGACACAGCGAGCCGAAGATCTGGCAAAGCTCCTGTTCCTCGAAATCTGGAAAGTCAATGTAGCGGGTGAAGCGCGAGCGGAGGCCGGGATTGGAATTGATGAACTCCTCCATCTCCCGGGGGTAGCCGGCGACGATGACGATCAGGCGGTCGCGATCGTCCTCCATGCGTTTGAGCAGGGTGTCGATCGCCTCGCTGCCGTAGTCCTGCCCGCCCTTGGCCAGGCTGTAGGCTTCGTCGATGAAGAGGATGCCATCCATGGCCTCGTCGATGATCTTGTTGGTCTTGGGGGCGGTCTGTCCGACGTATTGGCCGGTCAGCGCGGCGCGAACGCACTCGACGAGGTGACCCTTCTTGAGGACGCCCAAGGCCTTGAAGATCCGGCCCATCAAGCGGGCGACGGTCGTCTTGCCGGTGCCGGGATTACCGGTGTAGACGGCGTGGTAGGTGGTGGGGATCGCAGCCATGCCGCGAGCCCCCCGGGCCTGCTGCAGCCGCGCGTAGTTCGCGGTCTCGCGCACCTTTTCCTTGGCGGCTCGAATGCCGGTCAGCTCATCCAGTTCCGCCAGCACCGATTCCACGCTCTCCTCGCAAAGGCCATGCAAATGCCCCGAGTGCATCTCATAATGCTCCTCGCGGATGGTTTCCAGCTGCTTGTAGAGGTAGCGCGCAAAGCGATTCTCCCGGGGTGAAAGTTCATTGTCGAAATAGGCGAAGGCGTCGCAGACCTCGCGCACCAGGAAATCGTAGAAATAGATGATCGCCGGCGAGAGCTTGAGCTTGGTGATGACACGCGAGATCTCGAGGAAGGCTTGGTCGAGCCCGCGCTTGTGGCTGTCCTTCACCGCGTCGTGAAGTTGGCTGAGCTTGTCGGGAACGGACTTCAGGTACGGCGTCAGCGCGTCCTTCACCTGAACGGACTTGGAGCCGGGATCCTCATCCAGCGTCGCGAGGCGCTTCTGGTTGCCGGCGGTGTAGGGACCTTGAAAGGCCTTGGCCATGCGCTCGGCGTCATTTTCATAAAGGCAGGCGACCCAGAACTGCGAGGAGGCGTCGGCATTGCGGGAAACCTCGCCGCGGGGAAAAAACTCCGCCCAGGCCCCGCCCACCATATCGCTGAAGGCCTCGCTCAAGTTTTGCAACAGATCGACCGTTCCGTCCTCGGTCTTCTCATAAGACCGGTCCGGCGGCGCCAGGATCTCCAACAACTCACCCAGAAACTTGGCGGCGAACAACGCCCTCGCCAGCCGGTGCGCCGAACCCTGCTGACAGCCGCTGGCGCCGCAGATATCCGGCAGCTTGGAAATCACCCGCTGGTAAGCCTGCGCATAGGCCGCCTCGCTCCGCTGGATCGACTGGGCGACCCCGGCCTTGATCACGCCGTCATTGGTTTACACGCCGACCAGATCCGAAAATGCGTGGCGGTTGTAGCCCAGCAGCGTGCGCGTATCGAGCGGATGCTTCTTCTTCTGATCCTGCATCTCCAACAACGCCGCCAAGACCGCCCCCGGAATCAGCGGGTGAAGAGAAAAATCTTTGACGAGTTCCTGCATGAGCCTGGTTCACTGGTCATCCGGATGACAGACAAGATCGATCACCACGGCCGTCGCCAGGATGACGATGTCGTCCTCGCCGTCCACGATATCCACCCCGTAGGAATCCGTGAAATTGAAAAAGCGCTTCGATACCTGCGCGACAATGGCGCCTTGCCGCTCGAAGTTGAACTCGTGATCGAAGAAGCTCCCGGTCACGGTGTAATCGTTGGGGCCCGGGACATCCACGGTGAACTTGTCCTTGAAGAAGGTCCACTCCTTCTGCACCTCCGCAAAAAGCTGGCCGCTCCGGTAGATCTCATATCGTCTTTTCAGGCTGAGCAGCTTTTGGGAAATGTAGGCCAGCTCATTGCCCTGCATGTCCTGGAACGAAAGCTTGTCGCCCAAGCTGAAGGCCTTGCCGTCGACAAAGAATATGTCCCGGCCGTTCATGTCCTGGATCTTGAAGTCGTCGCCGAAGCCCCAAAGCCGTTCCTTCATCAAGTAGCGCATGGTGTTTCCTTTCGTGAATTGGCCATCGGTTCTAGCAGCGCCGCGTCGGCCTGTCGGTTGTAAAATGCCCGGTGGATTATCAGGAGGCGGAGGACGCTCAGGATCGAGAATCGGCGCCGGTCGGCGCCCGATGTCATATCGCCGCAGCCGCTCACCTCAACAACGGCCAGAGCGAGGTATAGTCATCCGTCCAGGTGCGAACGCGCCCTGGCATGACGGTGAACTCGACGGCGTTGGTCTTGATGGCTTCCCGTTCAAGGAACGTCGGGTTCCGGGTCATCAGCATCCACGTGGAAGGTCCCACCCGGGGTTGTGGAGAAGGCGCAACGGCAGGTTCATCCGAGGTTGGCGACGCCACATCCTCCGCATCGGGCCAGTCCTCGATCAGCGCCGTTCCGACGCCCAGCTCGTAGGCCGCAGCCCAAACCACGAGCGGAAGCTTAAGGTGGCGGTTGGACAAGTGCAGCGCAATGACGCCGTCAGGTTTCAGACGCGAGAGATAAAGTTCAAAGGCCTCCAGGGTGAGAAGATGCGTGGGGATGGCGTCGCTGCTGAACGCGTCCAGGATGAGGACATCGTAATCCTGGTCGGACTCGGCCTCCAATGAGAGACGGGCGTCGCCGGGCACGATTTCGATCTTGGCGGCCGAATCGCTGAGATAGGTGAAATGCTCCCTCGCGGCCGCAATCACCGCGGGGTCAATTTCAAAGAAGCGCATCGTGTCGCCCGAACGGCCGTAGGCCGCCAGTGTTCCGACGCCCAATCCGATCACCCCGATGCGCCGAACGGCCGGATTCTCCGTCTCGCGCAGGGCCAACCCGCCGCCGCTGGTTTCACCGAAATAGGCGGTGGGCATTCGACTCAACCGGGGATCCCGGTGCTGGATGCCGTGGACGATATTGCCGTGCTGCATGACAAGGGCGTGTTTCGCGGGATCCTTCCTCCATTTTTCCAACACCATCAACGAACCATAGAAGTTGCGGCTCACGTGGGTGGCATCGCGCCGAGTGTATGCCGCTTCCTGTTGATAGGCCAGAACCGACACGAGTAGAACCGCGACCAGCCAGGCCCAATTGACGCGGTAGTTTCCATGGTTCAATCGCGAATCCGGATCCGTTCGGATCAACCACATCAGAACGCCCGCGCCGAGCGCCAGGATGATCTGCAATTCGTAGAAATAGTCCAGGAACAGCGGTGCGACCAGCGACACCAGCGCGCCGCCCAAGGCGCCGCCGACGGAAATGGCCAGGTAAAACTCCGTGAGGCGCTCCGGTTGCGGACGGCGTCGAACCAGCTCGCCGTGGAAACTCATGCAGCCGAAGAACAAGGCAAAGCAGCAGATCCAGAGATGCAAGGAGAACACCAGGATATCCCGCAGGTACAACGCCGCCGCGATGCCCAACAAACTCAGGAAAAAACCGGTCACGAAAATCATCCGCTGATACGCGCGCGGATCCCGAAACAAGACCACAAAGGTTGCCAGGTACAACGCCAGCGGCAACAACCAGAGAAAAGGCATCGACGCGACATCCTGGCAGATCTTGTTGGTGATCGCGAGGAGCAGGGCCGACCCCAGGGTCGAGAGCGTCAACCAGATCGCCGGCCCGCCTTGCGGCGTGGATCCAGCATGAGTTGACGCCCGTGGTTCTTCGTCTGGTTCCGGGTCCGCCGGACGCGGCGTTTCACCCTTCAACAGCCGGAGCGCGATGACGAGGCAACCGACCACAAACAAGCCCAAGAGAACCGACCAGGCGACAGCCTGAGCGACCCGGGAAAGGTTCGGCTCCACCAGGAATGGATAACAGGCCAACGCCGCGATCGAACCCGCATTGGACCAGGCGTAGAGACGATAAACCGTCCGACCCCGACCGGCGGCGGCATACCAGGATTGCAGCAATGGCGCGGTGGCCGAGAGCAGGACAAATGGCAGCCCGACGGTGGCGACCAGGGTCAGCAGGATCCGGCCCACCGGTTCGCCCTCCGGCCCGGGCTTCCAGGCTTCGTCGGGCAGGATCGGGAGCAGGCACATCGAGACCCCCAACAAGGTGAGATGAACGGTCGCCTGAGTCTTCAAGGCCACTTTCCGCGCCAGAAGATGCGCGTAGGCGTAACCGGCCAACAGGGCGGTTTGAAAGAACAGCATGCAGGTTGTCCACACAGCGTTCCCGCCGCCGTGCCAAGGCAGGATGAACTTGCCCATGATCGGTTGAACAAGGAACACCAGAAAGGCGCCGAGAAACATCGCCGCACCATACAACAGCGTCATTCGCTCAGGTTTCGGATCGGATTTCGACAACGGGTTCATTTGATCACGGACATCAGCGAGTTGTAGTCGTCCGTCCAGACGCGAACCATCTCGTCGGAACCCACGCGTCGCGTCGAGGGATGGGACGTGGCGATGCGGTCCAACGCCACCGCATCTTCCGAGACCAACATCCATTGCGAATCATAGAGAAACCAGGCATCCGGACGCGGACGATCTTCCACGGCCAGATGAGCCAAGCCAAGCTCCGTGGCGGCGGATCGAACGACACGATCGAGGCGAAGGGTTTGGGAAGAGAGATGAAAGGCGAGGACCCCGCCGGGCGCCAGGTGACGAAGGTAGATCTCCATGGCCTCCAACGTGAGCAGATGGACGGGCACCGCGTCACTGGTGAACGCGTCCAGCACGAGAATATCAAAACCTCGCGGCGCCTCCCGCTCGAGCAACAGACGCGCGTCGCCCTCGACGATTTCAACCTTCGCCTTCGAATCGATCAGAAAGGTGAAATCGTTCTCCGCCGCTGCGATCACGGCAGGATCGATCTCGTAGACGCGTATCGAGTCTCCGATGTTTCCGTAAGTCGCCAGGGTTCCGACGCCGAGTCCGATGATACCGATCCGGCGCGGCCGATCATTGCGGAATGAGTTCATGACGATGCCGCCGCCGCCAGCGGGACCGTAGTAGCAGGTGGGCTGTTCGCGCTTGTCGGCGTCGAGCAACTGGAGCCCGTGAATGATGTTGTCGTGCTTCAGGTAGCGCGCATTCCGTTCCGCGAATTCATGGATCGAAACGGCTCCATAGAAATTCCGCGACGCGTGGATCGCCGATTTTCCGGAAACCCGGGCATCGCAGAGGAAGAAGACGCCGGCGAGCATGGCGACTCCGATCACGACTTTTCGCAGGAGGTTGTCCGGGGCCGGCGTTCCTTGCCGGCCCCGATCATGTCGCATCACCGCGGCCAGGAGGAAGGCAACCCCGACGTAGCCGATTTCGAACTCATGGTAGTCCGAGAACAGCAGTGGCGCCGCCACACCCACGAGCGCGCCGCCCAGCGCGCCGCCCAAGGAGATTGAAAGGTAGTAGCGCGTCAGTCGCGACGGCGGCGGCTTCATGTCCGCCAACTCCCCATGACAAACCATGCAGCCGAAAAACAACGAGGTCGCCAGCAGCAGGAACCGCAGGTGGAAGCCCAGTTCCTCACGCAGGAAGGTCCCCGCGCAAACCGCCGCCAGCGCAACAAGGTAACCCCCGCCGGCAACCCGACGCGAATACCAACCCGAATCGCTGAAGCAGACAATTAATGTAGCCAGGTAAATCGCCAAGGGGGCGACCCAGAGAAAGGGCGTCACCGCCACATCCTGGCTCAGTTCGTTGGTCGTTGCGAGAAGCAGGGTCGATCCCAAGGCGGGCAAGGCCAGCCACCAGATCACCGGACCCTTCTCCGGAGCGGGATTGGCCGCCACGGCCGGCGCCTTCGACGTCTCCGGGGCGGCCGCGGGGCGGCGGGGCCAAACCGACGCCGCGCAGGCCGCGCACAGGATGACGAACAACGTCATCCCGCAGCTCCAGAGCCATGACTGCGCCCGCTGCGTCATCAATGGCTCCATCACGAACGGGTAAACCGTCAACGCGAGAACGGAACCAATATTGGAGACCGCATACAAGTGGTAGGGCGAGCGATCAGGACACGTCGCCGCAAACCACGATTGGATCAGCGGAGCGGTCGCCGCGAGGACCAGGAACGGGAGCCCGATCGTCGAGCCGAGCATCGCAAGGATCCTCGGAACGGGAGCCATTCCGGGTTCCGGTTTCCAGGCCCCGGATGGTTCAATTGGAAGGAAGATCAGGGCGAGCCCCATCAACGCTGTGTGCGCGACCGTCTGTGCGCGCAATGACGCGGTTCGGGTCAGCACATGCGCGTAGCCGTAACCGCCCAACAGCGCGGCCTGGAAGAACAACATGCAGGTCGTCCACACCGAGGCCCCTCCGCCGAACCAGGGCAGGATGAATCGCCCCATGATCGGCTGAACCAGGAACAGCAGAAAGGCGCCGAGAAACGCGGCAAGGGCATGGATGGGAAAGACTGACATCAGCGCCGGAAACGGCACAAAAGTTGCGGAGCGCCGCGGTCGTTTTCAAGACATTTGCGGACACGACGTTTCCGGAACTCGACATTCCCCGCCTTTCCCGCTAGATGGAACCCTACTCCTAGACCTTCCGCTTCCATGAAACCAATTGCCTCCAACGTCGTCGGCGCGCTGCTTGCCATCCTTTCCGGAATCTTCCCCTGCTCCTCGGCCGAGACCCCCGCGCCGGCAGCCTTCGCCGAGGTCCGAGAGCAGATTCAGGCGGGCGTGACCGAGGGGAAAGCCCCCTCGGTCGCCGTGGCGGTCGTGCGCAAGGGCGAGATCGTCTGGGCCGAGGGCTTCGGCATGGCGGATATCGAGGCCGGCCGCAAGGCGACCGCGGACAGCGTCTACCTGCTCGCGTCGGTCTCCAAGCCCATGACCGCAACCGGTTTGATGATCCTGGTCGACCGCGGCGCAATCGACCTGGATCGGCCGGCGAATGACTACCTTTCCGGACCCAGGCTGCGCGCGTATCGGGGATCCGCCAAGGAGATGACCGTGCGTCGTCTCGCCAACCACACTTCCGGAATGCCCATCCATTACAGTTTTTTCTATAACGGCGTGAAGCCGCCGCCTCGCGACGAGACCATTCGGCGCTACGGCTTCGCTTACAATCCGCCCGGCAGCCGCTGGGAGTATTGCAACCTGGCGTTCGGCGTGTTGGACCACCTCATCGCCACGCACGGCGAACCCGACTATGGGGCTTTCATGGAAAGGGAGGTCTACGATCCGATCGGCATGACCCATACCTCGGATCGGGTAAGGAACGGCCTGGAGGAACACGCGACCGGACAGTACTCACGCGATGCCGGCGGCCGTTTCATCCGCGTGGCGCCGTATGGCTTCGATCACGACGGCGCCTCCGCAAACTGGAGCAGCGCCAACGACCTCGCGCGCTTTCTCCTCCTGCACCTCAACGACGGGGAATACAAGGGCCGGCGCGTGCTGACGCGGGAGTCGGCGAGGGCCATGCGCGAGCTCACCGCCGTTCGCAATCCGACGGATCCGGAGTCCGGCTACGGCGTCGCCTGGGCGGTCGGTCCCTACCTGGGCGTGCCGGCCTTCGCGCACAGCGGCGGCATGCCCGGCGTTTCAACCCGGATTCGGGGCTTTCCTGAACAGGACTGCGGCTATGTCGTGCTGCTCAACAGCAGCGCGTCTCCATTTCGCTCCGAGATTGAGAAAGCGCTGACCAGGGCGTTGATCCCCGAGACCCGGGCGCCGAATCGCGCCGCCGGCGCAGCGGCGCAACACGGGAACCCAACCAACGCCGCCGCCTGGACCGGAGTCTGGCGGGGCCGCCTCGCGCACTACGACGGCGACCTGAGCGCGCGACTCGACGTGGCCGACGACAAAGCCGCCAAGATCGCCTTCAACAATGAGCCGCCGATCGCCCTGTCGGACCTGGTGATTCAACCCGCTACGCTGACCGGAACCCTTGTGACACATCTCAAGACCCAGCCCGCGTTCCACGGTTTGGTCACGCTGAAGATCCGACTCACGCGGCGGAACGACAAGCTCACCGGCGTCGGCGTCGCCTATGCGCGGGATTATTTTTCGCTCTCGCACTTCATGGAATTCGAACGAGCGGAGGCGGCCGTGAAACCGACGCCCGTGTTTGATGTCGTCATCCGCAATGGCCGCATCATCGACGGCACGGGCGCTCCCTGGTTCAAAGGGGACGTCGCCTTGCGCGACGGAAGAATTGTCCGGGTCGGTTCACTGGGCGACGCCTTGGCCCGGCGGAACATCGATGCCGCGGGGCTCATCGTCAGCCCGGGCTTCATCGACATGATGGGCCAGACCGCCACGCCCTTCCTCAGCGATCCGGCCGCCGGCAACAATCTCCTGTCGCAGGGCGTCACCACCATCCTCGCCGGCGAGGGCGGATCCGCCGCGCCGGTTGGCGCCGCCGATGCGGCGAAGACCGGTTGGCGGACCATGGCTGAGTACTTCGAGCTGTTGAACGGGAAGGGCATGCCGGTCAATGTCGTGCAGAACATCGGCCACACGCAGGTGCGCCGATTGGTCATCGGACGGACCGATCGCAAACCCAGCGCCGCCGAACTTTCGGAGATGAAGGGGCTGGTCCGCGAGGCCATGCGGGCCGGCGCGATCGGCGTCTCAACCGCGTTGATCTATCCGCCGGCAATCTACGCCTCGACCGAGGAGATCGCCGCGCTGGCCGAGGTTGCCGGGGAACACGGCGGCCGCTACTACACCCACATGCGCAATGAGGGTGACCGTTTGCTCGAAGCCATCGATGAGGCCCTCGAGATCGGCCGCAAGGGCAACGCCCCCGTGCACATCTTTCATCTCAAGGCGGCCGGACAGGCAAACTGGGGCAAGATGCAGCTGGCCATCGCCCGCATCAAGGCGGCCCGCGCCGCCGGACAGGAGGTGGACGCCGACATCTATCCCTACATCAACAATGGCCTGAGTCTTTCGTCCTTCATCCATCCGAGTCACTCCGCCAAAGGCCCGCAGGAGTTCCTTCGTCGCATCCAGGATCCGGCCATGCAGCGCAAGATGCGCAAAGAGATGGAGGAAGGCGAAGGGTGGGAGAACTGGTTCCGCCACGCGGGCCATGATTGGAACAAGGTCGTGCTCGGCCGCATCAACACCAAGGCCTATCAGAAACACAATGGGCTCAGCCTTGCCGCCGCCGCCGCCGCCGAGAACCAGGATCCCTGGGACTTCTTTTGGGAACTCCTTCCCAACAACGCCTTCTGCCTCCCCCAAAGCATGTCCGAAGCGAACAAGATGATGGCCATGCGTGAGGAGTTCGTCTCGTTCTGCACGGACGTCGGACCCGCCGGCGGTTCGCGCATCGCGTCGCATCCCAGGGGCTTCGGCTCCTTTCCGCGGATCCTCTCCAAGTACGTCCGCGACCACGGCGTGATTTCCTTGGAGAAGGCCATTGCCAAGATGTCCGCCCTCGCGGCCAACCAGGTTCTCGTCCACGACCGCGGAAGAATCGCCGAAGGTCTCGCTGCGGATCTGGTGGTGTTCGACTTCGACGCCATTCAGGACAAGGCCACTTTCGCCCAGCCGGACGCGCATTCGGTTGGGGTGAAACACGTCTTCGTGAACGGCGAACTGGTCTTCACCGACGGCAAGCACACCGGCAAACGGCCGGGTCGTGTCTTGCGGGGCCCGGGCTACCGGCGCGCGGATTAATTCCTGGCGGGCGACAAGAATGTCGTTCCTTCGGGGCCTTTGAATGGGCTCCGCGGAGGCGCTCCCGCCGGCTTTGGATTCACTGACGCTGACCCCGGCAACGGGGACGGTTTCTCCTCCTGATCCGACCATGCGGCCATTGCGCAGGAACCGGCGCCGCGATAACCTGCGGCCATGTCTGAGTCGTCCAACGCCAAGGAACCTTCCGCGGATCCGGACCTCGTCCTGCGGGACCAATCGGCTTGGGAGACGGCGCGGGCTCAAGGCGTCGACATGTCGCTCATCGAACTCAATCTTGAGATGGCGCCTTGGGAGCGGCTTGAGAAACACGATCAGGCAATCCAGTTCGCCGATGAATTGCGCAACGCGCGGAGAGTCCCGGATGCTTGAGCTGATCCGGTTACTGCGGACCCTTGTAGAAGCCGATGTGGACTTCGTGCTCGTAGGCGGCTTGGCAGCGGTAGTCCATGGCGCGACGCTTCGCACTCGCGATAGTGATGTCTGTTGTCGCTTTTTTCCGACAATCTGCTTCGCCTTCAGGACGCCTTGCTTCCTTTGGATCCCAAACATCGAATGACACCTGGGAAACTTCCGCTCGAATAGAACGAAAGCAGCTGTCGAGGACTGAAGAATCCTTATCTTGTGACGGCGCTGGGCGTCATTGACTGCCTTGGTGAGGTCGCTGGCTTGTGGGATTTCGAGTCCGTCCAAGCCGGGTCGATGACGGTTGAGACCGCTGCGGGTCAATTTCGCGTTCTCTCCATCGACGCCCTGATTCGGGCGAAGGAAGCCATGGATCGACCCCACGATCGCCAGACGGTCGTGCAACTGCGTGCGATCAAGGAACGGCGCAATTCGTAAGAGCGGCTGCCCGGAAAGGAAGGCCGATTCTTCTTCCGTCTCGGGAGTTGCGCTATCAAGCCTTTCGCGCATTTTCTCCTGGGATTACTCTTCAAACACACCTTGGCTCTGGGCGCAGGCTACACCATCGGACGCTACACATTGGATCTTGCATGCCTGTGGGATCTGCCCTCGACCCGGAACGTCGACGCCAACTCCATCGCTTCCGGCGAATTCGCCAACAGCGAGACCAAAGTGCCGCTGCACACGCTCAGCCTGACCCTGAGCGTTTCGTTCTGACCCGGCATGGATGCACCGTTCATTCTACCGGACGGGATTCGTCAAACTTCCCCCGTTGCCGCCGCTTCCTTCAGCTGGTCCTTGAACTGTTTGGCAGCCATGGCATAGCCGCCATCGCCGCCGTCGATGAAGTGGATGTGTTGCCCGTCCTTTACATACTGAACGTAGCAGGTCATCAGCGCGGTTCTTGATGTGTGCATGCCGTAGAAGACATCGCCCTGGAGGCGGCGGGCCTCCAAGTAGCGGTGAATGTTCCGGGCCTGGGCATGCGAGCAGTCGACAATCATCCGCAGCATGTCATCAAACTTGCGATGATCCGAGTGATCGCGCATCGAATCCCGGTATTTCTTCGCGTTGAAAATACCCGCGGGCCAACCATGCCTGAAGATCAGCACCGCGGCCACGATCTCACAGAAACGCTTGAAGAAAGCCCAGGTTTTCTTCTTGGTGATATATCGGGTTTCATCGTCCAGGCATTGCCGGATCGTTTTGTAGCCGATGCGATCCGTGTTGACGGGGTTGGATTCGTCAATGACCCCCTCAAAGACCGTCTTGAAGTGACGCAGAAACTGGTCATAGACCTTGCCCGGCGGTTCGCGGCGAGAAAGCACCAACAGTGAGACGATCAGCCCGCGCTTGTTCGGAAGTGGTTTCCAACGGCAGGACAGTCCTTTCAAGTCAAGGTCGCCGGCCTGCGCTGACACCACGCAGTAGTTTTCCTCATCGCCCTTGATCAACTTTTCAGCTTCGCCTAGTCCGCCGCCCCGGAAAACCGCCGCGCATTTCTTCGCCGTCAGTTCGTGCTTCGCCACCTCGATGCGGCCGCCTCGCTCAACAACCTCGCGCACGGATACCCGTCCGATGCGAAGTCCCAGGTCAAATTTCTCGCGGGACAGGCGCTCGAGCCGCATCAGGACCTCCAACACGGATTCAATCTTGTCGGGAGGGATGAGCAGCGTCGCCCCGTCACCGCCAAAAACATAGGGAAAATCCTCATCCAACAACTCCTGGACGACGGAGATCGAGGCGGCCCCCACGGTGTTCACATCCTTGTAGCGTCCCGCCTCGATGGCCTTGGTGGATCCCTTGACGTCCGTAATGACCACGATCCAATCTTCCGGAGCGAGGACGAAATGCTCGTCGCGGGTGATCTCGAGGAAGTCCGCGAAGCTCGGCAATTCCTGGTAGAAATGCCTGGATTGGTTCGTCTCGCCCATGCCTGACCGGAGATTCGCCGCGAGACCCCCGGTCCGCAATCACCAACATGGTGTTCTCCCGCCCTTCCGGAAGTGTCCGGATCAACGGCCCAGGAACGTGTCGCGACCCTTGACCAGCGCGGCCATCTTGCGGTCGGAGACGCTGCGGGAAAGCATCCAGAAACCGCAGTCGGGATGGATCCACTTGATGCGCTCCTCACCCAGCGTGTCGATCGAGGCTTCGATCCGGCTCGCAATCAGATCCTCGGACTCGATCCCGTTGTCCTTGATGTCGATGACGCCGATGCCCAGGGCAATGCCGTCGCGGAGTTCCTTGAAGGCGCCCAGTTCCTCATAGCCCCGACGCGCGAATTCCAGGACGAGGTGGTCGACATTCAACTTGTTGAGGAAGGGGATGATGTTCTTCCAGAAGCCGCCCTGGATGCTTTGTCCGCCGTAGTTTCCGAAGCAGAGGTGCAGACCTTTCTCCCCCTTGATGGCGTCGAGGACAACATTGATGGGTTCGTGCGCCCATTCGACGTCCTCGGGATGTCCGGTCAGATTCGCCTCGTCCACCTGCACCACAGGCGCATCGATCTCGGCAACCTGCTTTGCCAGAACCTCCGCCAGGGCCATGCAAAGCGCCCGGTGATCCGGATAGTATGAGTTAGCCAGCGTCTTCGCCAGCATGTAGGGGGCGGTGACTGTAAACTTGAGAGGCCGGTCGGTCAGGTTCTTCACCGATTCCCAATCCTCCAACAGATTCATGGAACCCTCGCCGAGCGCCTCCCGCACGATGCCGGCCGGCTTGGCGCGAAAACCCATGCCTTCCTGCGCGCGGAAGGCGTCCAATTCCACGCGGGACAGGTCCGTCGAAACGCCGCTCATGGGCCGGATGAAATAGTCGATCATCCCATTGGTCTCGGGATGGTTGACGTCGAAGCGCGACAATTCCCCGTCAGCGATCACATCCAGCCCGCATAGTTCCTGCGTCTTGAGCACGACCATGATCGCGTCCCGCAAGGCGGGACCGGTACGCGCAACGTGAAGCCAGGAAGGGACGGGATAGCTGCCGACGACGGTAGTTTTGATGCTGGGTTCGGACATGGTTGTCTGCGGTTTGCGGATTGGCGAACTGGGCGGAGGAAGCTATCGACGGGAGATTGCCTGATCAAGGACGGATGCGGGAACCCCCAGCAGTCGCGTTGACTCAAATTAAACGATACCGGGGAGGTTCAGCTGAGCGGGGTGAGATCGTGTCGTTGACTCATGGAAAAAAGACACCGGAAAAACCGGTGCCCATGA
>CAZFLK010000152.1:0-13923 GCA_964519245.1 uncultured Verrucomicrobiota bacterium
CGCTACCGTAAGAAAGCCCGATAGCATCCCTTAATCCCGTGCCATTCGTGACAGGTTCACTATTGAAGAACTCTCCGGCGCTTGCACACCTACTGTGGGGAGAGCGTGCTTGATTCATGACGAGCAAAGACAAGGTCTTGAGCGCTGTTCAGGAGTTTCCTTCATGGCTTACCAGCTGATTTGGTCTCCCGCATCGCGAGACGATCTGAAGGACATCGTTTCCTTTATCGCACGTGACAACAAGGATCGAGCCGAGGCGTTCGGATATCGGCTGATTCATGAGGCTGAGAAGTTGGAGTCTCACCCGGAGCTTGGCCGCGTAGTCCCGGAGTGTCCTCGATCTTGAGCCTGTCACCAGTGTGATCCTCGACGTCTTACTGGACACCGGAACGCGATGGTTCATGATGCCGGCCATGATCTTTCGACGCCAACTCGCCCGGCTCGCAGTCGTTTTCCTCACGGCTCTGAGTCTTTCCTCCGAGGCCGCAGCCAAACGCCCCAACATTGTTTTCTTCTTCGCCGACGATCTGGGCTGGACGGGGCTGCGCTGCTTTGGCAGCGATCTCTATGAGACCCCGAATCTGGATCAACTCGCGAAGGAGGGCGTGAAGTTCACCGACGCCTACGCCGCCTGCACCGTTTGTTCTCCCAGTCGCGCGGCGGTCATGACGGGCAAGTATCCGGCGCGCCTGCATCTGACCGATTTCATTGCGGGACAGAACCGCCCCTTCGCCAAGCTGCGGATTCCCGAGTGGCAGAAGTGGCTGAAACACGACGAGGTCACCATTGCGGAGGCGCTCAAGGCCGGCGGCTACAAGACCGCCCAGGTCGGGAAGTGGCACCTCGACCGCAAGGACGCCGATGCCGCGGGCTACGACCCGGTCGATCATGGCTTTGACCGCCAGGTTCTGAAACCGCCGGCAAAGGGCTACTTTCTCAACCAGGCGGCGGGCGGCTTCCAGAAGGGCGAGTACGTCACGGATTACCTGGCCGCGGAGGCCGCGAAGATCATCGCCGATTGGAAGGAGGAGGCGTTCTTCCTCTACTTTCCGTTTCATGTCCCCCACACCCCGATCCAGGGGAAGGAGGCATTGATCGCAGCCTACGCCAGGAAGGTAAAGCCTGACGCCCGGCACCAGAACCCGGTCTACGCCGCCATGGTCCACAGCATGGATGAAGCCGTCGGAACCGTGCTCGGCGCCCTGAAACAGAACGGCCTCGGCGACGACACCGTCGTCGTGTTCACCAGCGACAACGGCGGCCTGACGCAGCGCTACGGCAAGCTCGACGGGTTTACGGACAATCATCCGCTGCGCCGCGGCAAGGGATCCGCCTACGAGGGCGGCGTGCGCGTGCCGACCATTGCGAAGTGGCCGGGTGTGACGCCGTCAGGCGCCGTTTGCGCGGAGCCGGTCATTGGCATCGATTTCTACCCGACCTTCCTGGAGATCGCCGGCGTCGAGGGCGAGGCCCGCCACAACCGCAGCGTCGACGGACTCAGCCTGGTCCCATTGTTCAAGAATCCCAAAGCGAAGTTGAAACGCGACGCGATCTACTGGCATTACCCACACTATCACGCCGGCGGCGATGGACCCTACAATGCCGTTCGCGCCCGCGACTGGCGACTGGTCCAATTCTACGAGGACGGGTCGGAGGCGCTCTACAATCTGAAGAACGATATCGGCGAAACAACCAACGTCGCCGAACAGAACGCCGCCATCGCCGCCCGGCTGCGCAACCTGCTCGACAACTGGCGCATCGCAGTTGGCGCCCAGATGCCGATGCCGAATCCCAATCACGATCCCGCCCGCGCCGCCGAGGTCGGCAAGCGCGGACAGAAACGCTGAGCGCTGGCGACAGTGTTCCGGGCCCTCGCCCGTTCTCCGGTGTTCTTCTTGAACGCGTTCGTGGTGATCTCACCAAAAGAGTTGAATCGCCGCCGCGCATCAGGCGTTATCTCCACATGCTTGGCAAATCCCTCTGCGCATGCGTCGCCCTTACGATTTCAACCGTCGACTGCGTGTCCGCCGTTCGCGTGGCAGAACTCAGCGATCGTGTTCGGGTGGAGATCGACGGGCGGTTCTTCACCGAGTACCGCTTTCAGGAATGGAACTATCCCTACCTGTATCCCGTCCACGGTCCCAACGGCGAGTCGGTCACGCGACATTATCCCATGACGCCCGGCGTCAAGGGCGAGCAGCAGGATCATCCGCACCATCGTTCGATCTTCTTCACGCACAGCCACGTGAACGGATGGAACTTCTGGGCGCCGCAGGCTGAGGATCGCAAAGGCCGCAGATCCGAGATCAAGCTGGAGCGGATCGAGAAGGCCGAATCGGGCGACAAACACGGCGAGTTGATTGTCTGGAACCAATGGCTCGGCGACGGCGAGCTGGTCCTGCGGGAGCGCCGGCGCTTTCGATTCCGGTCCGCCGGCGACGGGCAGGTCCTCATGGACTTCGATGTCGAACTGCATGCCGCGGAGAAGGACGTGACGCTCGCTGACAACAAGGATGGAGGGTTGGGCATTCGGGTGGCGGGGCCGATCAAGGTCCGACCCATCGCGAAGCACGCCGAGGGCAGCCCGGGCTTTGGAACGATCGTCAACAGCCACGGCGACAAGAACGACGCTGCCTGGGGCAAGGCCGCCGAGTGGGTGGACTACTCCGGGCCGGACGCGAGCGGCAAGACGGTTGGCATTGCCATCTTCGATCATCCCTCCAATTTCCGGGCCCCGACGCGCTGGCATGCGCGCTACTACGGCCTGCTGACAGCCAATCGATTCGCGACCGGCAGTTTCGGCCGCGTGTCCGGAGCCAAGAAGGGCGAAGGCGATCACACGATCAAGGCCGGTGAATCGCTGACGCTCCGGCATCGATTCTATTTCCATCACGGCGATGCCAAGGCCGCCAACGTGGCGGATCGGTTCGAGGAATACGTTGGAGAAACGCCTGAAGACTGATCTGATCGCGTGAAGCGAAGAGACCGGTGCATGTCGAAACCATCCAACAGCAAGTCTGCGATCCTGTTCATCGCCGCCGCCGTCGTCCTGATCGTCAGTGTTGCGGTCAAGAATACCGACCAGCGGCGGCCTCGGCCGAAACCCGCCGTGGCGCAGCAAAGCGCCTTGACCATCAAGCTGGCGGATTGGTCGGAGCGAAACGACGGACGCCGCATGGCCGTGCTGGACATCACCAATCCACGGGATGAGGACGCCTCGATCTGGCCGCCCAAGGTCGCTGTGTCGGGGGAGGACGGTTGGACCACCAATGCGATGGAAACCGGAGCCTTTCATGGCGTCGCCCGTGTCAATGCCGGCGAAACGATCCAGGTCCAATACCCCGCGCCGGTCGGGGCCGTTGAGTGGAAGGTGTTCTTTGCTTCCTCCCACAAGAAGGAGGGAATCGGCGGTCTTGTCGATCGGGCGAAGGACAAGGCGGATGATCTGAAGGGGGCTCCGAATCTTCGGTTTCTCGGCGACGCCAACATGACCGCATCCCCCATCCTCAAGACCCCGCCGCCGCCCGAAACGATCGCCATCTTTGATCTGGGGAGAACGCAGGACGACCAGGGCTGGCCCCGCGCGAAACTGTTGGTCACGAACCGGACGGACGTGGAAGCGGTGGTGAAGCCAAGGGCGATCAAATGGATCGACCGCGACGGCTGGCATACGAACTATACGGTTCCCGCGAAAATAGGTGTGGTTTTTGGACCATTGAGTTCGCTCGAAGCCGGCAAGGGTTTCATCGCGGATCTTCCCTTTCCCAAGCAGATCAAGACCAACGACACCTGGAAGCTGGAAATGGCAGTCTTTCCCAAACGAACCGGTGTTGGGGGCGTGGTCGATCGGGCCAAGGAGGAGATCGGTGAACTCAAGCCCGGCATGGAACTCAATGCCTTCATGGGAGAATCGTACTACATTGAGTCGCCGCCGCTGCGCCGGTGAGGGGCGTGTTCGGAGATGACTTGTTCAAGATAGGCCACTGCATCCGGAGAGCGTCCAAGCGCCTGCGCCTCCTCAAGCGAGGTGGCATACTCGTCGATTCTTGTCCAGATCGAGAGATCCGCGCCCGCTTCCGCCAGAACTATGAGAGTCTCCACATCGTTGCGGACTGCGGCCTGGTGAGCGGGTGTCCAGTCTTCAAGCCCGTGGTTGACGAAGGCTCACCGAATGGCGCGACAGCGTTTTGGACTGCGGCGCTGTGCGCCGCTTTGTTGGGTCCGGGAGGCGAGGATGGCGTGAGCTCACGGCCCGGCCTTGGGTGGATGGGAAATCTCGGGCGGGTTCCCGCTCAGGGGTGGGGTGTTCGGGGCCGGGCGCGCCGCAGTCCATGATGCTTACGCGCGGTCGTCGTCGGCGTCGCAAACGAGACGGCGGCCGCAGAACGCAAGGGGGCATGGAAGAAGCCCGTCACGGTTGACCGGCTCCTTTCATGGCCGCGCCACTCTTTGTAATCCGGTTGAAGACTTCCCGCAGTTGGTCGTTCCCGGTCCCTGTGGGAAAGAAGTTGATCAACTCTTCGCCGACGAAGGGAACCTTGATTCCCATGTTGTAGCAGTCGAAACACAGTGTGAAATCCGACAATTCCCGAGACCCTTTCTTGGAGACAACGTAGAATCCTGGTTCGTGGCACGCTGCCCGGTTTTTGTCGTAGACGTTCGCCAGAAACAATTCCGCGAGCTCTGCTCGCTCGGTTCCTTTGACTTCTACCGTGCTTGTGGCTGCGTATCGTTGCTTGTCGTACCGTGAAACGATTGCCTCGCTGTTGTCATCATCAGTCGGCACGATCACGCTTATCACAATGGAATCCGATTCCTTGAACGCCTTCGCGAGTTGCGCCGCCGCCGCGTGATCATGAACCCACTCAGGCTGCGTCCGTATGGTCTGAGGGTCTATTCTTTTTCGGAAGCGCGCGCCACTCCTTTCCGCGAACAAACTTCTCATTCCCATTGCCGGCGGGATCGTTCACACTCCGTGACGCTTATGAATGTCCGCAACGCCATTCCTCTTCTGTCCGCCGTCCTCGCCGTCCTTTCCATTTCCCTGCCCGAGGCCGCTGGTGCCAAGCGAGCGCTTTTCATGATTGGCGAGAAGGAGTATCGGACCCATGAGTCCTTGCCCAAGTTTGCGAAGGAGCGCCTGGAGCCGCTTGGTTTTGAGACGGTCTTTGTGCATGCGTCCAAGGACGATCCCAATGATTTTCCCGGCCTCGAGCAGCTCCGGGACGCGGATCTGTTGTTCCTCAGCGTCCGGCGGCGGACGCTGAAGCCGGAGCAGATGGAGTTGATCAAGGCGCACCTGAAGGCCGGCAAGGGCCTGGTCGCGATCCGCACGTCCAGCCACGCATTCCATCTGCGGAACAAGAAGCCGCCGCCGGGCCATGTGGAATGGGTCGAGTTCGACCGGGAGGTTCTGGGCCACGACTACGAGAACCACTTCGGCAACAAGTCGGGCACGGATATTGCGACGATTCCGCATTCCATCCGCGACGCCTTGATGACCGGCGTCAAGCAGACCGCCTTCCACAGCAGCGGCACGCTCTACAAGATGCGCAACCTGGCCGGCAACAGCCGCACGCTGCTGCGCGGCACGACCCTGGACAACGGCGAGCCGCAGCTGGAGCCGGTGGCCCTCTACCGGACCTACGGCAAGAGCCGGGTGTTCTACACCTCGTTGGGGCACATCGACGACTTCAAGCTGGCGCCGGTCAACCGGATGTTGGTCAATGCGGTCCACTGGGCGGCGAAGCTGCCAATCCCGGGAGCCGGCTCCAAGGCGGCGCTGCAGAGCTCCACGGACCGCGACAAGTTCAACATGAACATCGCGGGCAATGAGAAGGTGGCCGAGATCATCAAGACCTTCGAGGGCCGCGGCGAGATCGGCGATCATTCCACCCCCACCGCGCCGGACGCCGCGGTGAAGCTCTTCCAAGTCCACAACGATTTTGAGATGGAGCTCGTCGCGCACGAGCCGACCATCCGCCAACCGCTGTTCATGACCTTCGATCATCGCGGCCGCATGTGGGTCGTGCAGTATCTGCAGTATCCCTTTCCCGCCGGCTTGAAAGTCATCAAGTATGACCAGTATCTCCGCGCGGTCTTCGACAAGGTCCCGCCCCCGCCGCCGAATCATTTCAAGGGAGCGGACAAGATCACGGTGCTGGAGGATACGGATGGCGACGGGAGCTACGACAAGTCGAAGGACGTGATCACCGGCCTGAACATCGTGAGCTCGTTGGCCGTGGGTCGCGGCGGGATCTGGGTTCTCAATCCGCCCTATCTGCTGTTCTACCCGGACGCCGATGGGGACGATGTTCCCGACGGCGATCCCGAGGTGCATTTGCGCGGCTTCGGCCTGGAAGACACGCACTCCGTCGCGAACAGTCTGATGTTCGGCCCCGACGGATGGCTCTATGGAGCCAATGGGAGCACCACCACCTTCACCATCGATTCCGAGGTCACCAAGGGCGTGCACTACAAGGGCCAGTGCATCTGGCGGTATCACCCGGCGAGCAAGGTCTTCGAGATCTTTGCCGAGGGCGGCGGCAACACCTGGAGCACGGAGATCGACGCCGATGGGCGGGTGTTCTCCGGAACGAACCATGGCCGCACGCACGGCATGCACTACGCGCAGGGCGGCTACGCCGAGAAAAACTGGGGCAAGCACGGCCCGCTCTCCAATCCCTACGCCTTCGGCTTCTTCGACCACATGAAACACGAGGGCTTCCCGGAGCGCTTCAGCCAGACCTTCTGCATCTACGACGGCGGCGCCTTCCCCGAGAAGTACAACCACGCCGTCGTCGCCGGCAACGCCCTCCACAATCGCGTTGTCGCCAGTCAGCTCATCCCGGACACCTCGACCTTTCGCACCAAGGATCATCCGCCCCTGGTCCTGGCCAAGGATCGCTGGTTCCGTCCTGTGGATATCAAGGTGGGACCCGACGGCGCGGTCTACGTCGCCGATTGGTATGACAGTCGTTTGACGCACGTCGATCCGCGCGACAACTGGCACAAGTCCAGCGGACGCATCTACCGCCTGAAGGCCAAGGGAACCCAGCCGCTCAAGCCCTTCGATCTCGCCAAGCAGTCCAGCGAGGACCTGGTGAAGGTCCTGTTGAGCCATCCGAACAAATGGTTTCGCCACGAGGCTATCCGCGTGCTTGGCGATCGCCGCGACCCATCGATCGTCCCGCCATTGAAGCAACTCGTCCTGGCGGATGAGGAAGAGCGGACCTTGGATGCGCTTTGGGCCTTGTATGTGTCCGGCGGCTTCGACAACGAGGTCGCGTTGAAGACCCTGGATTCCCGGAATCCGCATGTGCGGCGCTGGGCCGCGCGCCTGATCGGGGATTCCCGCAAAACCACGCCGCGCGTCGCCAGCGAACTGAAGGACCTCGCGGTCCGGGAGCCGGAAGTCGAGGTGCGCTCGCAATTGGCCAGCTCCGCCCGACGCCTGCCCGCCGAACAGGGATTGCCGATCACCCGTGAATTGCTTGCCCGCGGCTCGGACATCAACGATCTCCACATTCCGCTCCTGCTGTGGTGGGCGGTCGAGGCCAAGTGCGGCGACGACCGCGACGCCGTGCTGAAGATGTTCAGCGACAAGCAGGTCTGGGATCTGCCGATGGTGGATGAACACCTGATCGAGCGCCTGATGCGACGCTACGCCATGGCCGGCAGTCCGCAGGACCTGCAAACCTGCGCGGATCTTCTCGCGCTGGCGCCGCAGGACAAACACCGCGCCAAGCTCATGACCGGCCTGATGGAGGCCTTCCAGGGCCGCCAAATGGCCAGCCTGCCCGATTCCCTCGCCCAGGCGCTGGATGACTACCAGAAGGGACTCGGCGGTTCAGGCGTCGCGCTGGGACTGCGGCGCGGCGACGCCAAGGCCTTGAACGAGGCGTTGAAAGTCGTCGCCAGTTCCGAGGCCGACATGGCCACGCGATTGGCCTACATTGAGATCCTGGGTCAGGTCAATCAGCCCAAGGCCGTTCCCACGCTTTCCCGTCTCCTTCGCACAACAGGCGCCACCGCCATCAACCTCGCCGCGCTCAAGGCTTTGCAGAACTACGACGACGCCTCGATCGGCAAGTCGATCCTCGGCGCCTATCACAACGCCCTGCTGGAGGAGCACGGCGTCCGCGCCACGGCCAACCGCGTCCTCGCCAGCCGCAGGGAATGGGCCCTGCAGTTCCTCGATCAGATCGACGCCTGGCGCATCAAGGCTGACACCGTGGCCATGGACGTCGTGCAGCAGATGGCCCTGCACAAGGACGAGAAAATCGACCAGTTGATCGAGAAGCATTGGGGCAGGCTCGGCCGCAAGACGCCCGAGGAGAAAGTGAAGCAGATGGCCCGGATCGAACAACTGGTGAAGGCGAACCGCGGCCAGGGCGATCTCAAGCGCGGCAAGCAACTCTTCGCCTCCATGTGCGCGATCTGTCACACCCTGTTCGACGAAGGCAAGAACCTCGGGCCCGAACTCACCGGCTACGAACGCGACAACCTGGGCTTCCTGCTCCTCGCCATCGTCGATCCCAGCGCCGCCATCCGTGAGGAGTACACGAGTTTCACCGTCGAGACCCAGGACGGCCGCCAGCTCGCCGGCCTGCTGGAGAACCAGGATTCGAAGACCATCACGATCCGCGGACTCGACAACCAACCCGTTCTCATTCCCCGCGACCAGATCAAGACCCTGCAGGCCTCCCAGACTTCCCTGATGCCGGAAGGCCTCACCGAGGCGCTCCCCGATGACATGCTCATCGACCTCTTCTCCTACATCATGGCCCGCACGCCCGGCCAGGAGGCGAGGAAGTGAGCCCATCCCACAAGCCGCTTCCTCGATGAATGATTCTGTCTACGCGCGTCCCGCCGCCTCCTGATCATGAATGACGTCGGATCGATCGACTGGGGTTACGTCTGGAAGATCGCCAAGTTCACACTGTTGGCCCTGGCCAACCTGGGCGTCATCATCTGGCTTGCGGTGCGGAAGTTCAGGATCGTCGGAGGCGATGACGACGGCCTTGCGGTGTTCCGTTGGTTGGTCGGCGCGGATGGACTGCTGCTGCTGTTTTGGGTGGTCATCCCCCTCACCTTCAAGTCCGGGCCATTCGGCGTGATCCTAGGGGTTGCCTGCATGGCGATCTGCGGCATGATGATCTCGGTCGCCATCGCGCCGATGATGGTTGGCGGCGTGGTGGGGCTCTTCACCGGAGCTTTGGACGGCGGCGGCGAGCCGCAGAAGAAGGAACCGCTCTACAGCATCGCGCTCGCTTTGAGGAACCGCGGCGAGCCGCACAAGGCGATCGACGCGCTGGCCGGGCAACTAGAGGAGTTCCCCAATGACTTCGAGGGCATGATGCTGCTGGCTGAGATCGAGGCCCATGATCTCAAGAATCTGCCGGCCGCCCGGGAGACGCTGGAAACATTGCTGGCCGCGAACACCTACCCCAAGACGCGCAAATCCTATATCCTGACCACGCTGGCGGACTGGGAACTGAAGCTGGGCAGGAATCCGGCCGGGGCCCGGGTCGCCTTCGACCGCATCATCGAGATGTTTCCCGGTTCCGAGATTGCCCGCAAGGCGGAGCAACGTCTCCTCCGACTCCCCACCAGCGAGGAACTTGAAGACCGGCAACGGACGCACACCCACACGCTTCCCAGTCAGCGAAGCGCCGCGGATGCGGCCCTCGGGAACGTCGACGAGGCTTCCGGCCCCGATCAGGAAGCCAAGGGGTTGATCCAACGCCTGACCGATCATCCCGAGGATGACGAAGCCCGGGAGCGTCTCGCGGAGGTCTACGCTCGCCACTACCGCAGGGTGGACCTGGCCGCGGACCAACTGGAGCAGTTGGTGCGCGATCCACGGCAGCCCCGGGAGGACACGGTCCGTCGATTGAATCAACTGGCCCGCTATCACATGGTCTACGCGCTGGATGGCGACGCCGCCCGGGTCTGCCTGCATCGCATTGTGAACCTGTTCCCGGGCACGTCGGCCGCCGAGTTGGCTCACTCAGAGCTGCAGACCATTCCCACGACGGAGACCTTGCGTCGCAAATCGGAAGCCATCCCGATGGTTGAGGCGGAGAAGGACCTCGGACTCAAGCGAAGGCCGCCCGGATGGACGTGATCCTCCAACGTCTGCAGGGTTTGATCCTGTTCACCGCGGGAGCGCTGATTCTGGGACTGTTGTCCTTCCGCGTCCTCCAACGCCATGTCGACAACCCCGGCCGGGTCGTCGTCAAGGGATCGCTGACCGCCGCCCTGGGCTACACCTACTTCGTTCTGCTGAAGCCGATGTCGGGCGAGGGCGGGCAATCGGCGCTGATGGCCGTCATGTTGGCAACCATTGTGGGCGCCTTGCTGGCTGTCCTGTGGGTTCCAACCATCATGGAGTTCATCACACACCCCATCATGGAGTGGTTTGCCGGAGGCTGGTTTGCCGACGACTCCAAACCCTACTACGCGTTGGCCAAAGGACTTCGCAAACGCGGCGATCACGAAGCGGCCCTGGAGGGGATCGAACAACAACTGGAGAAGTTTCCCGATGACATCACCGGCCGACTGTTGAAGGCGGAGATCCATGCCGAGGACCTGGGCGATGTCGATGCGGCAGCCCAGGTGGTGGATGAGATCATCGCACTCGACGAGAACAACCGGGAGCTCGTGCCGAAAGCCCTGAAGAACCTGGCCGACTGGCGGTTGCGGATCGATGGCGATCCCGAGCGCGCGGAGGCGGTCCTGCAACGCCTGATCGGCTTGTTTCCGGAGAGCGAGCCAGCCTCCGAAGCGGGCAAACTGATCAAGCGAATCCCGGACCGGGAGCGTTTGCGCGTGAGGCCGGAAGCACGCAATGCGCTGCAGCCCAAGCCGGCTGGCGCGCGCATCCGGGTGACCGCCGCCGACAAGTCGGCCAAGCCGGAATCGCGAAGAGAGCCTGGGCAGGCCAACGTCGACGGCAAGGCGATCCGCGTAAAATCGGGGCGCGACTGAGCGGGACGCTTCGCGCGCGCGGTGGATAAGTCGCCGGGTTACTTGGCGGACTCCTTCTTGGCCTTGGCTTTCGTCTTGGCCTTCTCCTGCTGCGCCTTCCGGCGGGCCACGATGCCGTCCAGCTTCTTCCTCTCGGCGGCGAGAACGTCCTGGGCAATCGGCGCGGGGATGATGTCCGTGCGGTCGAGCTTCTCCCTGCCGGAGAGTTCACGCAGGCGAATGCCGCGGTACCACACGGGATCGCCATGGTCCTGCAGGCTGAGATGGGCGCCGCGCGCCTTGAGGTCGCCGCCGCGGGCCGCCAACAGGTCGACGTTGAACTTCCACTTCTTGTCCGCGTAGTCGAAGTCCACGACCTTCACGCCATTGAGCCAATGCTGCACAACCGTGCCTTGGCAGACGATGCGGCCGTGGTTCCATTCGCCTACGGACCGGGTCATGTCGTGCGAAGGCTGCACGCAGAAATAGAGCGACGCCGCGCTGGTGCGGGGGTTTTGCCCGTCCCGGTGGCGGAGGTTGTCGAGGATCTGGTACTCGTATTGGCCCGGACGGTAGTAGACGCCGCTGTTGGCTGCGGGGCCGACCTTCCATTGGAAGCGCAGTTCGAAGTTGTCCGGGATCTGCCGGTCGGCGCGGACCAGTGCGCCGCCACCTTTCGCCCGGAACAGGGCGCCGTCGTCGATGATCCAGTTGCCATTGTTCTTCCAGCCTGTGAAATCCTTGCCATTGAACAGCAACTGGAAGCCCAGCCGCGACTCGTCGTCGGTGAGGGAATTGGGATTGTCGGCCGCTGAAACGGGCAGGACGATAAAGGAGGCAAGGGCCGCGATGAGGGAGGCTGCGTTCTTCTTCATAAGACAGTCAAAAGGGAATCGGGTTTTAACCGGGTTGGCAAGACCGGAGCTGGGCGCCAAGAACCGAGTCGGAGCCGGATCCACGGAAAGGCATGGCCGGGATTCAAGTCCACTCACCGGAACAATCAACAGGCCTTCTAGACATCGATGATCGGCGGGCCGTCGTTGTCGTCCTCGTCCTTGTCCAACCGGTTCCGGCGATTGGAGGAGCGATCGCGATTGACGCTGGCGTGGAAGCGAACCGAGCCGCGCAAGGGACTGACCTGGGCTCCGGTAAGCGACGCGACAATCAGGGCGACGAGGCTGATCACCAATCCGCCCCAGAAGGCCGTCCAGAATCCATCGACATGAAACGCTTCGACCAACTCGCCAACGAACATGAGCAGCAGGGCGTTCATGACCAGCGCGAACACGCCGAGCGTCAGGCAGCCCAGCACGAGCTTGACGCGTCCGAAAAGGGCGTTGAGCGCGCCCAGCAGGAGCGAGGCGACAAACAATCCGCCCGCGGTGTCATAATGGATGCCGCGCAGGATGTTGGCGGCGACCAAGACGCCGAGCGTGGTGATGGCCCATCGCTGCAGGAACAGCTTGAGCGCCGCCTTGGAATCCGGGGGCGGTTGGGCTCCGGGTTGGGGAATGGGTTCGCCGTGCTCGGTCACCGGTCCAGAGTCAGGGGAATCCGTCGCCCGGACAAGGAGAATGGCGGAACGCGTTCAGGCGTCGCCGATGGAGACGCTCAGGAAGGCTGCGCCCTCGGCGCCGCGCAGAACGCAACGGGAGAGACTGGCCGGGATCACGGCGAATTGTCCGGGAGCCAACGCGGCGGGCGCCTGCTCGGCTTCCACTCCGATGGCCTGATCCAGGGCCGCAATGATCCGCATCCCGCCCCTCGCAACATCGATGGAACCTTCACCCTCGAACCGGATCCGCTCGGCCTTGAAGTGTTCGTTGGCCGTCAGTAAACGCGTTGCCATGCCTTGTTGCGCCGCCTCGGCCTCATCCGACAAAGACGGCTCAAAATCGTCGAAGTCGATCGACTTCATGGCCTGTTCGACGTGCAGTTCCCGGGGTTGTCCGTCGAGTCCCACGCGGTTCCAATCGAATACGCGATACGTCGTGTCGGAGTTTTGCTGGATCTCAAAGATGACATTGCCGGCGCCGATGGCGTGAAGGCGACCGCTGGGCAGGTAGATGGAATCGCCGTCCTGGGTGGGAATCCGATGCAGACTCTCGGCGACCGAGCCATCGTTGAGTCTGCGCGCGAATTCCTCGCGCGAGACGCCCTTCTTCAATCCGACGTAGATATCCGCGTCCGGGGCGGCGTGGGTGACGTGCCACATTTCCGACTTGGGCTCGCCGTTCAACGATTCGGCGACGCTTGCGGGCGGGTGCACTTGGACGGAAAGTTTCTGCTGCGCGTCGAGAATCTTGACGAGCAGCGGGAAACGTCCGTTCTGCGACGGGGCTGAACCCAGCAGTTCCGTTGCGTGATGTTCCATCAACCATCGCAGGTCCCGGCCGGCAAGCGGACCATTGGAGATGACGCTGACGCCCTCGGGTCGATCGGTGATCTCCCAGGACTCGCCGATGAGCGCGTTCGGCGGCAGCGGCTTGTGGTAAAGCCGCTCGATGGCCCGGCCGCCCCAGACGCGTTCCTTGAAGATGGGCTCGAAAACAAGGGGGTAAAGCATGGGATCAGGTTGGGGTTGGAATGGCGGCCGTCGGGCCGAAGACCTTCTGAACCGGTTGTTGCCGCTGCGTTGACCGAAAAAGGGGAGCCGATCGGAAGGTCGGGCGGCCCGCGCCCGGGCTAGGCGGCCTTGCGACGCGCCTTCTCTTCGAAGTGGCCCAGCGCGCGATACTTCTCGTAACGACGCTCCAGCCGCTTCTCGACGGACAGTTTGTCGAGTTGGGCGAGATTCTTTTCCAAGTGGGCGCCCAGGTTTCCAGCGGTGGACTCGACATCGTTGTGCGCGCCGCCGAGCGGTTCCGGCACAATCTCGTCGACGAGTCCCAGCCCTTTCAAGTCCTGGGCGGTGATCTTCAGCGCGGCGGCGGCCTGCGGCGCGGCGGCGCG
>CAZFLK010000153.1:0-13827 GCA_964519245.1 uncultured Verrucomicrobiota bacterium
GAACTTCGCTGCATCAAGCTCCTTGAGAAACTCGACGACCGGCCGATCCAGATCCGCCATGCTCAGATGTCCGAGTTGAATCGCCCGACCGACGACCATCGCCGTGTAGGATTTGGTGATCGACATCTGGTAGTGCGGAAAGTTGGCGCGCCCCCGGCGAAAGTAGGATTCGAAGAGCAGTCGCCCGTCCTTCATCAACAGGAAGCTGTCGATCTCGCCGTGCTCGCCGGCGGCCAATTCGCGCGCAAAGCGGAGGATCGCCCGGCGGTCGCCATGCTGTCGGGTCAATCGCGCCACCGGAATGCCGTCCCGGCGATCATTCGGCGCGGGATTGATGAACGGCTCCGCCAAATCCGGCAGTTTCGCTTCCAACGCCCAGGAAACATCCTCGGCGTTCAAGTCGACCACTTCGGGAGCCAGCCCGTCGGCGGGCGCGGAGCGGGCAGACCGCTTCTCCAGCGGCTCCGCTGTATTGGGAAGGACAGGCTTCCGCGAAAACGCGGACGACGTCTTCGTTTCCGGCGCGGCAACCATAACGGGCCGGTCCCAATCGGTCGCGACATACCCTTCCGGCTTGCGCGGCTTGAGAACCTCAACCAATTCCGCCTCGGGATCGAACAACGGCCAGTCGTCCGTGCGGAAAGGCGAGGCCGGCAATCCCTCGCGGTTGTAAAGCAGGTTGCGCTGCGAGGGATTCATCGCCCAGGCATAGCGAACGGCTTTCGGATCCGGAACCTCGGGCGAGGAAACGACGACCATGTCGCCCTCGATCTTCGCCCTCGCCCAACGCCATTCGTGATCCTCCCCGGCGACGGCGAAAGAATCCAGCTCCCCGTCGCGACCCGCCATCAAGCCGTCGCCGACCGAACTGAATTTCAATACGATCTCAGGCCCGATCACCTTGAACGATTCAAGCCGAGGCCCTGAACCAACGACCTTCTGCCCATACACATTCGCCAAGGCCAGCAAGGCATGTCGAATGCCGATTGGTTGTTTATTCTTGGGGTGCAACTCCACCGCGTCGCCGGTATCGATGGCAACCGCCATACCCGTGTTGGGGATATCACGGTCAACCAACCGCATGGCCTCGCGATTCACCGCCCAAGGCGCCTCGACGCCCTCGACCGGTTCGGTCTGTGCCGGATTCCAACTGGGCAGTTGCGTGAACTGAAAAGGAAAGTCCTCGCCTACATGGCCTTCCGACTCGCCATGCCACAAATTCCGATAGTATCGGATCAAACGGGTCAACTGCGTCCGGTAATGAAAAGCCTGCGGCGCGTTCTTGGAGTTGCGTTCGCCTTGGTACCAGACGATGCCGCGAATGCCATACGGACGAACCGGATGAATCATGGCGTTGTAAATGTGCCCCGGATACTGATGCCCCAGGTCGGCCGGCTTGGTGATGATCGGCGGCGCGAGTTGCTTGACGGCATTCTTCATCGTCTCGCCGGCGTCGATTCGCGCATGGTAATCGGCAAGCTCCTTTTCGAACGCGGACCCGGCCTTCTCCCTCGCCGCGGCATCACGACCGAGAATGCGTCGGGCATTGTCGTCGTATCGTTGTTTGTACGCAACGGCGCGCGGGTCGTCCTGCTGAACTTCCCACGGCATCCAGCCCTCGATGGGCGTGCCGGCATAGGCGCGTTGAATGATTCCCACGGGCACGCCGAGCTTCTGGTGCAGCGTCTTGCCAAACCAATAGGCCACCGCCGAGGTTTCCGCCGCCGACTTGGGATCGCAGGGTTTCCAGCGCGCCAACCGATCGCGATTTTCCTCCAGCGGTTCGTGCCAATGCTCACGTTCGGACCGATAAACCCGGAAGTTGGGCAGGTTCACATCGGCCTCGTCTTCCGCGCCAAAGGAATTTCCGGTCGACCAACCCATGTTCGACTGCCCCGCGCAAAGCCAGACTTCGCCGATGGCAACGTCTCCGATTCGGATTTCATTGCGCCCGCGAATGCTCAGCGATTGGCCGGTTCGATGCGTTGGCGTGGAAAGGAACAGTTTCCATTTGCCGTCAGCCTTCGCCGCCGCGCTTGCTTTCGCGCCCCAACTCGCGGAGACCGTCACCTGCTCTCCGGGCGCCGCCCAACCCCAAACCGCATTCTCCGCCTGCTGCTGCAGGACCATGTGATCGGCGAAGAAGCGTGGAACGCGGACTTCGGCGATTGTCTGAGAAACAAGTGCGAACAACCAAAGACACGCTGTTCCACATCGAAGGATTGAATGAGTTCTGTTCATCGGGCAGTCAGGATTATCCTGTCACGGGATCGCGGCGAAAGAAGAGTAATAACGCGCCTCGCCTCAGAAACCGAGCCTCCACTCTTGCCTGGAAGGCCCATGAAACACTTCCCTTCCTCCCCATCGCACGCGTGGTGCGGCGCACGTCAATGGTGTGCAAATTCCGGCCCTTAGGGCCTTCATTCTACACAATGATGATATGCGCCCCGGCCGCTTCTCACCCGCATTTGAATCTTGCATCCCGGCCATGCCCCGTTCAGCGTTCAGGCTTCCCAACAGTCCATTGACCACCATGAAAAAGACTCTTGTCCTAATTGCCCTCACCGCCCTTGCCGCCTCCGCTCTCGCCGCCCCCAAGCCCGTCCGCATGGGCAGCGGCGCCATGACCTTCGACACCGTCCCCGGATGGGGACTGGACGCCGACGGCAAATCCCAACTCGGCAGCACCCATGGCGGCGTGGTCGTCAGCAAGTCCGGCGAAATCTTCGTCAGCGCCAACAAGGGCGTGGTGGTCTTCTCCCCGGAAGGCAAGAAACTCCGAGAATACGTCGGCGCCGAGTACATGAGCATGCACGATATCGAGATCCGCGACGAAGGCGGCGTGGAGTTCATCTACGGCGCGCGCAACAAGAACCGCGAGGCGCTCAAGTTTCGGGCCGACAACGGCAAGATCGTCCTGAACCTTCCCTTCCCCAAGGAATCCGGACTGAACCCGATCAAGTTCAATCCCACCGCGGTCACCGTCGCGCCCAATGGCGATATCTACGTGGCCGACGGCTACGCCAGCAATGTGATCTTCGTGTTCGACAAGAACGGCAAGTACAAGAGCCACTTCGGCAAGAAGGGCAACGGGATGAAGGAGTTCAACACCTGCCACGGCATGACCCTGGACACCCGCTACGACCCGCCCCGCCTGCTGATCTGCGACCGCAACCACAAACCGAAGGGACGCCTGCTGCACTACAGCCTGGAGGGCGAATTCATTGAGGTCGTCGTCACCGGGCTCAGTATGCCGACTTCCGTCGCCATCCAGGGCGATCACGTGTCCGTCCCCGACCTCCATGGTCGCGTCGTCATCCTCGACAAGACCAACACCATCGTCGCCGTGCTCGGACACAACCCCGACGCCAAGAAAGGCCGCAGCTATGGCGTTAAGCAAAAGGATTGGGTCGAGGGCGTCTTCAGCGGCACCCACGGCTCCTATTGGGCCAAGGACGGCAGCCTCTACGTCCAGGACTGGAATGTCGACGGCCGCATCATGAAACTCAAGCGGGTGAAGTGACCCACGCTTGGGCGCCTCTGGGCGCAGCGCGGACTCTCCCGAGTTCGCTTCAACCCGCCCCATCCATCATGCGCCTTCCAATCCACTTCAAGTCATTCAGAATCCTCACGCTGGCGATCGGCCTTCTGTTCGGCGCAGCAAGCTATCTCCCCGCCAAACAGATCATCCTGCGCGGCGGTTCGGTGATTGACGGTTCCGGTTCTCCGGCCCGCAAGGCGGACGTCGCCATCGAGGGCGACCGCGTCGTTTCCGTCGCGACGACCATCCCGGCCAGCCCGGCATCGCAGGTCATCGATGTTGCCGGATTGATTGTCGCGCCCGGGTTCATCGACCTGCACGCCCACATCGATCCGATTACGCGACTGCCCGAGGCGCGCAGCATGGTGAGCCAGGGCGTCACCACGGCTGTCGGGGGGCCGGACGGCAGCGCCCCCTGGCCCACCGGCTCCTACCTGGATCGGATCGAGCGCCAGGGCGTCGGCCTGAACGTGTGCCTGCTGGCCGGCCACAATTCGATTCGCCGGGCGGTGATGGCGCTGGAGGATCGCGCCCCCACAGACAAGGAATTGACCCGCATGCGCAGCATGGTCGACCAATCCATGCGGGAAGGCGCCTGGGGCATTTCGACCGGACTCAAGTATCTGCCCGGAGCCTACTCCACCATCGACGAGGTGATTGAACTGTCCAAGGTCGCGGCCCGGCGCGGTGGCTACTACACCTCGCACCTGCGCGAGGAAGGACTGGGGTTGATCGACTCCGTCCGCGAGGCGATCGAGATCGGCAGACAGGCCAAAATCCCCATCGTGTTGACGCATCACAAGGTGGTCGGCCAACCCATGTGGGGCAAGAGCCGCGAGACGCTGGCCATGGTCGACGCCGCGAGAGCCGAGGGCATCGACGTGATGATGGACCAGTATCCCTACACCGCGACCTACACCGGCATTGCCATTCTCGTTCCCGCCTGGGCCCGCGCCGGCGGGAACGCCCGTTTTCTCGCCCGTCTGAAAGACCCGGAAACGCGCGCCCGGATCAAGCAGGACATCGTCTTCAACATCGTCAACGATCGCGGCGGCGGCGACCTGCGGCGCGTGCAGTTCGGCCTGGTCGAATGGAACAAGGACCTCGAGGGCAAGACCCTGCACGACTGGGCCGTCATGAAGGGGCTGAAACCCACGCCCGAGAACGGAGCCGAGCTCGTGCTGGAAGCGATCCGGAACGGCGGCGCATCCTGCATCTACCATGTGCTCGACGAGAAGGACGTGGAACGGATCATGCGCCACCCCATGACGATGATTGGCTCCGACGGCCGCCTTACGGAGCCGGGATCCGGCCATCCGCACCCGCGCTGGTATGGCGCCTTCCCGCGCGTCCTGGGCTACTACGCCCGCGAACGCGGCGTCCTGAAACTGGAAGAAGCCGTTCGAAAAATGACCTCACTTTCCGCCAAGCGGGTCGGATTGAAAGACCGCGGCCTGGTTAAGCAGGGCTACTTCGCGGACCTCGTGGTCTTTAATCCCAAGACCGTCATCGACAAGTCCACCTTCCAGGATCCCCACCAGTATCCCGAGGGCATTCGCCACGTCTTCGTGAACGGCGAAGCGGCCATTGCTGACGGCGAATTCAAGGAACTGCGCGCGGGGCGCGTCCTGCGTCGCGGCATCGATAACGAACCCGACCGCCGCGCGTGGCCGACGCCTCAGTGGGAACGCGTCGCGTCGCCGGAAGAGGCCGGTTGGTCCACGGAGAAGCTTCAGGTCGCATTCGAGTTTGCGGATACGCTCGAGACCTCGGCGTTGATGCTCGTCCACCAGGGCCGCATCGTTCAAGAGAGCGGTGAGACCAAGCGCCCTTTCATGTGCCATTCCATGCGCAAGAGCATCCTCAGCGCGCTGTATGGCCCGCACGTCCGGAACGGAACCATCGATCTCAACGCAAGCCTCCATTCCCTCGGCATCGACGACAAGGACCCCTCACTGACCGAACTCGAGAAGACAGCGACGATCGGCGACCTGCTGAAGGCAAGGTCAGGCGTCTACCACCCGGCGCTCTACGAGACGAAGGCCATGGCGGCTCGTCGCCCCGCGCGTGGCAGCCACGCACCCGGAACCTTCTGGTATTACAACAACTGGGACTTCAACGCCCTCTGCACGATCTTCGAGAACCTCACCGGGCGCGGCCTCTTCGAGGAGTTCGAGGATCGCCTGGCCTGGCCCTTGGGCATGCAGGACTTTATCAGGACCCGACACACGCGCTACGTGACCGGAGACGATTCCGTCCATCCCGCCTACCCCTTCCAACTGAGCGCGCGCGACCTGGCGCGTTTCGGGTTGCTCTTCGCCCGGGGCGGCGAATGGCAGGGACAACAGATCATCCCGCGCAGTTGGGTCGCGGAATCCACCCAAAGCTATTCGGAAACCGGCTCCAAGGGCGGCTACGGCTACATGTGGTGGACGGCGACCAAGGATTATCATCTCCCTCACGCCGAACTGCCGGAAGGCGCCTTCTCCGCACGCGGCTTCCGCGGCCACAAGGTTCTCGTCCTCCCCCAATGGGATCTCGTGATCGTCCACCGGGTGAATTCGTTCAAACGCGAAGGCAGCGTCTCTTCCGGCGACTTCGGCAAACTGGTAAAGCTGATGCTCGACGCGCGGATCAAACAGTGACGCCCCCGGGCGCCACCGCCACAAACGCCTGTTGTCAGTTTCCCAACCAGCCACTAAAGACTCTGCATGTCCACGAGCGACGACACGTCTCCAAGCGACGCCGCCCCCTCCCCGATCACGGCCTACCGACGGATCGCGCTGTTGACCGACGGCTACACCACCCCGTTACTGGCCAAAACCGCCATGAGCCTGCTGCGCTACCGGGCCGACGATGTGATCGCCTTGCTCGACGCTTCGTCAGTGGGCAAGACCGCCGGCGAACTGCTGGGCGTCGGCGGCAAGACCCCGGTGATGGCAAACCTGGAAGAAACAGACGCTGACGCCCTCTTCCTCGGCATCGCCCCACCGGGCGGAAACCTGCCGGCCGAATGGCGCCAGACCATTCTCAGCGCGCTGCATCGGGGGATCGACGTCGTCTCCGGACTGCACGACTTCCTCTGCCGTGACGATGACTTTGTTGCCGCGGCGAAGACTTCCGGCGCGCGACTCATCGATGTCCGCAAAAACAACGAACGCCAGACCGCTTCCGGCGAAGCCTTGCCCGGAGATTGCCTGAGAATCCATACCGTCGGCCAGGACTGCGCCGTGGGGAAAATGGTCGTGTCGCTGGAGGTGCAACGCGGCCTGCAGGCCCGCGGCGTTGACGCCGGTTTCGCGGCAACCGGACAAACCGGGATCATGATTGCGGGCGAGGGCACGCCGGTGGATTGCGTCGTCGCCGACTTCATCAACGGCGCGACCGAGGCCTTGGTTCGGCGACTTTCCCACCATGAGGCGTTGATCGTCGAAGGCCAGGGCAGCCTTTCCCACCCCAGCTTCTCAGGCGTGACGCTGGGTTTGCTGCACGGCTGCGCGCCACATGGCCTCATTTTCTGTTACGAACTGGGGAGGACACATGTCAAAGGACTGAAGAACATCCCCCTCCAACCCATCGGCCCGTTGCTCAAGGCCTACGAAGCGACCGCTTCGCTGCGCCATCCAGCCCGCGTGATCGGCATCGGCGTCAATACCCGCAACGCAACCGCCGAGGAGGCCGAGACAGAGAAAGAACGGATCGCGAAGGAATTCGGACTGCCGGTCTGCGATGTCTACCGCGACGGCGCAGATGCCCTGGTCGACGCCGTCTTGAATCTGCGCAAGGAACTCATGCCATGAACGTCCGTCTCCATCGCTTCGCACTCCCACTGGAGCACACTTTCGCCATTTCGCGCGAATCGACCGACGTCCAGGAATCCCTGGTGGTCGAACTGGAACTGGATGGCGTCCGCGGCTACGGCGAGTCCACCCCCAGCGCCTACTACGGTTTCACCCTGGACTCCATGAGCCGGTCAGTCGACAACTGCCGCGATCTGCTGGAGGGCTTCAAGTTCGGCGAACCTGACCAACTCTGGGAGCAGCTCCGCCAGATTCTGCCGAACGACAACTTCGCCTTGTCGGCCATTGATCTCGCCGCCTACGACCTGTTCGGCAAACTCGTCCAACGCCCCACCCATGAAATCCTGGGACTCCCGTGGCACGATGCGGTCCCCCATTCGAGCTACACGATCGGCATTGCCGAAATCGACGCGATGGTGAGCAAGCTCCGGCAACGACCCTACTGGCCGATCTACAAGATCAAACTGGGCACGGACAAGGACGTGGAGATCGTGCGCCAGCTACGGCGGGAAACGAACGCCACGCTTCGGGTCGACGCCAATTGCGGGTGGAGCCCGGAGGAGACGATCGCGAATTCAAGGGAACTGGCCAACCTCGGGGTCGAGTTCATCGAACAGCCATTGCCGGCGGAGGCTGACAAGGAGGATCATCGCCGCGTCTACAACGAGTCCGCCCTTCCGATCGTGGCGGACGAAAGCTGCCAGGTGGAGGAGGATGTCGAGCGGTGTGAAGGTCTTTTTCATGGCGTCAACGTCAAGCTTTGCAAATGCGGCGGGCTGACTCCGGCGGCGCGCATGCTACGGGAGGCGCGGTCACTCGGCATGAAGACCATGGTCGGTTGCATGGTGGAAAGCTCCGTCGGCATCTCGGCCGCCGCTCAACTCGCGCCCCTGCTGAACTTCGCGGACCTGGACGGCGCCGTCTTGCTGGCCAAAGACATTGCCGACGGTGTCCGGATCGAGAACGGAGCCATCCGCTTGCCCGCGACACCCGGCAACGGCGTCTCGTTGAACGGCACGTAGCAACTGCTGCTGCAAACGGTGGGCCGAAGCTCCCGCTGAGCCGGGCCATGCTCGTTCCGGGGCGCTGGCATGCAGATTCCAGCGCCCGGCTCAGCGAGAGCTGAGCCCCGCCGCGTCGCCAACCTGGCTGGCGAATCCGCCCCAGCGCTTTCTGTGGCGCCGCCAGCCCAATTCTGCTTAGATCTTGCACGCAACCTGACGCCCACTATGAAACCGCTGCTTCTCCCCTCGATCCTAACCGCTTTCACACTCGCCGCCTGCCACGTCCAAGCCGCCGACAACAACAAGGCCTGGACCGATCCGGAGAAGGCCCGGCAGGAAGACCCGGATTTCGCCATCCAGGGCGAGTATGGCAGCGACAAGCAAGGCGCGGCGCTCGGAGTGCAAGTCGTCGCCTTGGGCGACGGGAAGTTCGACGCCTACTTTCTGGAGGGCGGCCTGCCCGGGGTCGGCTGGGCCAAGGGCAATCGCCGCTCGAAAGTCGCCGGCGCAACCACCAAGAATGGCCTGTTGTTCGAGAGCGAGAACGACGAGATCGAAGCCATCATCCGGGACGGCAGCATCAAAGGCCGGATCGCGGGCGAGCGGTTCGACCTCCCGCGAATCGAGCGCCTCAGCCCAACCGTCGGCATGACTCCGCCCGAAGGCGCGATTGTCCTCTTCGACGGTTCATCCGCCAAGGGCTGGAAGAACGGCAAGGTCGTGGACGGCCTGCTGGCCGCCACGGGCACAACCAGCGAGAAGACCTTCAAGGACTGTGAGATCCACCTCGAGTTCCGGACGCCCTACAAACCGCACGCCCGCGGACAGGGACGCGGCAACAGCGGCGTCTACTATGGGGGGCGTTGGGAGACGCAGGTCCTGGACTCATTCGGACTGGAGGGACGCATGAACGAGACCGGCGGCATCTATTCCATCGCCGCGCCCGAACTCAACATGTGCCTCCCCCCCCTGACCTGGCAGACCTACGACGTGGCGATCACCGCCGCCAAGTTCGATGCCGGCGGCAAGCGCACGGCGTGGCCGCGAATCACGGTAAAACTCAACGGCGTCACCGTCCACGAGGACCAGGAATTGAACAAGACCCACACCACCGCCGCGCCTGTTCGGGGCGAACTCAAGGACGAGGGCGGCCCCATCTTCCTGCAGAACCACGGCAACCCCGTGTTCTTCCGCAATATCTGGGTCCTGCCCAAGTGAGCCAACCACTACCGCGGGAACAGCCTCTTGTAGGCTTCGATCGTGTTCTTGGCTGCGGTCAGTGAGTCCGGCTTGGGAAAGCACTCGGCCGAAACGAAGTGGGGGTACTCGATCTCGATCAACGCATCGGCGATCGATTTCAAGTCCAGGTGGCCCATGCCGGCGGCCTTACGGTTGGAATCCACGAAATGCACGTGACCGATGTGCCCCTTGCCGGAGCGCATGGCCTCGGCGGGATTGTCCTCCTCGATGCCCATGTGGAAGACATCAGCCAGCAATTTCACATCGGTGTTGTCGAGCGACTCCATCAATGCGACGCCCTCAGCCACCGTGTTGCACATGTTCGTCTCGTATCGGTTGAGCGGTTCGTAGATCAGGAACGTGCCCTGCTCACCGGCGATCGGACCGAGCTCATTCAACGCCGCGCGCAGCCAATCGAAGGCCTGCTCCCGGCTGATATCCCCGCCCCAACGCCCCTGCATCGAGCCAATGATCGCCGGAACGCCGAATTGGGCGCCGTAATGGATCATGTTCCGGATGAAATCCTTGGCGGCCTCTCGCTTGGAAGCATCCGGATCACAAAGATTGAGCTTGTGCTTCACCATGCCCGCGCCTGTCCCAACCGCAGCGAGCCCGATGTTGTTCTTCTCAAGCAGGCCCTTGAGCGTGTCCACCGGAACAGCCTCGTGCGAGGGGGCAAACAGCTCGATGGCGTCATAGCCCAGCTCGGCGGCAGTTTCACATCCCTTCTCAACGCCATCCCAAAGGACAAACGGACCTCCCTTGGCTTCCTCCACCAGGCTGACGGTAATCGCTGTCTTGATCATATCGCTTTCTTTTGCTTGTCCGGCCGACTGCCCGCCGGCCTCATTCTCTTTTCGAGGTTAAATGTGGGAATCACTCCAGGCAGGCATCGCCTGTCCGAGAGCAGCACAGGCTGATCGCTCTGCCCCTCGCTGTAAAGCCCCGGGGCTGCCGGGAAGCGCGAACGCTCGGCCATAGGCGTCCCGTTCTGGATCCAAACCAGCGTTCAGGCCAGCAGGTCGCCGATCACCTTGCCGCCAAACTGACTGAGTTGCTTGTAACGGCCGCCGTGGAAATAGGTGAGCTTGTTGTCATCCAACCCCAGCAGGTGCAGCAGCGTCACATGGAAGTCCCGGATCGGATGCTTCACATCAACCGCCTCGGAACCCAACTCGTCCGTCGCGCCAACAATGGCTCCCTTCTTCACACCGCCGCCAGCCATCAGCATGGACATGGCATCGGCGTTGTGGCCGCGCCCGAGGGAGTAGACGCCGCCGCGCTTGTTGTTGTCCGGCGTGCGCCCGAACTCGCCGGTCCAGATCACCAGGGTGTCGTCCAGCATCCCCCGCTGCTTGAGATCCTTGATGAGGGCCGCCATCGGCTTGTCGACGCTCTTGATGCGCGAACTGTGCCCGCGCTCAAGGTAGTCATGGCTGTCCCAACCACCGGAAAAGATCTGCACGAAGCGAACGCCTTTCTCAACCAGTCGCCGCGCCATCAGGCACTGCTTGCCGAACTCGGAGGTGTCCTTGTCGTTCATGCCGTACATCTCGCGGACATGCTCCGGCTCGCCCTTGAGATCAATGACTTCCGGGACCTCCATCTGCATGCGATAGGCAAGCTCATACGATTCCATGCGCGCGGCCAGATCGGCATGCTCGGGGTGGGTGGACTTGTGCTTGTCGTTGAGGAACGCCAGGGCGTCCAGGGCCTTGCGCTGATGCTCTCGCGATTTGAATACCTGCGACTTGAGATCCAGGATAGGCGACCCGGTCGGCCGCAGCCTCGTGCCCTGGTAAAACGCGGGCAGGAAGCCGTTGGACCAATTGCGCGACCCGCCCTGCGGCAACGCCAATTCGGTCATGACCACAAATCCAGGAAGATTCTGGTTCACGCTGCCCAAGCCATAGGTCGCCCAGGCTCCGACCGCCGGATCCGCGCCCAGCCGACTGCCCGTGTTCATGTGGAACAGGGCCTCGGGATGATTCAATGACTCCGCTTGGCAACCGCGGTAGTTGCAAAGCTCATCCGCCACCTCCGGATCGGCGAGATGTTGCCATTGGTCGCACATCTCCAAGCCTGACTGCCCCACCTTGCGGAACCCGAACGGACTGCCCACAAAGAATTTGAAGCCATTGGCCAGGCTCTTGGTGGACTTCGATTCCTTCTTGTGGAGCTTGGTCAGCATCGGTTTGGGATCGAAGGTGTCCATATGGCCGGGACCGCCCTCCATGAACAGCATGATCACATTCTTGGCCCGGGCGGGCAGCATGGGCTTCCGGGGAGCCAGTGGCCCCACCGCGGGGCCGGCGTCCTTGGCCATCGCCCCGGTCATGGCAACCGAGCCAAGCGATGCGCCAAGACCATAAAGAAACTCACGACGCGAAGCCGGCGTCGAAACTGGGCGGGAACAAAGGGATGATTTCATGATTGTTATTCTGGTTTCTCTGCGCTCACTCCCTAGCCTCAATTTCTGACACGGGAATAGAGACAAGGTACTTGATTAATCGAGCTTTTTCGCCAAATCTAGATTTGCCTCTGAATCAAGGAAGTGCCTGTCGAATGCCCCATTTCGTTCCGTCTTATTCCGGACTTTGAGTTTGGCGAAATCGATCGACAAGTCATGGCATGCGCTTACGCAGCACAGAACGAACTCGGGCGATTGTGCGAGGAACGCGTCTACGAAAAAGACATTGCCGCCAGACTCAAAGCGGACGACTTGGTCAATGTCCAGACCCAGGTCCCCATTGTCGTTTCGCATGGGAATTTCACGAAGATATTCCGACTGGACATGGTCGCCGGAGGACTTGTCTACGAACTGAAAGTCACAAATAGCTTCACTCCGTCCCAAGACACCCAAGTCTACAACTACGCCGCGCTGCTTGACCTCGACAGAATCAAACTGATAAACCTCGGCACGCCCAAGGTCGAAGGCCGATTGCGAAAATGTCCATTCGCAAAGATCGACCGTCATCAGATCACTGTAAACAGCAGCCGTTGGCGCGTTCTGTCGTCCGGCTGCGAGAAACTGGCGTCCACTGTGGAGTCCATTCTCCGCGACTGGGGTGGATTTATTGACGCCCAACTCGTTGAAGATGCCCTTATTCACTTCTACGGCGGCGAATCCACATGCGTAGTGCGAATGCCTGTAACACGGCATGGAACCACGCTTGGGCATCACCGCGTGCTTCTCCATTCCCCCGACGTCGGGTTCTCGATCACTTCGATGGGAAGAGACGCGTCTCCACATGAGCAACAACTCCGTCGGTTGCTCAACCTTCTTCCCCTTCGGGGCTGGCAATGGATAAACGCACATCATACCGAGTTAAGGCTGACCACTATTGAACGATAACCCCCTGCCCGAGGCGCCCGAAAACGATCCCATCTGGATTTAGATGATTCACTTGTCTCCATTCCTCTGTTTCCAAAGTCAATACACGTAAACAAACTCGTTCGAGTTGAACAGCAGCAGGCAGAGGTCCGCGAGGGCGCGGGTGTTGGCCGGGACATCGGCGGCCTTCTGGTCGGCGACGTAGTCTTCAAACACCGGAAGAATCTCCTCGTATTCGAACGGCTTGCCCGAGAATTCCTCCACCAACGAACGCGTGATGCGGGTGGGATAGTCCGTCTTCTCCGGCTTGGCCTTGCCGTGATACTTGCGCATCTCGAAGACATAAGCCGTCATCCGGTCCTGCTCGCCCTTGGTCGGCGCGCGGCCCAGGGCCAACTGGAACGCGCGGCGCACCTGCTTGCCGAGCGTCCTGGCTTCCTTCTCAACCCGCAGCGCAAAGGCAATGGAGCGGTCGGTCATCACATCACTGTTGAGCAGGGTGAACGCCTGCGGCGAAACCGAGGCGGAATCGCGCAACTCGCAGGAATCATTCGGGCTAGGCTGGTTGAAGGTTTCCAGGAACGGATCCGGCAGACCGCGCACACGGTAGGCGTAGATGCTGCGCCGATTGCGCTCCTTGGGGGTTCGGGACGGGGTGTAAGCCGGGGCCAGCGAAAACTGGATCATGCGCGGCTGCAGCGCGACTTCCATGTTGATCTCCGGCATGATCGGCAAGCCGCCCATCTGCGTGTTCAGTTCGCCGCTGACCTTCAGCATGCCATCGCGAAGCTCTTCCGCCGTCAACCGCCGCGCCGGGTAGCGGGCGAACAGGTCATTGTTGGGGTCTTTCACCGCCAGGCTCTCCCGGTCGGGATGCTGTCCTGACTGCTGGTAGGTCCGGGACGACAT
>CAZFLK010000154.1:0-13820 GCA_964519245.1 uncultured Verrucomicrobiota bacterium
TTCTTTATTGCCGGATGGCTCGTGCAGCCGGTGGGGAGAGACTCCGTCGAGCCCACATCAACGTCCCAAAGGGACGAGTCAGCGCGTTTCCGCCACCCTTGTTCAATCGCACGCCCCAAGCGGGGCGCGGGCTGGTCGAGACGAGACCCAGCACGGGCGGGCGTCACGACCACACGATTGGCTGCCGGCAGGGAAACGCTCCGAACGCCTCAGCCGCCGCGACCATCCCAAAGGAACCCGGTCCCCGCGCCTTCGCGATCCGGCCAACCGTAAAACAGGATCAGATCCGGAATCACGCGACCGGCCGCATCATGGACCGGTTGCACGTTCTGCCAATGCCAGCCGGGCCTCCCCTTCGGAGTGAGGTCCTGACTCCGAGCCCACTTCAGACCATTGTCGCTCGAACGCCACTCCTCCACGCGCTCACCCCAGCCATATTCATCCATGCCCTCCTCAATGACCGTTTGGTTCTCTCCGACGACAAGAAATGCCCGGAATCCGCCCTTCGGCAGCGCTTCCACGTGACTGGCGTTGAATGGATGCAGCGTCGGGGCCGCCTGAACCCGCCGCCACTTGCCCTCATTCCAGGTCACAAAATGAAAGTGGGAATCCTGCGGGTTCCGGTCCGACACCGGCAGCATGAAATGCGGCAAGCCATGCCGGTCCAGCGCAATGGACGGCCCCACCGCCGCCACCCGGCCATCGGTGTCCCACACCAGGCATTTCTTGTCGGCGACGCTCTTGCGGAGCGGCAACTCGACCGGCTCGCCGAAGATGTTGAACGCCTGGTGCGTCGCGAGATCCACAAAAAAATGGTAGAGATTGTGGCGCTGCGCATGATCCGAGAGCGTCGTCTGGTAACGCTGGTTGAACACCGGTTCCTCCACCTTCCAGATGAAGGCGACATGCAGGCGCGTCCCATCCGCGCTGACAGCGGTGGTGTTGTAGGAACCGGCGTGATCGGCAAGACGCCCCTCCTGCGGCTTGGCGTTGAGATCCACCGTTGTCTTCGCCGGCCCCTCCCAATCCCCCGCGCCGTCCGCCAACACCCGATATCGCCAACTCCCCAGGTGTCCGGTGTGCCGATAATAGACCAAGGTCCGGCCTCCCAAGATCCGGTGGACCTTCGGGTAGGACATCGACTCCGAAGGCGACCCGGCGGAAACCCAACCTTCCGGCGACCGCGCTTCCCGCGACACCACGTGCACGCCGGCCGTATTATGACAGCCGAACATCGAACGCAGATGGCCGCGCCCGTCCAGCCAGATGACCGGCGCAAAATGATGATCCTTCCGATACTTCGCCGCCTTGATCACGAAGGCCTGCGGATCAACATCCTTCAGCATTGACCGCGCCTCGCCAAACTCCCGCGACGTCAGGTCGTAGGTTCGCAGATACGGCAGGCCATCCCGCCCCCGCCAGACAATGTAGACCGTGTCGCCATGCGCCACCGCCTGCGGATACTGTCGGTTGTCATACAGCATCTTCAACCCGCCGTTCTCCGCAAACGCCACGGGACGCGCGGCCTGCGCCCCGGCAACCGACAAACCGAACGCCAGCGTCGAAAGAACCGCGCGCCAAACAGGGAAACGAAATGGGGATGACTTCATGCCTGCGCAGGAGTAAAGACAGTCAAACCGCCTTGTCAAACCCGCTTCCCCCGCTACACAGCCGAACTTTGTTGAAGAAAAACGGTGATCAAGGCCGTCAGTCCTCGATACGATGATCTCGTGGTCGGGCTCCGCCCGCGCCCCCCCTGAAAATGAAGCCAACCAACGCCAGAGCCTCGACGATCCTTCGCCTTGCATGCGGGGCGGCCGCGCTGCTGGGCTGCGGCGACGCCATCCAGGCCGCAACCAGCGAAGGCGACAACGGCTCCCGCTTCTTCGAATCCAGGATTCGCCCCATTCTCGTCGAGCATTGCTACCCCTGCCACTCGGAGACGGCGGGCGAACAAAAGGGCGGCCTCCTGCTCGACCGCGAGTCCGGCTGGCTCAAGGGCGGCGACACCGAGAACGCGGTGATCGCCGGCGAACCGGAGAGCTCCCTCCTGATCAAGGCCGTTCAATACCAGGACAATGATCTCCGCATGCCTCCGAAACGCCCGCTGCCGCCGGAACACGTCCGCCTCCTGGCGACCTGGATCCGACGCGGCGCGCCCGGCCCCGCCGAGGACCTGGGCGAAACCCGCTTCTCCCTGCTGGGCGACCAGGACCACCTGTTCGAGCTGGCCGCCGACCATTGGGCGTTTCAGCCGGTTGCTCAACCAACGCCGCCAACCGTCGACGACCACGCCTGGAATCAACGCGCCATCGATCGCTTCATCCTCGCGAAGCTGGACCAGGCCGGGCTCCAACCCTCGCGCCCCGCCGATCCCCGCACGCTTCTGCGCCGGCTGTCCTTCGACCTCACCGGACTCCCCCCGACCTGGGAGGAGATCGACGCCTTCACCAGCGCGGTCCGCAAAGACCGCCCCGCCGCGATCCGGCAGGCGATCAACCGGCTTATCGATTCCCCCGCCTTCGGCGAACGCCTCGCCCGGCTCTGGCTCGACGTCGCGCGCTACGCCGACACCGACAGCTCCTACCGGCCGGACACCAAGTCGCCGCGCTATTTCCCCTTCGCCTTCACCTACCGCGATTATGTCATCAAGGCGTTCAATGCCGACAAACCCTACGACAGGTTCCTCCGGGAGCAACTCGCCGCCGACCGGCTGGGGCTCGGGAGGAATGCCCCCGAGTTGGCGGCTCTGGGATTCCTCGCCGTCGGGCCGCACCTGAAGCGCGCCGACGATTCCATCGACGATTGGATCGACGTGACCACCCGCGGCCTGATGGGCGTCACCGTCGCCTGCGCCCGCTGCCACGACCACAAGTATGAACCCGTGCCGACCCGGGACTACTACTCCCTCTACGGGGTGTTCGCCTCGATCCGCCGTTCCGATCCGCTCGACGAGAAGGGCCTCCCGCTCCTGCCCGGTTACGAAGCCGACCCGGCGGCGCAAGCCGACTACTCGAAACTGCGCGCCCAAGTGGACAAGTCTCTCAAGGATGCCGGCGGCAAGAAGGCGAAGAACAACAACCGCTCCATTGCGGAGAAGATCCGCGAGACAGACCTGGCCGAGTTGCTGATCTTTCATGAAGGCGCCCCCGCCCGGGCCATGGTGGTGAGCGAGCTCAAACGCACGGTGGAACCCCGGGTCTTCATCCGCGGGCAACGCGGCAATTCCGGCGCCCCCGCGCCCCGCCGCTTCCTCAAGATCCTGGACCCGGAACAAGAACCTTTCTCCCCGGATTCCAGCGGCCGTCTCGATCTCGCCAACCGGATTGTCGACCGCAAGAACCCCCTCACCGCGCGCGTGTTCGTCAATCGGCTGTGGGGCGAGCTCATGGGAGCCCCCATCGTGGCGACGCCCTCCGACTTCGGCCTGCAGGGCGCGCGGCCCTCGCACCCGGAACTGCTCGATTGGCTGGCGGCCGACTTCATGGCCCGCGGCTGGTCGGTCAAGAGTCTGATTCGGCAAATTGTCTCCTCCCGCGCCTACCAACAGGACTCCGGCCCCAATGAGTCCGCTGTCGCAGTCGACCCGACCAACCGGCTTTACTGGCGCGCCTACCGGAAACACTTGTCGATTGAAGCCATTCGCGACGCCATGCTCGCCACCTCCGGCCAACTGGACCGTCGCCTCCACGGCCGCTCCGCGCCGCTCTGGGGCAAAAACTACACCCGCCGCCGCTCGCTCTACGGCTTCATCGATCGCTTCAATCTCGATCCCACCCTGCGGGCTTTCGATTTCCCGGCGCCCAACCAATCCCAGCCGGCCAGAGGGGAGAGCATCGTCGCCCCCCAGGCCCTGTTCACGATGAACTCGCCTTTCGTGATCGACCAGGCCATTGCCGTCAGCCGGAGTGAACGCCTCCAACAATGCCGGACGGACGCCGAACGGACGGATGCCCTGTTCGAACTCATCCTGCAACGGCGACCGAATCCGGCCGAGCGCGCGCGAACCGCCAAGTTCGCGCAGTTGCAATCCCGTTTCTACAACGACCCGGAAAAGCATATCGCGTCCCCCTGGCCCATTGCCGCCCAGGCGCTCTACATGAGCAACGAGTTCCAATACCTCGATTGATCAGGATCATGAACCGCCCCGCCCCCTTGAATTCCGCGCCCGGAATGCCTTCACGTCGGGACCTGTTGCGCCAGATCGGCCTCGGTTTCGGAGCCGTGGCGGCCTCCGACCTGTTGGCGCAACCGGAGGGCGCGTCCGCCTCGCCGCTGGCTGCCCGCGAACCGGTCTTCCCCGCCCGGGTCAAGCGCGTCATTCACCTCTTCATGAACGGCGGCCCGTCGCAGATCGACACCTTCGACCCCAAACCGGGCATGGCGGCGCACGATGGCAAAGCCTTGCCCGACTCCATCAAGCAACGCCTGCAACGCACCCAGCTCAACCGCATGGGCCAGGTCTTTCATTCCCCGTTCAAGTTCCGTATGCACGGTCAAAGCGGGCTTGAGATCAGCGAACTCTTTCCCCGGGTGGCGCGCCATGCGGACGACCTTTGCGTCGTGCGCTCCATGGTCGGCGAGATCGCCAACCATTCCCCGGGACTGCTGTTGATGAACTGCGGCCACTCCACCCTGCCCCGCCCCAGCATAGGCTCCTGGTCGCTCTATGGCCTCGGGACCGAGAACGCAAACCTGCCGGGTTATGTCGTGCTCTGCCCTCGCGGCATGCCGACCGCCCAGTCCCGCAACTGGACGAGCGCGTTTCTACCCGGCGTATTCCAAGGCACGCATATTGACAGCGAAACGAAGGGCGACGAACTGATTCCCCATCTGACGCGCAAGAACATCCGCCCCGGAACCCAACGCGCCCAGGTGGCGCTGACCCGGTTCCTGAACCAGAGACATCAGGCCCGACGCCCGGACGACCCGCGTCTGGAAAGCCGGATCCACGCCATGGAACTCGCCTTCCGGATGCAGGCCGCAGCCACCGACGCATTGGACGTCTCACGGGAACCGGCCGCCATCCGCGAACTCTACGGCGACACCATTCAGGGACGCAACCTCCTGATGGCCCGCCGCCTGGCGGAACGGGGCGTTCGCTACGTGCAATGCTACCACGGAGCCGGCCAACCCTGGGACAACCACGGCTCCATCGTCAAACGCATCACCTCCCTCGCCGCCGAGTCCGACCAACCCATCGCGGCGTTGCTCACCGACCTGAAGTCCCGCGGCATGCTCGACGATACGCTCGTCATCTGGGGCGGCGAAATGGGCCGCACCGCCACCACCCAGGGCAAGGCAAAGAATCCCGCGACCTTCGGCCGGGACCACCACATCGACGGTTTCACCATCTGGCTGGCCGGAGGCGGATTCAAGCCTGGCCACATCCACGGATCAACCGACGATTTCGGCATGGGTGTGACCTCGGACCCCGTTCCCGTCCACGACCTGCACGCGACACTGCTCCACCACATGGGCTTGAACCACAAGCAACTCACCTACCGCTACTCCGGCCGCGACTTCCGGCTCACTGACATCCACGGCGATGTCATCCACGGCCTGTTGAGCTAGGCCTCTCCGGTCGCACCCCGTTCACCGGCGTCCAGTATGCTCAAGGCCTCGCCAACCAATCCCGCGGCCGTAAACGGTTTCTGAAGAAAACCGCCACCGGCAACGATTCCCGCAGACTTCGATGCACCTCCTCGGCCTGGCGCAACTCCCCCTTCAAGCGTTCCACTTCAGCCTCGAGGCGCCGGATCTCGCCAAGGGATCCGGGCGGGCTTTCCGGTTGCGGGGGAACTGCCATCGCGTCAGCGGAAACCTAGCAGGCAGCCGCACGCGTTCAAGCGCCGACACACCAAAGCTGCCCCGGGTTTTTCCTTTGAAAACCATCGTCTCCCTGCGTTGAATCCCCCCCGCATCCCGCGCCCCTCCAATGGCGCCGCTCCGTCACCTGAACGCGATATAAACGACCTCTGGAACCTTCCGGGGAAACAGCCGTCACGACATTGTAACCTGAATGCCATAATCACGCCGCCTCTCAGAGACACGATCAGCTCCAATTCTATCGCTCCCGCGCCATTCCGAACATGAAGCAGACCATACTAATCGTCGATGACGAGCCCGACGCCGTGGAACTCATCGAATTCAACCTGCGGGGGGCCGGATTTCGCACCGCCACCGCCATGGCGGGCGATGAGGCGCTCAAGAAAGCGCGTGACATCCTGCCCGACCTGATCGTGCTGGATCTCATGCTGCCGGAGGTCGAAGGCCTGGAAGTCTGCAAGATCCTCCGCCGCGACCCGGCCACCTCCAACGTCCCCGTCGTCATGCTGACCGCCAAGGCCGCCGAAGTGGACCGCATCCTCGGCCTCGAGTTGGGAGCCGACGATTACGTCACCAAGCCCTTCAGCCCCCGCGAACTCGTGCTGCGGATCAAACGACTCCTCCGCGTCGCCGATGGATCCGGAGACGACAAGCAGGAGGTGGTGCAGTTCAAGGACCTTTACATCGATGTCCCCGGCCATATCGTCCGCGTCCTGGGCAAGCAGATCGAATTGACCGCCACCGAATTCAAACTGCTGAATCTGCTGGCTCAACGCCGCGGCCGGGTTCAAACCCGGGAACAACTGCTGCAGGACGTATGGAACTACGACAACATCATCGACACGCGGACCGTGGACACCCACGTCCGACGCCTCCGCGAAAAACTCGGCGCGGCGGCCCGCTACGTGGGCACCGTGCGCGGCGTCGGCTACCGCTTTGTCGAGGATTGAACGCCGGTCGCGCCATTCGCCGGGCCGGCCGCGTCGCCGAATGGCGGCGAGCCGACTTCAAACAGCCAGTCAGACTGAGGTGACATGCCCTGGGCCCCGTTGACCATCCTGCTTGCGCTCGCATTGATCGCCTCCAACCTTTGGTGGCGGCTTCGCTGCCGCCAGACCCGGCTCGCCCTCGCCCGGGCCGAACGACGACTCCAACAGCAGACCGAGGCCAACGAGCGAATCGCCGAACGGGAGAAGGCCAAGCAGGAGGCCTTGTTCGACAGCATGGTGGAGGGCGTTCTCCTCCTCGACCGCAACAACCGGGTCGCCCTCAACAACCAGGCGATCGAACAACTCTTCAGCCTGTCCAACGACATCCGCGGCATGAACGTGATCGAGGCCTTCCGACTGAACGAGCTCCAGGAAATCGTCAACCGCACCATCATCGAGGGCCGGGCCCTGGGCGCGGAACTGGAGTTGCCCGGGCTCGACCATCGCGTCCTTCGCGTCAACGCCGCCGTCTACCTGAACCAGGAAGGCGAGACCCAGGGCGCGATCATGGTCTTCCACGATCTCACCCGCATCAAACAGCTCGAAAACACGCGCAAGGAATTCGTCGCCAACGTCAGCCATGAACTCCGCACGCCGTTGTCCATGATCAAGGGTTATGTCGAGACCCTGATCGACGGGGCCAAGGACGAACCCGAGGTCGCGCCCAAATTCCTGCAGACCATCCAGAAGCACGCCGATCGCCTGACCTATCTGATCGAGGACCTGCTCACCATCTCCCGCCTCGAGTCCGGCCAGATCGTCCTGAGCGTCCACCCCCTCGAACTCGCCGCCCTGACGCGGCGCGTCGCCGATGAATTGCAGGACCGCGCGAGGAAGCGCCAAGTCACCTTCGACATCGACGTCGCCGAGCCGTGCCTAGTGCGCGCCGACGGCGACCGCCTGCACCAGGCCCTCTTCAACCTGCTGGACAACGCCATCAAGTACGGGGGCGAAAACAGCGTCGTCACCGTGTCCGCCCGCCCCTCCGGAAACAATTCGACCGAATTGTCCGTGACCGACCAGGGCCCCGGAATCCCGCCCGAGGCAACCGAACGCATCTTCGAACGCTTCTACCGGGTCGACCGCGCCAGATCCCGGGAACAGGGCGGCACCGGACTCGGCCTCTCCATCGTGAAGCACATCATTCAGTCACACGGCGGCGAAGTCTGGGCGCGCAACCAGGACGCCGGCGGCGCCTCCTTTTTCCTGACCCTGCCCAACGCAACCTCGATCGACGTCGCCGAGAATTCCCTTCCTTTTCAACCGGCCTCTTCGTAGCCTCCCGCCCGGTGAACAAACCCGTTTCGAAGCACAACTTTCCCGGTCGACTGATCGCTGTGGAAGGGCTCGACGGCTCAGGCAAGTCAACCCAGGTCTACCTGCTCAAGCGCTGGATGGAACTGCAGGGCTTGAAGGTCTTCTTCACCGAGTGGAACTCTTCCATCCTGGTCAAGAGCGCCACCAGCAAAGGCAAGAGCCGGGAACTGCTCACCCCGACCACCTTCAGCCTGATCCACGCCACCGATTTCGCCGACCGCTACGAGCGCCAACTCGTCCCCCTCCTGAGGGCCGGACACATCGTCCTCTGCGATCGCTACATTTTCACCGCCTTTGCCCGCGACGTCGTCCGCGGATGCCCGCAGAACTGGGTCGAGGGAATCTACGACTTCGCCGTCCATCCGGACATGACCTTCTTCTTCCGGGCCGACCTGGAAGTGTCGCTGAAGCGTATCCTCTCCGGCCGACCGCAACTGAAATACTTCGAGGCCGGAATGGATCTCGGCCTGTCATCCGACCCTTACGAAAGTTTCCGCATCTTCCAGGGACGCATGCTGGAGCAATACCTGGCCATGAGCTCCGACTACGGATTCCGCGTCATCGACGCCAACCAGCAGATCGAACCCCAACAGGCCCTCGTCCGGCAACTCGTCTCAGACCAGATCGACCTCGCCGCCTTCACCGCGCCGGAAAGCTGACGCCATGCCCGCACGGAAACACTCAACGCGCAGACGCCGCCTCGGTCAACGAAAGGTGATCGTGCCGCGCCCCACTCCCAAACGCTTCTACGGCCACGGCATTCCCGGTGTCGCCCCGGAAAACCTGACCGGCAAACTCATCGTTGTGGAGGGCGCGGACGGCTCCGGCAGATCCACCCAGATCGCCCGGCTCGTCGAATGGCTCGAAGCCTCCGGACACGCGACCGTCCAGGTCGGCCTGAAACGCTCGACCCTCGTCAGCGAGGAATTGGAGGAGGCCAAGAAAGGCAACATCCTCAACCGCAAAACCCTCAGCCTGTTCTATGCCACCGACTTCGCCGACCAACTGGAAAATGCGATTCTGCCGGCCCTGAAAGCGGGCCTGATGGTCCTCGCCGACCGCTACATCTACACCCTGATGGCCCGCGACCTCGTACGCGGTCAGAACGAATCCTGGCTGAAGAACATGTACGGGATCGCGCTCGCCCCGGACGCCGTGTTCTACCTCCAGGTCTCGCCCAAGGAACTGCTGCAGCGCAACCTGGCCAAGAACAACACGCTCGACTTCTGGGAAAGCGGCATGGACCTCGGCCTGACCTCGGACATGTTCGACAGCTTCCTCGAATATCAAAGCCGGATGGCCGCACAGTTTCAACGACTCCGGGAAACCTACGGATTCACCATCGTCGACGGAGCCCGCCCCGCCGACGACGTCAACGCCGAATTGCAGGCCAACATTGAATCCCTGCTCGCCAGTTCCTGACCCCGCAATGGCGCCCGCCAAGACAACGCCCCCCGCCTGGATTGGCATCGACCTCGGAGGCACCAAGATACTCGCCGGAGTCATCGGCGACGATTTGAAGCCGATATCCCGCGCCAAGATTCCGGCCGGAGCGAGCGACGGGGCTGACGCCGTGATTGACCGGATCGCGGAGTGCGCACGCGAGGTTGTCGTCAAGGCGGGACTGACCTGGCATCAAATCCGCGGGATTGGGGTCGGCGCGCCCAGCCCCATCGAGGAAGCGACCGGATCCGTCATCTTCGCTCCCAACCTGGGATGGCGCGATCTGCCCCTGCGGAAGCGCCTGCGGGAGCGCCTCAAGGCGCCCGTGTCCGTTGGCAACGATTGCAGCCTGGCGACCTTGGGAATCTACGAGGCCGAGTATCAGGCTCGCCCGCGTCATCTGCTCGGAATCTTTCCCGGCACCGGCATCGGCGGCGGCCTCGTCATCAACCGCGAACTGGTCACCGGCGCAACCGGCTCAGCCGGCGAGTTCGGACAGATGACGCTCAATTATGGGGGGGGCACGGGAGCCGACAACGTCCCCGGATCCCTCGAATCCATGGCCGGCCGAGCCTCGCTCGCCGCCCGAATTCGAGCCGACGTCGCCCAAGGCCAGAGCACGCTGCTCACCAAGCTGGTCGGTCCCGACCTGAAGGAAATCAAGAGCGGACAGCTCCGCAAGGCCATCCGGCGCGGCGACACCTACGTTGAAGCCCTCGTCCGGGAGGCCGCCGCCCGCATCGGCGCCGCCATCGGCTCGCTCATCAATATCGTCAACCCGGAGGTGATCGCCCTCGGCGGGGGCATGATCGAGCAAATGGAAAGCCTCATTCTTCCCGTCATCAAGGACAAGGTGGCGGAATACACGGATCCCGGCGTGCGGGCGGGCATCCGGATCGCCGCCTCCCGGCTCGGCGACGACGCCGGAATCATCGGCGCCGCGGTGTTTGCGCGTCGGACCTCCGCCCCGGCATGAACGCGATCAAACAACGCCGCGCCGTCATCGACATCGGCACCAACTCGGTCAAACTGCTCGTGGCCGAGATCCAACAACAAGAGGTGACCCCCCTCTGGGAACGCGGCGAGCAAACCCGACTGGGCGAAGGTTTCTACGACTCACGCCGACTCCAACCCGCCGCCATCGACCGCACTGTCCAGGCAATCGCTGGATTCCAGCGGCGCGCCAGGGAGCTCGGGGCCGACGCTATCCGGGTCATCGCCACCAGCGCAACCCGGGACGCGCAAAATGGCGACGATCTGACCGCAGCCATCACCGCGTCCACCGGCCTTGAGGTGGAGATCATCTCCGGTCGCCAGGAAGCGGACTGGGCCTTTCGAGGCGCCGCAGCCGGACTGGCAAACGCCCCGGAATCCGCCTGCGTCATCGATATCGGCGGCGGCAGCACCGAGTGCACGGTCGGAACCCATGGCCGGCTGGAGTGGAGTGAAAGCTTCGAACTCGGCACGGTCCGCTGGCTGGAAAAGCTCCGCCCCGCCGAACCGCCTCAACCAGCGGAACTGCGCGATTGCCGGAAGTCCATCGCCGACTACCTCCGCCGTCACGTCAAGGCCGGACTCAAACCCGCCCTTGCCTGTCATCCCGACGCCCCAGCCCCGGCCCTGATCGGCGTCGGCGGAACCTTTGGCATTCTCGCCCGGATGGAATTGCAGACCGACGACTACGACCGCGAGCGGATCGAGGCCGCCACTCTGTCCCTGCCAATCGTCGCCAACTGGACCGAAAAGCTTTGGCGGCTGGGCTTCCGCCAGCGCGGACAAATCCCCGGCCTGCCGCCCGAACGCGCAGACGTCATGCTCATGGGCGCCGCAATCATCGAGCAATTCATGCATTGTTTTCAGTTTTCGGAAGTCCGCCCCAGCAGTCGCGGGCTGCGTTTTGCCGCCTTGCTGAATTAAATGCAAAAGCCGCGTAAAAAACCCGTTTTTTAGCCGATTTCGAGCTTGCCTTTTTGATGCCCCCCCGAAGAATAGCCGACCTTTTTTTATGAGTTCAGAAGTTGATTTTACTGAGAAGCAGCTCGATCTGCTGGCGTGGCTGGAGAAAAACCGCAACAAGCTGCTGGGGGGCTTGGGACTGGCCGTTGTCATCGGAGTCGCCGTAGCCGCCGCGCAAAACAGCGCCCGCAAGGCGGAGATCGCCGCCGCCAATGACTTGTCCGCGTTGGGCGCGCAACTCGACGACGACGGAAAACGCCGGGAACCCACGGCCGCCGAATACCTCGCCGTCCGGGACAAACATCCCGGATCCAGCGCCGCGGAAAGCGCCCTGATCCTCGCCGCGGGAGCCGCCTTCACCGAAGGCGATTTCGACGCCGCCAACACTCGCTTCAACGAATACCTCGCAGCCTACCCCAATGGCTCGCATCTTCCCACCGCCCGCCTCGGCAAGGCGGCCTGCGCCGACGCCAAGGGCGAGACCGAACAGGCGCTGACCGAATACAAGACCGTCTCCGAATCCTTCCCCAATGACCCCGTCGCCGAGCAGGCCAAGCTCGCCCGCGCGCACCTGCTGGAGACTTCCGAAAAACCGGAAGAGGCTCTGCGGATCTATGACCAGATGGTCGCCTCGGTCACCGGCGGCGCCTTCAGCTCGGAAGCTAGCCGCAAACGGGCCGAACTCCTCGAACTCCACCCCGAGTTGGAACCCAAGGAGACCAACGCGCCGCCCGCCGCATCGACCTTCGCTCCCGCCTTGCAACAACAAATCCAAAACCTGCAGAAAGCCACGACGCCGCCCGCCGCCGCCCCGTCCGCCGAGGGCTCCAAGGCCGAATCCAAATAGCCGGACCGGCGGCAATTCCAGCGGCACACGGCGCAGGATCGATAACATGAAGATCACGATTATCGGAACCGGCTACGTCGGGCTGGTCACCGGAACCTGCTTCGCGGAGGTCGGGCACCAGGTCATCTGCGTCGACAACAACGAGGAGAAGGTCAAACTGCTGCAATCCGGCGGCATTCCCATCTACGAGCCGGGGCTCGAGGAACTGGTCAGGAAGAACGTCGACGCAGGCCGCCTCTCCTTCTCCGATTCCACCCCCGAAGGCGTCCGCAACTCCGACGTCATCTTTATCGCCGTTCCCACCCCGCCCCAGCCGGACGGTTCCGTGGACCTCAGCTTCATCGAACGCGTCGCCCGGGACATCGCCGGCGCCATGAACGGCTACAAGATCGTCGTCGACAAGAGCACCGTGCCGGTCAATACGGGCGAGAAGGTCGCCGAGACCATCAAACGCTACAACCAGGCGGGCGTGGATTTCGACGTGGTCAGCAACCCCGAGTTCCTCCGCGAGGGCTTCGCGGTCGAGGATCTCATGCAACCCGACCGCGTCGTCGTCGGCGTGCGCTCTCAGCGGCCCGTCGCCGCCATGACCGAGATTTACGATCCTTTCAAGGCGCCCATCATCGTCACGGACATCAATTCCGCCGAGTTGATCAAGCACGCGGCCAATTCCTTCCTGGCCTTGAAAATCTCCTACATCAACGCCGTCTCCGTCATCTGCGAAGCCGCCGGCGCCAATGTCCAGGAGGTCGCCAACGGCATCGGCATGGACGAGCGCATCGGCCGCCGTTTCCTCAATGCCTCCCTCGGCTTTGGCGGCAGCTGCTTTCCCAAGGACCTCAGCGCGTTCATCAAGATCTCCGAGGAACTCGGCTACGACTTCCAACTCCTCAAGGAAGTCCAGCACATCAATGCCGATCAAATGGACCGCTTCGTCAAGAAGATCGCCGAAACGCTCTGGGTGCTGAAGGACAAGAAAATCGGCGTGCTCGGCCTGGCCTTCAAGCAGAACACGGACGACGTCCGCATGTCGCCGGCCATCGACCTTTGCAAACGCCTGCAGATGGAGGGAGCCGAACTCCGGGTCCACGACCCCAAGGCCATGGAGAAGGCAAAAGACCTCCTCGACAACGTGACCTACGTCGACGACATGAACGAGGTCGCCGAGGGCTGCGACGCGCTCGTGATCGCCACCGAATGGCCGCAATTCACGGAACTGGACCTGGAGCGCGCGCGAAAACAACTCTCCCACCCCATCCTGTTCGACGGCAGAAACCTCTTCAATCCCGCCGAGATGGAGAAACTCGGCTTTATCTATAAGAGCATCGGGCGGTAGTTGCGTGGTTCGCGGTTCGCGGTTCGCGGTTCGCGGTTCGCGGTTCGCGGTTCGAGGTTCGAGGTTCGAGGTTCGAGGTTCGAGGTTCGAGGTTCGAGGTTCG